>CACZEU010000034.1 GCA_902780175.1 uncultured Bacteroidia bacterium
CCTCCAGACCAGTCACGCCCGCCGCAGGGTGCTGGATTACCTCCGCACCGCCGGTGAAGACCAGCTGCGGCGCGGCGAAGAAATACTCAGAAGCCGCCAGAAAGCCTCCGGACAGGAGATACCGATACGCATAACCCTTTTGGGCAACAACCGCCCCGGGCTTATGGAAGAAATTGAAAACGCGCTCCGCCAGATCGACGGCATAGAAGATGTAGTCACATGCGAATTATGATAAAAAGATACCTGCCGGAAATCGTAGCGGCACTCATTTTCATACCGATGCTGTTCGTGCATTCCTGCGCGAACACCACACAGTCCCCCACCGGAGGCGACAAGGATACCATCCCGCCGCTCATCATCGGCATCGATCCCCTTCCCGGCACGGTCAACGTCCCCCGCCAGAAGACCCGCATAGTCTTCCGCTTCGACGAATACGTCACGATCAAGAACATGAAGAACATCTTCCTGTCGCCGCCCCAGGCCAAGGCCCCCAAGGCACGCATACGCGAGAAGTTCCTGATCGTCCAGTTCGAAGAGCCCCTCGATTCCAACACCACCTACACCCTCCACCTGTCCGACGCCATCGCCGACAACAACGAGGGCAACATGTTCCCGGGATACACATACGTATTCTCCACCGGTCCCACCATCGACTCCCTGCTCATAACCGGAAAGATACTCGACTGCAACACCCTCAAGCCCGTCAAGGGCGCCACGGCGCTGCTGTACAAGGACCTGTCCGACTCCGCCGTATTCCTTCAGCGCCCCGTCGCCGCAGTCAAGACCGACGACTGGGGCTACTTCTGCCTCCCCTACCTCGAAGACACCCTGTACCGCCTGTACGGCCTGCGGGACAACGCCGGAGACAACATCTACGACCCCGACAACGACCTCATCGCATTCGTCGATTCAGTCATACGTCCTACCGTCCACGTGGCGGACACCCTCCCGGAAATGCTCAAGTACGATATGCTTGACACCCTTATGTGCGAGGCCCGCCGGGTCGACTACAGGATGCGCCTTTTCCGCGAAAAGCCCACCAAGCAGTTTATGGTCAACCGCGAGCGCACCGGCGACCGTTCGGCCTACGTCACTTTCAACGCCCCGTATGTCTGGATCGATTCCCTCTGGGTGCGCGGTTACAAGTCGGCGGAACTCATCACCCAGTTCAACATTCTCCAGGACAGTCTGGAAATATGGGTGAACAACCGCAAGCCGGCTCCCGACACCCTCCACATCTTCGTCAATTACCGTATGACCGACTCCACCGGCCTGCTGGTTCCCAAACTCGAACACGTCCGGCTTACCATGCCTGAGGGCAAGAAACTGTTCCAGAACATAAAGCGCAAGGAAATCAAGCACGAAGACACCACCTGCACGTTCAAGCTCAACGTTACGCCCGAGACCGTAGAACAGAACGGCTTCAGCCTGGAATTCGACCGGCCGATAATCTACGAACGCTTCGACTCCCTCGACTTCCGCTACCTCAATCCCAAACAGAAGGAATTCAAGAGTTCCGTGACCGTCGAGCGCGACACGGCCGACCTGCGACGTTACATAATAAGGCCCAAAGAAACCCTTCTCCCCGGATATGAATACACACTCAAGGTGCCCCACAGGGCTTTCCGGGACATCGGCGGTTTCTATTCCGACAGCACCAAGGTCAAGGTTTCGCTGCCCTCAGACGACAAGCTCAGCACGCTCAAGGTCCCGTTCAGCGGCGTAAAGGGCAAGATAATCATCGACCTCCAGGACGAAAAACGCCAGGGTTCCCTCAGGACATACATCATTACCTCAGACGCCACCCTCACCTTCCCTTACCTCAAGGAAGGCAAGTACTCCATCCGCATCACCGACGACGGCAACAGCAACTCCATAGTGGATACCGGTTCCCTGCTGGAACACCGTCAGCCCGAATCGGTCATCTACGCCACGTTCAACGGTGAGGAATTCCTCGAGATTCCCGCCGGAGCCGAGGTGGAACAGCCAATCGACGTCAAAGCCCTGCTAAATCAGCTATGAGAAGAATCTTACTTGCAACAGTGCTGCTGGCCGTCCTGTCGCCCCTCTGCCGGGCGCAGCTGGACACGCTCGCATATACCGACGGATACCTTGACTCGCTGGACGTAAAAACCATATCCGGCAAAGAAATCAACGACTACTCCCTGCTGGGCGTCAACTACGGCGTGACCTTCTCCACAATCTCGTTCAACCCCATAAAGATGGGTGCTGAATTCATCTTCAATCCCACATACTTCTCGATAATGTACACCCATCACGAGAAGATGTTCGACTATATCCCCTATTTCGGCATTACCGTGGGACTGTCCTACTCCCATTCCGGAGTCCGCTTCAAAAACAATCCCGACACCGGATTCCCCCTTGGATTCATCGACGGAGCCACCTATGAATCGATGGAGACGGTCGAACTTCCCGCTATGATGCAGATCCACGTCGATTCCGCGCCCTTCAAGGTACTCGCAAATCTCGGCGGCTACGTAGGCTACCGCCTGTCCGTCACCCGTTCCGGCGAGTATCTCGACGAAGAATTCCAGAACAAGTTCCGCGACTACGAACGCCGCTTCGACTATGGTGTGATGGGCGGCGTCGGATTCGGCCTGATGTTCGACCCGATAGAGATCCACCTGAACGTACTCGGCCGCTGGAGCCTCCAGAACCTGTATGAACCGGATTATTACAATCCGATGTTCCATCCCCAGAACACATATTACTACCGATATTCCAACCCCATCGACATTTCCGTCATGCTGGGAGTCTATTTCCAGCTGACCAAGCGTACGGGACGCACAGACAGACAGCTTCGCCAGGAAGCAAAGGACATAGTTTATGGAACGGCTCAAAACGATTGAAGTCCGCGTAGGTGACAGCCTCGTCATCGGCGGAGGACGGCCGGTGGTCGTCCAGACAATGTGCAATACACACACGAGCGACGTGGACGCCACCGTCGCACAGTGCCTCGAACTTGCAGCCGCAGGTGCGCAGATGGTCCGGGTGACCGTCCCCGGCCTGCAGGACGTCCCCGCCCTGCGGGAAATACATACCAGGCTGCGCAGCCGAGGCTGCAACGTCCCCCTCGTCGCCGACATCCACTTTTCCTCGGAAACCGCAATAGCCTGCGCCTCCGTAGTAGAAAAAGTACGCATCAACCCCGGCAACTTCCACCCCGACCACCAGAAAGCCCGCGAACAGTTCGCCCGCTTCCTCGAAGTCTGCCGCGAACACGGCACCGCCGTGCGAGTCGGCCTCAATCACGGTTCCCTGGGCAAATACATAACCGACCTCTACGGCAACACCCCTTCCGCAATGGCAAAAGCGGCCATGGAATGGCTCCGGATGTGTATAGACGCCTCGTTCTACAACGTCGTAGTCTCCCTCAAGGCCTCCAACACCGTAGTGATGGTCCAGGCCTACCGCGAACTGGTTGCCATGATGAAAGAAAACGGAGTCGTCTTCCCCCTCCACCTAGGCGTCACGGAAGCCGGCAACGGCGAATCCGGCAGGATCAAATCCTGCGTAGGAATAGCATCCCTTCTCCGAGAAGGAATAGGAGACACCATTCGCGTATCCCTCACGGAAACCCCTGTAAATGAACTGCCTGTCGCCGCTTATCTCGCTGATTACTTCAGCCCTTTCGGCCCCTCTTCCCGCAATCCCATGCTCGACGCCGCCATCCACTGGGGTCCCCAACTTCTGGACCGCCAGATAGATTCGATACCCCCTTCCGCCGGACTCGACCCCCATCTGGAAGACGAAATAATGCAGGCCGCCCGCAGACGCTTCTACCGCCCCGAATACATAGCCTGCCCCGGCTGCGGAAGGACGATGTACAACCTCGAAAAAACCTTCGAAGAAGTCAAACGCCGCACCTCCCACCTCAAGGGTATGGTGATAGCCGTCATGGGATGCATTGTCAACGGCCCCGGTGAAATGGCCGACGCCGACTGGGGCTACGTCGGCGAAGGCGGCGGCAAAGTCTCAATCTACCGCAAAGGACAGCCCGTCCTTCGCCACATCCCCGACCACGAAGCCATCGACCGCCTCCTCGAACTCATAGACGCCGGATAACAGTTTCAGAAAAAGGGACGCGGTACGATTTCGGGAGGCGTTTCTGGAAAGCAGGCTGCGTGCCGGCGGAACCAGTCTCGGTTCGGATCAGGCGAAGCAAGCGTAGCGCAGCGGACATTGTTATGCTCCACAAATGCCATTTAGCAAAAGGGATGCGGTACGATCCCGGGAGGCGTTTTCGGAAAAAGGGTACTGTCCATGAAACCTGTGGCCGCCCATGGCCGCATGAATGGGAGGGGCCCGCTGGCCCGTCAGGGACAGTGGGAGGGACGGAGCGAAGCGGAGGGTTTCATGGACAGTACCCTTTTTCCGAAAACGCCGTATAGTAAGCAGAAGCTCTATTCGACGTAAAGAAGCAAGCCCTTAAGGTATTCTCCTTCAGGATGATAGATACTGACTGGGTGGTCTCCTCCCTGGCAGAGGCGGTCGAGGATACGGACGCTACGGCCGGTCTGGGCGGCGGCGCTGAAAACCAATTCAGCAAATGCAGTCTTGTCGACCACCTGAGAACAACTGAAAGTGAAAACAAGCCCGCCGGGAGCAACTTTCGAAATAGCCGCGGCATTGAGGCGCTGATAAGCGCGAAGGGCATTCTTGAGTACGCCGCGGTGCTTGGCGAATGCAGGAGGATCGACAATTATAAGGTCGTACTTACCCTCGGGAACCGCCCCAAGGTACTCAATGGCATCGCAACAAAGACTATGATGACGGTCAGCGGCTCCATTGGCCTCCACATTGCGGTCTACAAGGGCCATCGCCCTGGCGGAAGAATCGACACTGTCCACCCCCGAAGCGCCTGCAGCGAGGGCGTAAATGCTGAATCCCCCGGTATAGCAGAAAAGATTCAACACGCTCCTGCCGGCAGCATACCGGCCGACCAAAGCCCTGTTCTCCCGCTGGTCAAGGAAAAACCCGGTCTTCTGGCCCTCCACCCAATTGACGATGAACTTATGCCCGTTCTCCAGGACCGTCAGCTCATTGGCATCAAAGCCCGGAGCCTTGAACAGATAGCCATCGATAAGCTCCAGCCCGGCCTTGAACGGCGCAGTACCAGAACTCTTGTCGTAAACAGCCTTAAGCTCCTCCCCGAACACATCCTGAAGGGCCTCACATATACGGTTCTTCGCCCTGAACATACCGACGCTGTGGGCCTGCATGACGCAAACCCCGTCGTACCAATCGATAATGAGCCCCGGAAGACCATCCCCCTCCCCGTGGACGAGGCGGAAGCAGTTGGTAGCGGCGGACGGCAAGCCTATTGCCTGCCGCTCGGCGCGGGCACGTGCAATGGCATCCACCCAGAACGAAGGAGACTGCGGATCACCCGAAAAACTCAGGATGCGGACGGCAATTGAACCGACCTGGTAATGCCCGCAGGCAAGATACCGCCCCTCGCAATCGTGAACGGCAACAAGATCCCCTTCCCTGGGAGAACCCTGGATCTGGGCTATCGCACCCGAGAAAACCCACGGATGGAAACGCAACAGAGACTCATCCCTGCCCTTTTTCAGTATCAGCTTTATCATTTGCGGACTTCTTTTTCTTGCGATGGCGGCGACGCTTCCGGGCGGCAAGCCGCTCCTCTTCCTGTTTCTTCTGAGCAGCTTCCTTGCGGGCCTGCGCCTGCTCGCGCGCCAGCTTGTCGGCGGGAGGAAGCAATTCATCCGGAGTCAGCGGATGACGTTCGCTATCAAGCAACTTGAGATACATTTCCCTGCATACCCAGGCATCGGTGGCCGCATACTTGCACTGCGCCTCCGTAAGGCCCGAAGCCTCCCAGTTGGAAAGCTGCTGCGCCTTGGAGATGCGGCATCCGAGTATATTGGCGGCAAGCTTCTTGACACTCTTGTCCCTGATACCCCACTCCCACGCAATCTTCTGCAGGTCCACGAAACCCGCGGCCTTGAAACCATGGATGCGCTGAAGACCACGGACGTCGTCCAGACACGCGGCTCCCACCTTAATTACCTTCTCACTCGCAAGAAGCGCACATAACGAACGCCTCATCCCAAGCGTCTGCACCCTGAAAAGGTATGCCTTCTTCGGGCCGGACAACTGCAGGAGGGCGACTCCGTTATTCCTCTGCCCGGGGCTGAAAACTGGGCGGCTTTCGGTATCGAACCCGAGAATCTTCTGGCGCCGCAGGTAAAAGATAGCCTTCTCGTATTCCAGGCCGGGTTTGTCGACGACTACGATTTCTCCCGGGAATACTCCAAGCGGCAGTTTGTCAATATCTTCTGGTGATATGCTGATTTTGAACATTTTCTGAAGGGATGAGAAGGAACTGCATATCGTCGGCCCAGGGCCTTGGCGTCACCACATAGGTGCGGCTGGCCGGCTGGGCGATCCTGTGCGTAAAGAGGCTTCGTGAGCGGAGGATGCGGTAACACTCCTTCATGGTAAGGCCGCAGGCGTCGATTATCGCGAGGGATGGAGAAATAAACTTTCCGTAGAGCATCGACTCTTCCCTGCTGAAATTGCGAATGGCACTGAGCTGCCCGGAAAGTACCTCCATATCAAGCGAGAGGTCATCGACAAGGATAGCGTCCAGAGTCTCCTGGTGCCCCGATTCCATATAGGCCTGAAGGAAAGAGAACAGATCCCCCGAGCCCTCGGTGCAACGGGCGCCGATGACGTCATGCTCCGCGCAGGAACGCCGGAACAATTCCGGATAGACGCCTGTGCCGGCATAGGTACTGTCGCAGATTATGCCGACGTTGAACGCCTTCTTCTCCCCTGCCAATACGGAATCGAACATAAGCTTCTGGGGCGAAACGACAGGCACGGAAGCGCCGGTAAGGGTAAACAGAGTGTCGATATCGAATTTACCGTCAAGCAGCAGCCAGGGGTCGGAAAGGACCAGGATCTTGGCCGGGACCTTGGCGGCATTGCCGTCCAGGTCGTAAACGCTGACGTTGCAATGGGTGTCAAGGGCGGCGACGGCATACCTGACTGCCAGTTCGCGCAGGGAATCCGGCGAAGCGGCAAAACGTCCGTACGGAGAGAAAGAAGAATCCTCGATGCATGAAAAGGTCTCTCCGGCAAAATCCCGCAGGCCGTCGGACCAGTCGCGTCCGCGTACATTGTCAAATATGTCGCATTCCAGGAAATGCGAAGCCAGCAGCCTGGTATAGACCGGCGAACCGGCAAGGAAAATCTCGCCGGAAGACTGGGGCGAACCACTGGCCGCCAGGACTGCGGCGCCGTGCGCATCGGAGCCGCCGGCAATATCGTAAACCAACCGCACCGGCTCGCGCCCGTGGCCGGCCTGGCGCTGGCAGGAAACCGCCGCCGCAACAATCAGCAGGAATATGAATAATCTTCGCATACGCTATAACTCAAGGATGATTACTTCTGAAGAGCCGTCTTCATAGTCAATCTCGGCACGGACGGCATTGCCAAGGTCAAAAACATTATACTCCAGGAAGAATTCGGCAGTATTCACGACATCGTTCCTGGATACCGGATCTATGAACGCCATATTTATCATAGGATACTCTCCCAGGGTGTAACCGTCTTTGGCCCAGGGGACCTGGGTCCAGGTGGACGTGGCATTGTTGGTCGTGGAAGTGGAAAGTATGATCTTGTCTCCGAGAGAGATGGGGAACGACGCCTTGCAGGACTGGCCCGAAGTGATTGCATAGGTCTTGCCAGCGTTAACGTAAAAAGTCGTAATCGACCCGCTCTTCTTATAATAACCGAGTGTGCCTATGAAAGTGCCGTCGTAGGAACACTGGTCGAATCGGTAATAGCCCGTGTAACGGACATTGGTGGGATTCTTGAGGACTCCGGCCGTCATCGAGAAAGTCGAGCCCTCTGAGATCTGGCCGCTATAGACCTCAAGTCCGTAATATTCGTTGTTGCTGTAAACATCCGCCTGCAGGTAGGTGGTCGAAGGCACATCGTACTCAGGCTCGTCGGGGCCGTTGGATTTTGAAGGGACGACAACCTCGGGCTCTTCCTGTTCCACAGGGACGGGGACGAAGCTCCTGTCCGGTTCCAGGTTGATTATGGCGTCGTGGTTGGACGTGAAACGGAAGCCGGAGGATTTGGGAATGAAGGAACTGATCGCATAGTATCCGTCGCTGCTGCCGCCCCACCCCCAGTTGACAAACAGCCTGTCGCTTTCGTCGTAGCCGCAGACAAGGAACTGATGGCCTCCCTGGCTGCTGTCGTCCGCTCCGTAGATGACGGGCAGGCCGCGGTCTATCTGCGCCTTGAGCAGGGCCACCCAGTCGCCCTGATAGCTGTCCTTGGCGACATAACTGGCCCTCTTGTAATGCATATACTCGTGCATCCTTCCGGGAATGTACTGGGATATGGCTCCGGTGCCGTCATAGCTGTAACCGGCCTGCATCATGATGCCGCAGTCGTACATCAGCCAGGCAATCTGTTTCTCGCCTTCCGAGGGGGTATAACTTGAACTGGTGACGGATACGTCGGCAAAGGGCATAAGGGACCATTTGTACTCGTGTCCGAGTTCGTGGCCGGGGAGGTAATAATAGCCGGTGTAGTTGCTGCCTTCGTAATACATATGGTAGTCGGGGAGCGTGCCGGTACCGCAGGGGGGCCACTCGTGGTAACGCATTACCATGCTGATCGCCGTGGCTACGCATCCGGTCATAGACTGGCCGGACTCTCCCTTGATCCTGGGGCAGTAATAATTGTACGGTGCCTCCTGGTACCATTTGGGAAGTTCGAGGAGCCTGGAGCCGCCGGCCTTGGTCTGGGGGCGTACAGGGCACTCCCACTCTTCCAGCGTGGACCTGAGCGGCCTGTATCCTATCTCACGTATCTCAGTGGCGGCGGCACTGACCTGCCCAAGCCAGAATTTCATGTTTTCAGGGATGCGGTCCGGATCGATGCCGCCCTTGTCGGAGTATCCCAGGACGGGGGTAAGGCAATCGTCGGCCGATATGATGGCAAAGCCACCGCCCTGCCTGTTGAAAATGTAATATGCCGGGTCGCTCTGGCCGGTGGATACTTCCCTGAGGGCAGTCTCCTGGACATCGAGGCGGAGGCCGGCGACCTTGCGGGCCTTCTGGATGCCGACGGGATTGGCATTCACCGCTATTGCGGCCAGCAGTGCAAGTGCGGAGATGATTATCTTTTTCATAGTTCGCCTGCGATTATGAATCCACGGTTGCCGGAAGTTTCCTGGAGCCACAGCCTGCCGCCTTCGGACTTGAGGAGGGTTGCCGTGACGCTTGCGTCGTCGACTCCGGTGCTGCCGACTGATTCAACGGTTAGGGGATAACTGCCTCCGACTTCCATTTCAGTGGGGAAAGTGACAAGCAGGGCGCTCCTGGTCTGGAGGCTCTGGATGCGGAAGGTCTTCGAGTCGAGACGATATCTCAGGGCCAGCTGGTCCGTGCCCTTGACGTAAGTCTTGACCGGGACGGGACCGCTGCCGTCGATGGTATAGACTCCGTAAACGCTCTGGTTCAGGAAAGGAGAATCAGTCTGGACATATGGGATGGGAGACATCCTGCTGCAGACGGAGCGGCGGAGGGAAATCGGAGTTGACGTACTCCTGGTCATGCTTCCCTGCGCATCATCGGTGACCTTGAGGGTAAAGCCCTCGGAGAGAGAGCCGGCCGGGACGACAAGGGAGAATTCGACGGGGTCGGTGCCAAGCGCGACGCCGGCACCGCAATCGAGCACCACTGTACAGTGGGCGTCGTCTGCCGTATCGGTCATTACCAGGGTGGGGGCGTCGGTATAATTCAGGCCCACACTTGCCGTCCCCCACAGGGACTCAGCCTTGTTGGATGTGATGCTGACGGACGTGACGGTGCCGCTTCCGGTAAGCCGTACTGTCAGCAGTGCGCACAGGTTCCTGAAATGCAGGGACAGATCCGAGGAAGACGCGATCATGGGGTTGAAACCGGAGGCGAATCCGGATGCGGCGTACGGCTGGACGGCCGGAAGGGAAAGCCTGATGGCGGAACCTTCCAGGACTGCGCCTCCGCCTGCCGGATAAAGGGCATAATAAGGAGCCGCGCCGACAGAATTGCCGGTAAAGCGGGCCTGTCCCGTCCCGGCGTCTTCATCGTTTATCAAATATTGTTCTCCCGTGGTGCAGCTGGTGCTGAAGATGGATATGGCATCGCCTGCGGACCACAGGACGTGGTTTTCGCTCAGTGTCGTTTTGGAACCGGGGTCGGACTCGTGCGTCGCCGTGAACGTGACCCTTGGAAGGTCACGGGCCTGTTCGTTGACCTTGCACGATGACAGGCAGGCGATGAGGAGTATCGGTATCAGCAGTTTTCGCATGATTGTTGCAGTGGCAATTATTTTACAAAAATAGCCACTTTTTTCCGATTTTCCTTATATTTGTAGGACTAAGTGTTAACACAAATATCAACACCATATGAAGAAATTTTTAGTTCTCCTGTCTCTTGCTCTCGTATGCTCGGCGTCATTCGCCCAGAGGCGTCCGACCGCAGCACTGCCCGATTATCAGTTCACCACGGTAAAGGCAAACCCCATCACCTCAGTCAAGAACCAGAACAACAGCGGCACCTGCTGGGCTTTCTCAGCCATCTCTTTCTTTGAATCCGAGGCCATCCGCCTGGGCAAGATTACCGACACCCTCAAGTATCCCGACTTCTCGGAATTCTTCGTAGTCAGCCATTCCTACGCAGAAAGGGCCGACAAATACGTCCGCCTGGACGGCAACCTTACCTTCGGCGCCGGCTCCGAGGCCGACGACGTCCTCCATGTCATCCGCGACCACGGTATCGTCACCAACGAAGCCATGACCGGAATGAACTACGGCACCGAACTCCCCGTACAGGGCGAACTCGACTCCGTGCTCAAGAGCATCGTCTCCGCAGTCGTCAAGAACCCCAACCGCAAGCTTTCCACTGCCTGGAAGCGCTCTTTCCAGGCCGTTCTCGACGAGTATCTCGGCAAATGCCCTGAGAAATTCATCGCAGACGGCAAGGAATACACCCCCGCCAGCTACCGCGACGCCATGAAGATCAATCCCGACGACTACGTGACTCTCACAAGTTTCACACATCACCCCTTCTATACCAAATTCGCCATCGAGGTCTGCGACAACTGGCGCTGGGACGAGGCATACAATGTCACCATCGACGAACTTATGTCCGTTCTCGACAATGCCATCAACAACGGCTATACAGTTGCCTGGGGCGCCGACGTAAGCCATCCCGGATTCACCCGTGACGGCCTTGCAGTCAACATCGACGTAAAGGCTTCCGCTGCCGGCTCCGACCGCGAGCACTGGGTAGGCAAGGAAGAGGGTAAGCCGGCCCCCGTTTCGGTAGTCGAAAAAGACGCAACCCAGGAACTCCGCCAGCAGGACTTCGACAACAAGACCCTCACCGACGACCACGGCATGCACATCTACGGAATTGCCAAGGACCAGGACGGCAAGAAATACTACATGGTCAAGAACTCCTGGGGCGAAACCGGCAAATACAAGGGCATCTGGTACGCCACCGAGTCTTTCGTAAGGGGCCAGAGCCTCGATATCATGATCCACAAGGACGCCCTCCCCAAAGACCTTAAAGCCAAACTCGGAATCAAGTAGTTCTGATGAAGAAGTATATCCCAGACATGATAACCTCGATGAATCTCCTTTGCGGGATCATCGGGGTTATCTTCGCTTTCCGCGGCCGCCTGGACATCGCCTTCCTGCTGATGCTCGGCGCCTCCCTCGCAGACTTCCTGGACGGCCTGGCCGCCCGCGCCCTGGATGCATATTCCGACCTCGGCAAGGAACTCGACTCCCTGTCGGACCTCGTTTCCTTCGGGGTGCTGCCGTCGGTTATGCTGTACAACCTCTGCCGCACCTGCATGTTCGGCGAAAGCTGGGTGTGCTGGGTCCCCTTGCTTATCACCCTCGCCAGCGGCCTGAGGCTCGCTAAATTCAATGTGGATACACGCCAGACCGACAGTTTCCTCGGCCTGCCCACACCTGCCTGCGCCCTGCTTGTCGGCTCCCTCTGCTTTTACGTCGCGGCAGATCCGGCCTGCTTCCTCGCCCAGTGGTGCGCCGGCCCGGTTTTCATCCCTGTTCTGAGCGTCTGCCTTTCCGCACTGCTCGTGAGCGAGGTGCCCATGTTCTCGCTCAAGTTCCACTCAGACGACCCCCAGAGCCTGAAAAACAAAAGGATGGCGTTCGCATTTCTGGTGCTCGCGGCCATCCTTGTCTGTGTATTATGCAGGCTGAACTGGTCGGTCGTCGGCCTGCTCTCGCTGACGCTCTATGTCGTCAAGAATCTGGTTTACGCTATTTTGAAGATTTAGCTACGTAGTCGTCGGCCATCTTCTTCATCTTTTCGGCCCGCAGTTCGGTCTTGGGATGGTCGGCGAACATATGTGCGATAATGGATGTACTGGTGTCCTGTGAAAGCTGAAGCAGCTTTTGCAGGGCATTGTACATACTGTAGGGGCTGCGGCCGCGGTCTATGGCGAACTGGCAGCCGTGCTGGTCTGCGCGGTACTCATGCTGCTGGGAATACTGGGCGCTCACGAAGGCCTCGCCGATGTCTCCCAGGAGATATGCCGCAAGCGCACCGTAATTGCCGGCGGAAGCCACCACGTCGCGGGCTGCAGAGGCAAGATATGCGGCCTTGATGGATTTCTTGGTGTCCTGGTTGTGGACGTGGCCGATTTCGTGGCCGATGATGGCAACGAGTTCGTCGTCGTCCATGACGTCCATCAGGCCGGAATAAACGCGTATGGAGCCGTCTCCGCAGGCAAATGCGTTTATCTCTTCGGTCTTATAGACCTTCATGTTGACAGGCATGCCGTCGATGTCGGTCACACCTGCCATTACACGGTCGAGCCTGCGCTTGTAGGCGCCGTTGTCGATAGTGTTCTGGGCGTCGAGCTGGGCGATGGTCTGGGCGCTCAGTTCAACTACCATTTCGTCGCTGATGCTGGCGGCCGTCATGGCCTTCCCTGCTGCGGATGCCAGGCCGTTGGGATTCCAGTTGATACCGGTCAGTACGGAGCAGCTGCAGAGCGAAACTGCTGCGAAAGCTATGATTATCAGTTTTTTCATATGGTATTGGATTTGATTTCTTCTATCATTGCGCGGGCTACGGCGGCAGATGCGCCGGAGCCGCCGAGGGATTCCCGGATCTGCCCGTAGTCCCGGAGCATGCGTTCCTTGTACGGAATGTCGTCAAGGAGCCGGCGGACCTCCTGCACTACGGAGTCTTTATTGAAACCGCCCTGCAGCAGTTCCCTGAAGGCTTCCCTGCCGAGGCAGAGGTTGCCGAGGGATATGAAAGGTATGTGGTCGGCCACCCTCAGGATGTGATTTGCATACCACCAGGCAAGCGCGGAAGTGCTCCAGCAGACAACCTGTGGCGTTCCTATAAGTGCCGCCTCCAAAGAGGCTGTGCCTGAATTGATTATCGCCGCATCGGCATACTTTAGAATATCGTATGTCCGGTCAAGGATAACCTCTGCCCCGGGATGTCCTTGCAGGAAAGGTTCATAGTCTTCCACCGAGCGGGCGGGGGCACCTGCGACAAGGACTTTACGGCCCAATTCTTCAGCAGCCCGGAGGCATACCGGCAGGGTCCTGCGGATCTCCCCTATGCGGGAACCGGGCAGGACCGCGATGTATCTTTCTTCGCAGGGGCGCTTGAACTCGTGTGCCTCGATGGCATCCACGAGAGGGTTCCCCTTGTAAACGAAAGGCACACCGGCCCCGGTGAAATACTGCACCTCGAAAGGAAACACGATGAACACTTTGTCAACCCACGCCTTGAGTTTCCGGTTCCTGCCTTCACGGGAGGCCCAGGTCTTGGGAGGGATGTAATAGAACACCCTTATGCCGTGCCTGCGGCAGTACCCGGCCAACCTCAGGTTGAACCCCGGATAGTCTATTAGGATGACGGCGTCGGGCTTCCATTGCGATATGTCCTTTTTGCAGTTACGCAGATTCCGCAGCAGTTTGCCGGCCTTGGCGATGATGTCGGCTCCCATTACGGCTCCTTCGCGGTAATGGACGACCGGTTCCTGTCCTGACGCGGCGGCCATAAGGTCTCCGCCGTAGAAGCGGAAGACCGCATCCGGGTCCGCCTCCCGAAGGCCGCGGATCAGGTTGCTGCCGTGCAGGTCGCCGGAGGCCTCCCCTGCTGTCAGATAATATCGCATAGGCGACTCATCTCTTCGATATCTGTGTTGTATATGTTCTGGGGCGTGATAGTAATGTAGCCCTGGGACATCAGGATGTGGTCGGCGTCGGGGAGATTGTCGGGTTCGCTCACGAAGTCTCCGGCCATCACGTAGAGTTCTTCGTCCGGAAGCTTGGTGTCGGCGTAGGCACGGGCGGCGAAAGACTGCCCGAGGCCCTTGGAGGCCAGGAAATCGGCACCGTAGTGCACGTACTCCTTCTCCCAGTGGGCGTAACCTACGCGTGCGGGACGTATGCCCTTGATTTCATCCACGGGAAGATACGGGAAGTTGACGTTGTAGAACGTGCCCTTGCGGGTGCTGAAATTGGCCAGCAGCTTACGGAGTATGCCGGGGAAAAGTTTTTCTACAGCGGAGAAATCCGCGTCCTCGGCGAAAGTGTCCAGGCTGACACCGACGGAAGGGATGCCGTTGAGCGTTCCTTCCATTACGGCGCCAATCGTGCCGGAGTACAGCGTGGCGGTGGCGGCATTGTTGCCGTGGTTGATGCCGGAGACGACAAGGTCCGGTTTCTCAGGATAGAGAATGTTGTCCAGGCCAAACTTGACGCAGCTGGCAGGAGTGCCGTCCAGATACCACCAGTCCTCACCGGGGAGCGTCTCCATGTGCTTGACGGCGATGGGACGGAATCCCATGCTTACAGCCATTGACATACCGCTCTGGGCGGATTTAGGGGAAATGATGGTAAGGTCTCCGAAAGGTCTGAGGGCCCATACCAGGCTCCTTAATCCGCGGGCCTGGAAGCCGTCGTCGTTGGTAACAAGGATTCTCATCGGTTTTCTCAAAAATATCTTTGCAAATATAATTGATTTTAGGCAAATATTTTATAAATTTGCGCCGCCTTTTAAGGATTAATGTATTGTTAAACTTTTATACACAAAAAAATGGTTAAACTTGGTATTAACGGATTCGGCCGCATCGGCCGTATGGTTTTCCGCGCAGCTGTTGAGAATTTCCCTAAGGACATCGAGATCGTAGGCATCAACGACCTTCTCGATCCCGACTATCTTGCCTATATGCTCAAGTACGATTCCGTACACGGCGCATTCCAGGGCGAAGTTTCCGTCGAGGGCAACTGGCTCATCGTCAACGGCAAGAAGATCCGCCTCACCGCTGAGATGGATCCCGCAAACCTCAAGTGGGACGAGGTCGGCGCAGAGGTCGTGGTAGAGTCCACCGGTCTCTTCCTCACCGA
Source organism: uncultured Bacteroidia bacterium (assembly GCA_902780175.1). Lineage (GTDB taxonomy): Bacteria > Bacteroidota > Bacteroidia > Bacteroidales > UBA932 > Cryptobacteroides. Next base: position 15,467 of record CACZEU010000034.1, read on the forward strand.
CGAGAAGGCCCGCAAGCACATCGAGGCCGGCGCAAAGAAAGTCATCATGTCCGCCCCTTCTAAGGACGCCACCCCCATGTTCGTCTACGGTGTCAACCACGAGACCTACGCTGGCCAGGATATCATCTCCAACGCATCCTGCACCACCAACTGCCTCGCTCCCCTTTCCAAGGTCCTCAACGACAAGTTCGGCATCGTCCGTGGCCTCATGACCACCGTTCACGCTGCAACCGCAACCCAGAAGACCGTTGACGGTCCTTCCAAGAAGGATTGGCGCGGCGGCCGCGGTATCCTCGAGAACATCATCCCCAGCTCCACCGGCGCTGCCAAGGCTGTCGGCAAGGTTCTCCCCGAGCTCAACGGCAAACTCACCGGCATGAGCCTCCGCGTTCCCACCTCCGACGTCAGCTTCGTCGACCTCACCTGCGAGCTTGCAAAGCCCGCCACCTACGAGGAAATCTGCGCTGCCATGAAGGCCGCCTCCGAGGGTGAACTCAAGGGTGTTCTCGGCTACACCGAGGATGCAGTCGTCGCCACCGACTTCCGCGGCGAGTCCCGCACCTCCGTCTTCGACGCCAAGGCAGGTATCCAGCTCGATCCTACCTTCGTCAAGGTCTGCGCCTGGTACGACAACGAGTGGGGTTACAGCAACAAGGTCCTCGAGATGGCAAAGGTCATCACGAAGTAATTATTGCCCCATCGCTTCTTCGGGCGGGAACCTTCAAGGATCCCGCCCGTTTTTTTGTATTATCCCAAACCTTTCGTACCTTTGGACGACACATCCTATCAACCGTTATGAAGAAAGTCCTTTCATCCCTTTATTCAGCCGCCCTGCTCTGCCTGGCGGCGGGTGCCGTCTCCGGATGCACCCTTATCGACGCCATCAACAGAGTCTATGTGGACAAGTGGGCCGGCCTTGTCAATGAAAAGAAATACGACGTGCAGGTCATCCGCAACACCCTGAAGTATGGAGAGCACAGCTACACCCTGAACGGGGCTATAGACTTCGATTACGCCCCCGGAGAATACGAGCAGAAGGTTGAAGCGACGGTAACCTTCACCAATATCCCTTCGGGCTACACCGAGTTCCAGGCCGTTTACGAAGGTCTTCTGGGCAAGAGCCTCGCGGGAACCGTAGCGATGGTCCCCATGGCCATGGAAATCTACGCAAGGAACTCGATGACCGGCGAAAGGTGCCTCAATCTCCTCTGCAAGGACCAGGGAGTGGCGAACCAGATTGCCCAGCTTCTCAAGAACAAGATAATCCCTTCCAGCGCGGCAGGTGCAAATGACGATTATCTCCAACGCTACCTCCCTGCTGCGTGCCTCAAGGGAGCCGACTACGAGAATGCCTACGCCCCGGCGGAACCTTATACCGTAGAGATGGGAGCCCAGCCCAACAAGCCCCTGGAGTCCAAATTCACCCCTTACGGCACTGTATATTATACTTATTTATACGCCGACGGCTGGGACACCCGCGCACGCGGTGTGGACGTGTTCCTGCCCAAGGGAGAAGAGTTCTACAAGATCCAGGGCTGCTCCGCCTGCCTTGCCCAGTGCAAGACCATCTTCAAAGGCCCCTGGGAGGGTTTAAAATAGTTTTTTAACCATTAGAATCAGCGTTACGATTCTTTAAGGCCGGCAGCGGTTCTTAAAGAATCGTAAATTTTTGTCCTCGGATTTTTAAAACTCCATTGGGAATCCGCAGGAGCCGCCCAACTTTGCACCGTTATTATTGATGCAAATGAAACGCTTCTCTTCCCATTGGCTGCACTTTTTCGCCATTGCGGCAGTCGCAGCAGCCGTCTCCTGCGGCACTTCCCACAAGCTTCACCAGATAAGGAGTTCGGAACTCAAGGCCGACCTGACCCTCCCGGACGGCGAGACAAAGGTCCCTGAGCTCAAGCTCCCCGAGGCCCAGAGGGATACGCTCCGAATAGTTGATTTCGAAGGTCGCCAGACCCTTATCATGAACGCCGTACGTGACGTCGACGGCGAGATGGTCGCAACGGACCGTATCACGGCTTCGTACGTCACCGCACGTTTCCGCAATGTGGCCGAACGCCACGGCAAGGTGGACCTTGAATTCCAGGTCCGCGTACCGGAAAAGATGCTCGACAGTAAATGGCAGCTCCGTCTCGACCCGGACATGTTCCTGCTCGGCGATTCCCTGCGCCTGGAGCCGGTGCTTATCACCGGAAGCGGCTACCGCAAGGCCCAGCTGCGCGGCTACCAGCAGTACAAGCGGTTCCTGGACTCGATCATTACCGACACCACACTTTTCATAAACAGGCACGACCTGGAAATTTTCCTGGAACGCAATCTCCCCTACCTGTACGCACTCAAGGCTGATACAACCTTTGTATCCGACGAAGATTTCGCCTCCCGCTACGGGGTAACCGAGCAGGAGGCAGTCCGGCATTATACCTACGGCATGCTGGTACGCCGCAACAAACGGCGCATTGCCATGAAAGACGCCATGTACCGCAAGTATGTAAAGGCGCCGATAGTGAGCGAGGGCATAAGGCTCGACACCGTCCTGAGGGACGACAACGGGGACTTCATCTACAATTACATCCAGACAGTAAACACGACACCGGCACTGCGCAGGGTGGACATATGCCTGTCCGGAGACATACGCGAACAGGACAAACGCCTGTACACCATCCCCCGCTCCGAGCCGCTTACCTTCTACATATCGTCCCTCGCCACCCTTGCAGACAACACCGAACGCTACATCGACAAGGTAATCAGCCGCCGAGTGGAGGCGAATACGGCCTGCTACATTGAATTCAAACAGGGCAAATGGGCAATCGAGCCCAGGCTCGGCAACAATCCGGAAGAAATCGGACGCATCAAAGACAATATACGGAGCCTGATAGTCAACGAAGAGTTCGACCTGGACTCCATAACCATCGCCTCCTTCGCGTCCCCGGAGGGCTTGCTGAGGGCAAACGAGACGCTCTCCCACAAGCGTGCCTCCTCCGCCGGAGAGTATTTCAGCAGATATGCCGCCGCCGTGCGCGACTCGGTTATCCGCAGCGCCGGAGCGTTCCTCTCCCTTGACGGAACCGCTTCAGGCAAACCGGATATCCCAAGGATACGGTTCCG
>CACZEU010000035.1 GCA_902780175.1 uncultured Bacteroidia bacterium
TGCGCCTGATGGCGGGATTGTCTTCGAGTGCGACGTTGCCGGCGACGCGGGTGGTGAGGCGGCCGGGCTGGGCGAAGAGCTGCTTCTGGCGTTTTACCTCTTGCAGAATGTCGCATAGCGGAAGGTCACCGTCCCTGACATCGATCCCAAGGTGCACATAGGAAGAAAAGTTGCGCAGGGTCACACTGCCGAAAATGGGCCTGAGGTTGACGGGAAGTTCCATTCTGATGAACGGGCTCTTACCTTTCTGGCGGGAGCGGACCTCCTGCATGGACACGAGCATCGCAGCGGAGATGAATTCGGTGACAGTGCAGCCGCGAGCGGCGGCAGCAGCCTTGACTTCATCGGTGGAAATGCTGACTCCGAGGGAATTGAGGACCTCGGGAGCTTCCTCAGTGCCCTTGATATGCCAGGCCTTCTTCTCCTCGTCCAGGGATCCCTTGGTGCCGGAGAATTTGTCGAATCCGTCTTCGAGTTCCTCCGCGACGGGTTCTTCTTCGGGGTTGTAGATCCACTTGCCATATTCGGCGACCGTTCCTCCCGCGAGTTTAAGGTACTCTGCGGTGAGGCTGAGAAGGAAAGTCAATGCGCCGTTGCCGTCAGTGAGGGCGTGATAAACGTCCAGATCGATACGGCAGCCATCACAACTGAGGCGGAACATATAACCGCCGTTGCGTTTGAGGTTGATGGGGGTGAGGTCGCCGCGGCGGACCAGTCTGGGATCGTTCTCCAATTTCTGGAGGAACCACCAGAAAAGTCCGCGCCTGAGTGTGTAACGGAAACTGGGGAAACGGCGCATGACCGACACGAGTGCCTGCTGAAGCTTTTCTTCATCGACCCGCGCGTCCAGGGTTATGGACATGCGGTAAAGGGTTGCATACTTGCTTGTACGGCAAGAGGGGTATATGATTGCTGAATTTTCTAATCTTGTCCAGTCGGGTGCTGTCATGATGTGTGCATTTTTATGTTTTGCAATGCAAAGGTACACACGTACGTACCCGCCGGGAAAAAGTGGTGAGGAATAGTTGGTTTTTGTGATAAAACAATCAATTTTGTGACAAAACTCCCGGTTTTTGGTGACGAAATCAAAATAACTCTTATCTTTGTCACAACAAAATTAGTGACGAATGACAAGTTTTCCCAAAGCCATCACCCGCCTTCCGGCGTCTTTGATACACATTCTGGCACTGCCCGTATCCTTCATGGCCGCCGCCCTGATGTACGAGCCCAAGGCGCTGGGAGTCCTGATGGGCTCCGGCAGCGCCTTTACACAGATCGACAATCTTCACAGTTTCAACATAGTCATCTGCTTCGCAATAATCCTCGTGGTGGTGGCCATTTTCCGGATGACCCTCTGGCTCACCCGCAAGCACTTCCCCGCCGACCTTTGGAGGTATTCATTCTTCTGCATCTCCGAGATGCTGGTATGCTGCGCATTTACCGGAATGTACCTCGTGCTTATGGACCACGGCGCTGCCGGAGGCTATTTCAATTACTTCGGCCGCAGCGTGTCTTCCATCGGGTCGCTGATGATTATGCCGTACATCATCCTTACGCTACTGTATATGGCGATCGAAAAGCCGCAGGCAATCAGCCCCGACTCCGACATACGCCTCAAGTTCTACGACGGCCGTCATCAGCTCAAGTTCATAACGGAAGCGTCCTCGGTGCTCTACATCGAGTCAAATGAGAATTATATCATCATCCACTACCTGGAAAACGGCGTGGAGAAGAAGATGCAGATACGCAATTCGATGAAAAACATCGAGCCCCTGTGCGAGCAGGCAGGATTTGCGCGCACCCACCGCTGCTTCATCGTAAATCCCGCCCACGTCAAGCTGATACGCCGCGAGCAGGGCGGCATGAACACGGCCGACCTCGGAATCGGAGAAGGGATTCCCATTTCGAAGAAGTATTACGACAGTATCGCGGCGATCCTGTAGGGATACTACTCTACCGCAGCTTCCGTTACCCTCACATAGGTGATGTCCGTGAAGCCGCCTTCGGCTGACTTGACGGTAATATGGGTGCCGCCGGGAGCTATTCCGGTGACAAGCCCTGATCCGTCGACCGTGGCGATGCTTTCGTCATAGCAGAACCAGGTGACGGCCTTGTTGGTGGCGTTCTCGGGAACGAATTCCGGCTCAATAAGATAAGTCTCTCCCACCGCTACTGTAATCTCGGCAGGAAGGCCTATGGATTCCAGCGCGTAGTATTTGGGCCTGACCGTCACGTTGCACGACTCCGTGAAGCCGCCCTCCACGGTGGCTACGGTGATGACGGCCACGCCCTCGGCCATGCCGTAAACGATGCCGTCGGAGCCTACCGTGGCGATGGAATTGTCTGAAGACGACCACGTGACGGCCTTGTTGACGGCGGTTGCCGGGAGCACGGTTGCGGTAAGCTGGACGGCGTCTCCCTCTTCAAGGGACAGTTCCAGCGGGGTGAGTTCCACTCCGGCGACGTAGTCGGCGGCATTGCGCACCGTCACTTCGCAGCAGGCCAGCAGGCCGCTCTTCTCCGTCTTTGCAAAAATGAGGGTTACACCCTTGGATACGGCAGTCACCTTGCCGCCCTGCACGGAAGCAACCGACTCGTCGTCGGAGAACCAGAGGACGTTTTCCGTCTTGCCTGAGAGGAAACGGACGCTGAGCTGTTCACTGCTGCCGGAGAGCAGCATGAGGGCCGGAGGATCGAGCGTAATGCGGTCAATATGGATGTCTCTGCCTGCGCAGGCGGCAAGCAACAGCAGGGGTAATGCTTTCCAGATTTTCATACGGCAAAGATAGCAAAAAACACTTCACGGAGAAAGAATTCATTGAATTGTCAAATTGATTTATTAGATTTGCAGGCCCAATGACACTTTTAATTTCTAATACCAATATGAAAAAACTCTTATTCTCGCTTGCCGCCCTTCTCATGGCAAGTGCAGCTTTTACCCTCTCCGCACAGGAAGTAGAGGCCGAAACCAAGGCCGCAGCCGAAGAACTTTCCGAAACCGCAGCCGCAGCGGCAGCCGAGCCCGAAAAGGAGATGAAGACAGGTTGGAGCTTCGGCATCCTCCCTACCGCTACATTCTCAGTTGACAACGGCTTCCAGGCCGGAGCATTCGGCGACGTCTATTACTACGGCGACGGCAAAACATATCCCGACCCCCTCCACAAGATCAGCTGGGAGGCCTCCTACTTCACCAAGAGCCAGCGTATGCGCCTCTATCTGGCTTATGACTCCAAGTATCTCATCCCCGGCATGCGCCTCAACGCATCCGTCACTTACATGAACGACCCCCTGTACAGTTTCTGGGGATACAACGGCCCGGCATCGCTCGCAAACATGCCTCAGCCCTACGATACATACTGGACCAACAAGACCACCGACATCAACTACTACGGCATGAGCCGCCAGATGCTCCGCGTACTGGCCAACGTCCAGGGCCGCATCGTCGACCACCTCAACTGGGCAGCCGGCATCAACTTCTGGAACTGGACACTCGGCGACATGCGCGACGTCGGCTATCCCAAGGAAGGCTCCAAGGAGAAGGGATTCTACGACAAGGAGAAGACCCTCTTCCGCGACTACCAGAAACTCGGTCTCATCGACCCCAAGGAAGCCGCAGGCGGAATGTCAGTGGAGGTCAATGCCGGACTGGTATATGACACCCGCGACATCGAAGCCGCACCCAACCACGGCATCTGGGCAGAAGCCTACCTGAACGGCGCCCCCTATGCAGGCAATCCCACGACCGGACTGTACAGCCCTTACCTGAAGGCCTGCGTCTATTTCCGCCATTACATCGACATCCCCATCCATATCCCTGCAGGAGACCCCGTCTTCGCATACCGTCTTGCATGGCAGCAGACCATCGCCGGTGAGACTCCCCTCTACATGATTCAGAACAACCCTCTGCTTGTTCAGCGCAACATGATTTCCGAGGGCTTCGGATCCAGCAACACCATCCGCGGTCTCCGCGAGAACCGCATCCTCGCCGAGGGTATGGCCTGGGTCAACACCGAACTCCGCGTAAAGCTGGTGAACTTCAAGCTCTTCAACCAGTACTTCTACATCGCGCTCAACCCTCTCTTCGACGCCGGTATCATCACCAAGCCCTACCGTGCAGCAGCACTTGAGGCGGCAGCATCGAAGACCGAAGACATCTTCCTTCCTTTCAACAACCTCTACGACGCCTCCAAGGTCGGCGACATAGTTTACAGCGGCGGTATCGGCCTCAAGATAGCCATGAACCAGAACTTCATCATCTCCGCCGAATACGTCCACTGCTTCTACAAACCGCTCGTCGCAGATCCCTGGATCGGCATCGGCATCAACTACCAGTTCTAACAGGTACGGATATAAAAAGAGCTGCGCCCGTTGCAGGGCGCAGCTCTTTTTTATGTGCCTGTCCTTACGACAGCTGCGTGTAAGCGACCTTGCCGACCAGCGTGGTGGGCAGCGAATCGCGAACCTCTATCACGTAAGGGAGAGCATACTTTGCAACGTGCCTGCGGCAGTGCTCCATAATGTCTTCTATGAGTTCCGGGGTGTTTTCCACGTCCTTCTTCAGCACGACGAAAGCCTTGACCTTCTGCATCTTGTAGGGATCGGGGACGCCGATGACGCAGCTGCGCTGCACGGCGGGATGACCCTCCAGGATGTTCTCGATCTGGGAAGGATATACGTTGTAGCCGCTGGTGACAATCATCCTCTTTATCCTCTGGCGGAAATAGACGAAGCCCTCTTCGTCCATCATTCCGAGGTCGCCGGTGTGGAGCCAGACGTGGCCGTCGGCGTGCTCGCGGAGGGTGTCGCGGTTCTCTTCTTCGTGGTTGATATATCCGAGCATCATCGAGGGGCCGGTGAGGCAGATTTCGCCTTCTTCACCGTAAGGGACCTCGTCGCAGGTGCCGGGCTTGCAGATCTTGAAGAATGTATCGGGGAACGGGATGCCGATGCTCCCTTCCTTCTCCTTGTTGTACGGAGTGAGGCAGCAGGCGGTGACACATTCGGTGGTGCCGTAGCCCTCGCGGACGCGTACGCTGGCATTGTGCTCTGCGAGGAACTTGTCGAACTTCTTCTTGAGCTCGATGGTGAGGGAGTCGCCGCCGGAGAAGACGCCCATGAGGCAGGACAGGTCGGCGCCGTCGAGGTATTCGTTGCGCGTGATGGCCTCGAAGAGGGTGGGTACGCCGGCGATGAAGTTGGGACGCGTCTTCTTTATGAGTTCAGCGTAACTCTTGACGTTGAAACGGGGAACCAGGATGGAGGTGCCGCCGCAGAACAGCATCGTGTGGATGCAGACACCGAGGCCGAAACCGTGGAAAACGGGCATTGCGGCAAGCATACGGCTGTGGTGGACGTCCTTGTTGCTCATCGCCGCCGTCTGGGCAGCGAGGGCGTTGAAATTGAGGTCGGAAAGCATGATGCCCTTGGTGACGCCGGTGGTGCCGCCGGAGAAGAGCACGACAGCCTCCTTGCGGAAGTCCTTCCTGAACACGTATTCGCCCTGAAGCTGGCGGCCGAGCCCGAGGAAACGCTTCCAGCTGATGGTGGAGCCGTCTTCTACGAGTTTGGGGAACTTGCGCTCGGTGAGCAGTTTCTGGCCGATGTTGAGGGGGAACGGGAGTTCCTCGGACACGCGGGCTATGATTAGTTTGCCGATGGGACGCTGGGCGCGGACCTCGAGGAATTTGGCGTAGAACTGGTCGAGCGTGACCGCTACGTCGCACTGGGCTTCGTTGAGATAGAAAACCAATTCGCCGACGGCGGAAAGGGGGTGAACCATGGATGCGATGGCGCCGATGCGGTTGAGGCCGTAGAGGCAGTATATTGCCTGGGGGACGTTGGGAAGACATACCAGGACACGCTGGCCGGGACGGACGCCGAGGGCGTAGAAGGAACGGGCGGTGAGGTCGATGGCCGCAGCCATGTCGCTGTAGGAAATCTTGCGTCCCATAAACGTGAGGGCGGGATAATCCTTCTCCGCTTCCGCCATTGCGAGGACGGCCTCGGACATTGTTTTCTCGCTGTACTCCAGGGACGGAGGTACATCGCCGTAGCTGTCGCGCCACGGCATTGAGATGTTGCTGTAATCGAATTTCATCTTAGAATTCTATAGTGTTTGCCGCCGGTTCATCCAGGAGTTCAGGATGGGCGAATATGTGGCGCATAAGCCTGATGGACTTGGCGAAATAGGTGCCGTCCGCGATACGCTCGTCGATGGTGAAACCGAGCTTGATGGTGTCGCGGAGTTCGAAGGTGCCGTCCTCATGGAAGACGGGGCTCTTCTCCTTCTCGTTGATGACGATGAAGAAGGAATTGTTGCCCCAGTCGAACAGATGGTGGTAATCGGCGTGCAGCTTGATGCTTCCGAGATTGGATACAAAGACGCTGGCATAGCAGGGATCGTCCTTGGCAAGTCCCTTGGGATAGATGCCGTGGTACTCCATGCGCCTGAGCGCCCAAGCCATGAGGCGGAAGAGGGGCCGGGGAAGATTCTTGACTATGTTCAGGGCGTTGCTGATGCCGACGGTCTGGTCTTCCTTGCGGACCTTGGTGACATAGGAGCGAACATAGTCGTGTACCTGCTCCATCGGTGAACCGCCGTCCTTGTCAAGCAGGAAATTGGCCTGCAGCTCTTCGGACTTTTCGTCCAGCTGGCGCTTGACTACGAAGGAGATGCGGATGTACTTGCGCTCGTAGAAGCGGTGACCGGTGATGAAATAATTCATCTTGGGCCGCAGCAGGATTGTCTTTGCGAGGGCGGCGACAATGAAGTGGAACCAGGTGTATTTGAAATCGGGGCCGGAGGCGTTTTTCTCCTGAATGTAACGGTTGACTTCCGTGAGGTCGAAGGCCTCACCCAGGACTGCCTCGTTGCGGGTGCGCTCTCCGAACAAGTAAGGCATCATTACGTGCATCGAGTCGAGACCGGGGACGTACCAGCCGTCGTAACGGTCCAGACGATGCTTTTTGCGCTGAACGGTTTCTTGCATAGGTTTCAGTAATTGCGAAATAACTCACAAAGATAACACTTTTCAAATAAAAACGAGTATCTTTGCAGACGCGATTATAACCAGATAACCACATACAACAGATGAAAAGAATTCTCAGTATCGTATCCGTCGCCGTTGCCGCGATGCTCGCAACAGGCTGTCTTGCAGGCAAGTACATGTGCAATTATGCACTGAAGTTCAACCCTCACGGCGTAGATGACATAGAGCGCACCCGCCATAAGGCCGACTCCCTCTGCCCCGGCAGCACCGCCTGGTATGACGCCCTCAAGGCCGAAGGCACCCTCAAGGACACCACCATCACGGGTTACAACGATTACAAGGTCCACGCGGTATATGCGCCCGCGCTCGACCCCGCACAGGCCCAGGGCACGGCTATCGTCGTTCACGGATACACCGACAACCACTTCGTATTCCTCTACCTGGTAAGGATGTACAGGGATGAATTCAACTACAACGTCCTTGTTCCCGACCTCCAGTATCACGGCTATTCCGAGGGTCCCGCGGCCCAGTTCGGCTGGCTCGACCGCTTCGACGTAGAGAAATGGATCGAAGTCGCCCACAACATATTCAACGACGACTTCATGGTGCTCCACGGAGTCTCCATGGGAGCCGCCACCGTCATGATGGCCAGCGGCGACGACCTGCCTCCGTACGTACGCGCATTCGTGGAGGACTGCGGCTACAGCTCCGCCTACGACCAGTTCGACAACACCTTCAAGCAGACATTCCCCGGCATAGCATTCCTGCGCGGCCCCATCCTCGCCAGCGCCAGCATCGTATGCAACAAGAACTACGGCTGGAAGTTCAAGGAGGCATCATCGGTCAATCAGCTAGCCAAGTGCGACAGGCCCATGCTCTTCATCCATGGCGATGCCGACGACTTCGTCCCCACCGACCACGTCTACAAGAACTACGAGGCCAAAGTCAACGGCTACAAGGAATTATGGATAGCTCCCGGTGCAGTGCACGCCAATTCCTACGCCAAGCACCCCCAGGAATACACCCAGAGGGTACGCGACTTCCTTGCAAAGGTGAAGGGAATGTAGGATTTTCCCGGATTGAAAAACAGCCTGCGGTGCTCCCGCAGGCTGTTTTTTATCTCTTATCGGCTTCCGCCGCCGCGTCCTCCGCCGGAGTAGCCGCCGCCACCGCCGCGGGAAGAGTAGCCGCCGTAACCGCCGCGGGAACCGGAAGACGAAGACGAACGTGCCGCCGCTTCGGCGGAGATCTTCTTCTCGTACGCCTTGGTATAGGCCCTGTTTGCCGTATTGGTCCAGGAATGGACCACCGAGCGCATTGTCATGCTGTCCAGGCCATACTGCTGGCTGTAGTCGGTAAACTGCTTGGGATACATCTTTTCGAAGCCTTCGGCCACCTTGTCGGCAATGCCGAATATCTGGGCGAACATAAGGTACTGCCCCCACAGGGCGACCTCAGGGACCTCGCGCTCGCGGGAGAGGGTAAACTCGTTGAGGAAATTCCTGAATTTCAGGAGTTTTGCTGCCTCTTCCGGGGTGTTGTCGGCACGAGCGGAAAGCTTGGACTTGCCCTCGCTTATGAGGGAGTCGGGCCAGCCGGCCATGGAACGGTAGTGCGAAGTGGCCCAGGAATCAAATTCACCCTTCTCCAGTATGCGGTTGCTCCCGGCAGCCTCGAAGGCCTTCTTGAAGAGGGACTTTTCGGATTCGTCGGAAAAATCGGGCTCCACCTCGGGGAACTGGAGGTCGAAATGTCCGTCCTGCGCCTTTATGGGCGTAACTATGCCTGAATTAATCCACTTGAGGAAATAGGCGCCGATACACCATTCCGTATGGGCATTGGAAAGCATCAGGCGGGAGCCGCTCTTAAGCAGGTGGGCGGCGATGGGTATGCTGCCCCCGAAGGGCGCTTCCCTCTCCCATCCGCCAACCTTCGTGGCTCCGAAAACCTTCTTGGACCATTTGTGGCCGGTAAGCTTGAGTATCTGGTCCCTGATGAGGAAGTAGATGAACGACAGGACAAGGAAGGCTATCACCAGCACAAAGGCGCCGGCTACGAGAAGAGAAATGATATCCTCGAAACTAATGCGCTTCTTTTCCACGTAAGTGCTGCCCTTGAAGGCCTTCTTCTGCATCTTCTCGAAGGTGGTATTCCGGGTGATTTCCGGAGCGAAGAAGCCCTTTTCGAACCGCATCATGCAGATGATGGAATCACTGCTGAGCATCTTGTCGGAAGTCTCGTAGAAGATGGTTCCGTCGTCGCGGAGAACGGATTCGCCTTCGGTCCCGAAGAACCAGAACCGGGTATCGTCGAAGGTGAACGGCTTGTCGTCCATGCGATAGAAAGTGACGGTGGCGTGCTCCACAGGCGCTATCAGGTAGGGATTGAGGAACATGAAGTTGAAGGCGTCGTAGTCTTCCAGGGACTGCACCAGCCCAAGGGCCACGAAGCCCGCTTCCCACACGTGGTCGCCATACGAGCCCTGCCCCCAGCACAGTTCTACGCCGTCTTTCTTGACGACAATGCCGCTGCGCCCGGCCTTCTGCTCAAGGCTGCGGTGCGTGTCCCAGGTACGGCCCTCGTCGATGAACTCCTCCCCGTTTTCCTTGACGGTGAGGCCGCGGATGCTCATCTTGCCCAGATTGTTGATGGGGATATACCACTCGGTACCGGAAACCACATTGACATCCCAGACCTGCTTGATATACGCATCTCCCTCATTGTTGATGAAAACGCTTATGTCAACGGAACGGATGCGCTGTGCACTGACGCTCCCGCCGCCCAGCAGGAGCAGGACGGGAACGAGCCAGACAAGGGTCAGTAACTTTTTCATACGTTAATAATCAAAGACGGGAGGCGGCAGAGGGGGCACCGGCCTGTACGTCCGGGAGTCCGCATGACCGGCCACCGGAGAGGCAACCGCGTCACGCAGGGGATCTTCGGTCACATCTTTGGCGAAGAAGTCGGACAGGCTGAAAGTGGCCCCGGCAAGTTCCATTATACGCTTGACTATCAGTTCCCTCTGCCAGGTGCTGAAGTATTTGCGGTTGTCGATCATGCAGCTGACCGTTTCGCTGCGCCAGCGGTTCAGCGGGCTGACGTCGCCACCCTGGTAAACACCTATGCGGGAATAACGGGAATCGCGGGCGATGAGGTTGTCCAGATTGTCCAGCAGGTCGGCCTTCCACGGCGGATTGTCGTAAGTTGCGGAAACATTGAGACCGAACGGCACCGTCCATGTATGGACGCTCAGGGAAGATGTGGCCGGATACACGCTGGTGTACCAGTATTCGTCGGCAAGACGGCCGAAACAATGTCCTCCGAACTCGTGGATGGCGGTGTTGCGCCAGTCGCCGTAATTGACCCGGAATGCCAGCTTCTCATCATTCGTTACTTTACGGGTACCGGCAGACGGGTCTGAATCGCTTACGGCAATAATATCGGGGAATCCCCAGGCAAGCCCGCCGCCCCTGTCGGTATAAGGCACCATGGCGTAACCGCGGCCGACGCTGGTGGAGTGGCAGATTCCGCCGAAGCGGCTGTCGTTGATTATCATCATTATAGGAACCTCGTCGATACTGTGCATACCGCTGACTATATCGGGGCAGTTCTCCTGGACGAAGCCATATACGACATCGCCGCTGGCTGACATATCCCCATAGTTGCTGGCACCCCATTTCGCACCGAAATATGTATTGTGGCGCTGCGTGATGTTGCCGTTGCCGTCGGTTACTGAGGCTCCGGACTCCCTGGAATTGGCAAAGAGGATCCAGACGTTGAAGTACTCGCGGTAGGACCTGTACGGTTCGGTGTCCATCAGGGCGTCGACGGCATTGTGGGCCAGGGTCTCGTAAGTGGACATCTCGCTCTCGCGGAAGCCCTCGGGGATGACGGCGATGGAGACCGGGGTACGGCCGGAAGATGCAGACATATAGAGGTCGGGATCTTTGGGCTTGGCGTCTTCAAGCTTGCTTCCAAGGTTGATGGTTCCTATATCGATTATCCTTCCCTGGGTGAAATCGATTTCCTTGCCGGCGATCTTGGTGGTGGAGTTTCCTGCGGCATCGGAGAATATCAGGCGTATGATCTGAGTGGAAGGAATCAGCGCTATATAATACTCCTCTCCGGCCACGAAACTGCCTGACAGGGTAACGCTGGCGGAAGAAACGGCGTCTCCGAAGGACACGCCCGGAATCTCTGCGGGAGCCGAATCGGGAAGGAAGATGACGTCGCCTGCCAGCTGCTGGCTGCCTAGCAGTTTGACTGAGACCACATCCGGAACGACACTGCCAGTGATGCGGAAACGCAGGAGCGAAGGGAAATTGTGGAAGGTGAGATTCCCCTGGTCGGACGATGCGAAAGCGTACGCGACATTCACTCCGTCTGCCACATTCCCGCGAATCGCGGTCTGCTCGACGGGAACCCTAACTTCGACAGCAAGCCTCGAGTAGTAATTTGCGATGCGCAGGGAGTTCCCGCTTTTGCCCACTTCGGGATAAAAGAAGAACAATTTACCGGAAGGCAAGGAGTAGCCGGATGTAAAATCGACTGCCGCACCGCTGCCGGATGTCGTGTATCTCGCGTAACGGAAACTCGAAGCCGAAGAGTCTGTCCAGATGCCGTCGAAGCCGTCTCCTGAAGACCAGAGCACTTTCGTGACGTCCCCGGAGGACTGAAGATACGTGCGGGTCCCGGAAGCAAAGCCGGCCGTAACCGTCGAAGGCTCCGGAATGGCCGGAACGGGGGCCAGTTCCTGGAGGGACGGATCGGACGAAGGGGCGCACAGGAACGGGGTGGCTGAAACGGCGGAACCGGGTTCCTGGCCGTCGGGGACAGGGATTTCAATCGCCCCGGTACATGCGGCAAGCATGAGCGCCGCAAAGAAAAATGCGATCTTTCTCATGGCTACATGAACATGGGGTCAATATAATCTGTCTGATAGTCTTCGGTGCTGGCGGTAAGGATCGTCAGGACCGGAACGAGCGTCTGCTCAAAATCGCAGACAGGAGGAATATACTTACGCATATCGCAAAGATATGCAAATAAATCGAAATATGCACGCAAGGCAAACGTAACGGAATCGAAAACCCACCGGAAACCCAATCGAAACGCAAATTTCGAAAAGCACAAAAATGTTTGTGCAAACGTTTGCATAAACCAAAACTTATTTATATTTTTGCAGCACTGATACTAATGACCAATGAACAAGGCAAAAGCACTGCTGACAATAGCCCTCACTGCCCTGGCAACAATTTCCTGCCAGCAAGGCAAACGTTTGCACACTTTACCCGACGATATCCCCTTCCCCATGCGCTCCATCGCACTGCCCTCCATCCCCGGCAGGCAGGTGAGCATCGCCGACTTCGGCGCAGTGGGAGACGGCGTCACACTCTGCACTTCCGCATTCGAACAGGCCATCGCCAGCCTTGACGGCAAAGGCGGCGGCATCGTCAACGTCCCCGCAGGCATCTGGCTCACGGGCCCCATCGGCCTCCGCAGCCACATCGAGCTCCGCCTCGACAGGGACGCCGTCATAGTATTCAGCACCGACCAGGACCTCTACCCCATCATCGACACCAACTTCGAGGGGCTTGACGTCCGCCGCTGCCTCTCCCCCATCCACGCCGAGGGCGCGACCGACATCGCCATCACCGGTGAAGGCATCATCGACGGCAACGGCGACGCCTGGCGCGAAGTCAAGCGCCGCAAGGTCGGCGACGACCAGTGGAAGTCCATCGTGAAGAAGGGCGGCGTGCTTGCCGACGACGGCAGCGTCTGGTACCCCGACGAGGGCTACAGGAAGGCCCGCGCCACCGCAGGCAGCCTCAACTACCCCGACCCGTCCCTCGACGAGCAGGAAATCAAGACCTTCCTCCGCCCGGTGCTGGTAAGCCTCCGCGAGTGCGAGCGCATCCTCCTGAGCGGAGTCACCTTCCAGAACTCCCCCTGCTGGAACCTCCACCCCCTCTGGTGCAAGGACCTCACCATCAGGGATATAACCGTACGCAACCCCCATTATTCCGCCAACGGTGACGGCATCGACATCGACGCCTGCGACGGCGTCTTCCTCACCGGCTCATCCTTCGACGTCGGCGACGACGCCATCTGCATCAAGTCCGGCAAGGACGAAGACGGCCGCCGCCACGCACGAGTCTGCCGCAACCTCGTCATCACCGACTGCACCGTCTATCACGGCCACGGCGGATTCGTGGTCGGCAGCGAAATGTCCGGCGGCGTGGAGAACATCCTCGTCCGCGGATGCCGCTTCATCGGTACCGACGTCGGCCTGCGCTTCAAGAGCACGCGCGGCCGCGGCGGCCTCGTCAAGGACATCTGGTGCGAAGACATCTACATGAAAGACATCGTCTCCTACGGCGTCATCTTCAACCTGTACTACGCAGGAGTCGCGGCGTCCGACATGGCGGACGGAGCAATCGAACCCATCGTAGAGGTCGACGAGACCACCCCGGAGATGCGCGACATCCACTTCAGCAACATAGTCTGCAGCGGCGCAAAGCAGGCCATCTACATCAACGGCCTCCCCGAACTTCCGCTCAGCGGCCTCAGCTTCGGGAACAGCACCTTCACCGCCTCCAAGGGCCTGGAGATGCACAATGAAAAAGGCACCACGTTCAACAACGTCAGGATCAACGGCGAAGAGGTCTTCGCGACGGAGCCTGACGCAGCAAACGTCAACTGATATGAAAAAGTTTTTCCCCCTTGCGGCAGCGGCCGCCTGGCTCATCCTGAGTTCATTCACCATCCACCTGATGGGCGACAGCACCATGGCCGAGAAAGACCTTTCCAAGGGCACTCCCGAGCGCGGCTGGGGAATGATGTTCCAGAACTTCCTCGACAGGGATGTCACCGTAATCAATTACGCGCAGAACGGCCGCAGCACCAAGAGCTTCAAGGACCTGGGCCTCTGGGACAAGGTCGAGGCCGCCATACAGCCCGGCGACTACGTGTTCATCCAGTTCGGCCACAATGACTCCAAGCAGGACGACAGCACCCGTTACGCAGCCCCCTGGGGCGCATATCAGGACAACCTCCGCATCTTCGTGGACGGCGTACGCGCCAAGGGCGGCACCCCGGTGCTCCTTACCCCCGTCGCCCGCCGCTGGTTCAAGGACGGCAAGCTCGACCGCAGCTGCCACGGCGACTACCCCGCCGCGATGAAGGCCGTAGCCGAAGAGAAAGGCGTAACGCTCCTGGACATCACCACTCCCACCCTGGACTGGATCGAGGGACTCGGCGACGAAGCCTCCCGTCCCTATTTCATGCACCTTGAGCCCTACAAATGGGCCTGCGCCCCCGAGGGCAAGACCGACAACACCCACACCGTTGCAGCCGGCGCCCGCAAGGTGACGGAAATCGTCTGCAGCAAGATCAAGGACCAGATTCCCGAGATCGCAGAGCACCTCACCCGCTACGACATAGTCGTCTCCGCCGACGGCCACGGCGACTATATGACCGTACAGGAAGCCATCAACGCCTGCCCCGACTACAGCCACCACGAAATCACCACCATCTACATCCGCAAAGGGACGTACAAGGAGATGGTCAGCATCCCCCACACCAAGTTCCGCCTGCACATCAAAGGCGAAAGCGCCCGCAACACCGTCATCACCTATGACAAATGCGCCAAACAGAACTGGCCCGGCAGGGACTTCAACGTAGGCACGTCCGGCAGCGCCACCATCTATATCCACGCCAGCTACATCACCTTCGAGGACCTCACCTTCGAGAACAGCGCCGGCGAGGGCAAGGAAATCGGCCAGGCCGTAGCGGTCTTCACCGACGGCGACTTTCTCTTCTTCAACCGCTGCCGCTTCATCGGCAACCAGGACACCCTCTACACCTACGGGCGTTACGGCAAGTTCGGAGGCATCAAGCGCAACTACTTCCGCCACTGCTACATAGAGGGCACCACCGACTTCATCTTCGGCACGTCCATCGCATACTTCGAGAAGTGCCGCATCCACTCCAAGAAAAACAGCTACGTCACCGCCGCCTCCACCCTCGAGGGCCAGAAATACGGATACGTATTCAAGGACTGCGTGCTCACCGCCGCCGAAGGAGTGGACAAAGTCTATCTCGGCCGCCCCTGGGGAGCCTACGCCAAGACCGTGTTCATCCACTGCAAGATGGGCAAGCACATAGTTCCCGAAGGCTGGCACGACTGGGAGAAGGAAGGCAAACCCGACACCAAGAAAAACAGCTACTACGCCGAATACCAAAGCTACGGCCCCGGTTCCGCGGGCCCGCGCGTGAAGTGGGCGCACACGCTTACAGATAAGGAAGCGGCCGAATACACCCTGGCCAACGTAATGTACCAGAAACAGGACCGCATCCCCTGGAACCCCTACGACAACCGATGAGAAAAGCCATCATACTCATAGCAGCCCTTGCCTTGACCGCCTGTTCGGCCAGGGCCTTGCTGTCCCAGGACGTCGTCCGCTCCGAAATGGTCCGCAACCCCGAAGCCTCACACCTCGACGGCCTCGAAGGAAAACTAAAATGGAACTACACCACCGGCCTGGAACTCCAATCGTTCCTCGACGCCGCAATGGCGGGCAAGGATGCGACTAAGGCTGACAAGGGCTCCAAAGGCACCGCCCGCGATTGTGGCAGTGAGGCGACGGAGGTGGCAGTGCCCTCAAAAGGCATTGGCCCTTACGAACTGACTTTTGAGGGCACTGCCGCCGGAGGAGCCGGAGTACGCTATATCGATGCAGTACGCTACGTTGACGCCTGGTACGACGCAATAATTGACAGCACCGGACGCATAGGGATGAACTACAAGAAGTCCAACTACTCCCTCGACCACATCTGCCCCGGCAGGACCCTCTTCGCCCTCTACGACCTGACCGGCAAAGAGAAATACCGCGCCGCCATGGACACCCTCTACGCCCAGATCCAATCCCAGCCCCGCACCCCCGAAGGCGGCTTCTGGCACAAAAAAATCTACCCGAACCAGATGTGGCTCGACGGCCTTTACATGGCCCAGCCCTTCTACGCCGAATACACCGCCCGCTACGTCCCCGACAGCCTCAAGGCCGCCAACTTCGAAGACATAGCCCGCCAGTTCGACCTCGCCTGGACCAGGTGCTACGACCCGTCAACCGGCCTCCTCCGCCATGCCTGGGACTCCTCCCGCAGCATGTTCTGGTGCGACGCCACGACAGGCCAGTCCGCCCACGCCTGGGGCCGCGCCCTCGGCTGGTACGCCATGGCCCTCGTCGAAGTCATCCCCTGGATGCCCGAAGGAGCCCTCAGGCTCGACCTAACCGGCAAGCTCGACAAACTCTGCCACAACATCATGCCCTACGCCGACCCCGAAACCCGCATGTGGTACCAGGTCCTCGACCGCCCCGGCCAGGAAGGCAACTACCTGGAAGCGACCGCCAGCGCAATGTTCACCTACGCCCTCCTCAAGGGCTGCAGGAACGGCTGGGTCAAAGGCATCAAGATGGAAACCGCCCGCAGCATATACCGCGACCTCCTCGTAACCTTCGTCAGCTACGACCCTTCCACCGGCCTGGTAGACCTCAACCGCTGCTGCGAAGTCGCCGGACTCGGCGGCAAGGAGAACCGCAGCGGCACCTACGAGTATTACATCAACGAAAAGATACGCAGCAACGACCCCAAAGGCATCGGTCCCCTGATCTGGGCCGCGCTTGAATACGAAAAATTATGAAAAGGATACTTGCCATCATAGCCGCACTGCCCCTCTTCTGCGCCTGCCCGGAGAACAACAAGCCGCAGGAGCAGACGGCCCCTGCAACACCTGCGGGCGTCACCCTGCACAGGGCCACCGAGACATCCCTTACATTCAAATGGACTCCCGTCGAAGGAGCCGCCACCTACGGCTGGCGCCTGGTCGAGGGCACCACGGAAGCCGACAAGGGCTCCACATCGTCCCGCAGCGTAGAAATAACCAACCTCAAGAAGGCCACAACCTATAAATTCTACGTACGCAGCATCTCCGCAGCCGGCAATTCCGACTGGAGCGCCCCCCTTGAGGCAACCACCGAAGGCAGCGAGACTCCTGACCCCGGCACCGACCCCGTCGATCCTCCCGTAGATCCTTCATATTATGAGGAATTCGCGATACCCGCACACGAAGAGGACGGAGCGGCACGCGCCTTCCCCGGCGCCGAGGGCGGCGGAATGTGGGTCACCGGCGGCCGCGGAGGCAAGGTCCTCCACGTCACCAGCCTGGAAGACAGCAACAGCGAAGGCACCATCCGCTGGGCAGTCACCCAGAATTACGCACGCACCATCGTATTCGACGTAGCCGGCATCATCAGCCTCACGAGCGCACTCGTAGTCAACCGCGACAACGTCACGATTGCCGGCCAGACAGCCCCCGGCGACGGCATCTGCCTGCGGGGCAACACCTTCCGCATAGCGGCCAACAACGTCATCGTACGCTTCATCCGCTGCCGCATGGGCGACGAGACCGGCGTGGAGAACGACGCCATGCAGGTAATGAACGGCGACGGCGACAAGTACTCCGGCATCATCATCGACCACTGCTCCACCAGCTGGAGCACCGACGAATGCGCCTCCTTCTACGGCATGAAGGACTTTACCTTCCAGTGGAACATAGTCTCCGAAAGCCTCCGCCAGTCCCTCCACGAGAAAGGCGCCCACGGCTACGGAGGCATCTGGGGCGGCACCAACGCCACCTATCACCATAACCTCCTCGCCCACCACGACTCCCGCAACCCCCGAATCGACCACGACTACGTCTCCCCACAGAAGGGCCCCGTCAGCATAGTCAACAACGTGGTTTACAACTGGAAAGGCAACACCTGCTACGGCGGCGAGAGTTCCAGCGGCTCCGGCGGAGGCTACCGCAAGTACAACTTCGTGGGCAACTACTATAAACCCGGCCCCGCAACCCCGTCCAACCATATCTGGTTCATAGAGCCCACCACCTCCTGCAGCAACTGCAGCAAGACATACAGCGGCTCCATCCTCCCCGGACATTTCTATATGACCGGCAATATAATGTACGGCCATGACGCCCTCACCAGCGACAACTGGAGCACGGTACACGGAGCCAACGCCTCCGTAATCGCCCAGATTAAGGAAACCGGCGCATTCGACGCCGAAAAAGAAAGTGGCATTGGAAACGCATCACAAGGAAAGCAGAAAGACAGGCGGCGATGCGCCGAACAATCTCATCACGCTCTGTATTGCATGCCACGATGCCATCACGGATCCAACGACTCCGACTCCGACGGCATGCCCGACTGGTTCGAGCAGCAGTTCGGCCTCGGCAAGTCCAACCCCGCGGACGCCGCCCAGACGACCCTCGACAAGAACGGCCGTTACACCAACCTGGAAATGTACCTCCACTATATAGTAAAGGACATAGTGAACGCAGGCAACGCAAACTCAAATTACACAAAACTATAATTCTATTACTAACCATTAACCAAACAAACTCCAAATGAACAGTTTAGCAAAGAAACTAATCCTTGCGATCCTCTGCCTCGGAGCTGCTTGGTCGCTTTCCGCCCAGACTACCGTAAAGGGTATAGTGACGGACGAAAGCGGTGAACCGCTCATCGGCGCGGGCGTCTTCGTAGAAGGCACCACGGTCGGTACGGTCACCGGTCTCGACGGCGACTACGAGCTCGTCGTTCCGGCAGATGCAGTTAATCTGGTGTTCTCATTCATCGGCCTCGCCGACCAGACCGTCCCCATTGCCGGACGTGACAGGATCGACGTCGTCCTTGCTACGGACACCACCGTTCTCGACGAGGTTGTCGTCGTCGGTTACCAGACGGTCAAGCGCCGCGATCTCCTCGGCTCCGTATCGTCCGTGAACTCCGACAAGCTCACCGAACAGCCTGTAACCTCCGTCAGCCAGGCACTCTCCGGCAAGATGGCCGGCGTTTCCGTGGTCACCACCGAAGGCGACCCCGACGCCGACATCAAGATCCGCGTGCGCGGCGGCAGTTCCATCACCCAGGACAATAGCCCTCTGTACATCGTGGACGGATTCCCCGTAGAGTCCATCAACGACATCCCGTCCTCCGAGATCCAGAGCATCGACGTCCTCAAGGATGCATTCTCCACCGCAATCTACGGTAGCCGCGGCGCCAACGGTGTCGTCATCGTTACCACCAAGAGCGCAGAGAAAGGCCAGAAGATCAGCGTCAAGCTCAACACCTACTACGGTCTCAAGAAGATGGCCAACGCAGGTGCGATCAAGGCAATGGATTCCGAAAACTTCGTCAAGTTCCAGTACGAACTCGGTTCCATCCGCGGCGACCTCAGCTCACACTACACCCCCTACTTCGGTTCCTTCAGCGACATCGACCTCTATACGGGTCTTCCCACCAACAACTGGGTTGACGCCGTATTCGGCAACACAGGCAACACCTTCAGCGCCGACGCATCCATTTCCGGCAGCGGTGACGGATACAGCTGGACCCTCGGTTACGCCCACATGGGCGACAAGGCCATCATGGCAGGATCCAACTACAGCCGTGACAACCTCAACTTCAAGGGTCACTTCAAGACCGGCAAGACCACCAGCGTCGACGCCAACATCCGCTATTCCGTAGTGAATGTACGCGGCTCCGGCGCCAACGGCATCAATGACTCCGGTTCCACCTCCGGTAACGGCCGTCTCAAGCACGCCGTCTCCTACGCTCCCATCCCCGTGGCCGCCACCACCACCGACTCCGACCTGGAGCAGGACTATGGCGACAACGCTCCGCCGCTCCTTTCGGTCGCCGACAACGACAGCAAGCGCGTCCGTACCACCTGGAACGCCAATGCGGCATTCAACTGGGAGATTATCAAGAACCTCAAACTCAAGATTGAGGGCGGCCTGGAGGACTACCGCCAGGGCGACGACCGCTTCTACGGTCTCACCACCTATTACGTAGCCAACAACTCCACCGTGAAGAACACTCCTTCCACACAGCACAAGGAGGCCTTCCGCACCCGCTACCGCAATACCAACACCCTCAACTACGACTTCAGTGAGATGCTCGGTGACAAGCACAACCTCACCGCCCTCCTCGGCGAAGAGCTCACCATCACCAAGAGCAACACCATCACCGACATGATCGACGGCCTGCCTCTGTTCTACAATGCGGCCATGGCCTGGAACTTCATGGCTTCCGGTATCCCTTCATCGTCCAACAACTACTACAGCCCGGACGACAAGCTCCTTTCCTTCTTCGGACGCGTCAACTACGACTACGACCACCGTTACTCCATCGGAGCCACGCTCCGTACCGACGGCAGCTCCAAGTTCGCAGAAGGACACCGCTGGGGCTTCTTCCCTTCCGCCGCAGCTTCCTGGACCATTTCCAATGAAAGCTTCATGGACGAGGCTCACGGCTGGCTCGACCAGCTCAAGCTCCGTTACAGCTTCGGTACCGCAGGCAACAACAACATCCCTTCCGGCCAGTTGCTCAAGCAGTACAGCTCTTCCACCACTGCCTACTTGAGTATGACCAGCAACATCTTCAATGCCGGCAAGATCCTCAACAACCCCGAACTCACCTGGGAAACCACCTACACCCACAATATCGGTCTCGACTTCAGCCTCTGGCAGAGCAAGCTCAGCGGTAGCCTGGAGGTCTATCAGAACGACACCAAGGACCTTCTGATCAACTTCCCCATCCCCGGTTCCGGTTACGACTCCCAGTACCAGAACGTAGGTTCCACCCGCAACCGCGGTATCGAACTTACCCTCAACGCTCCCATCGTCCAGACCAAGGACTTCTCCCTGAACTTCAGCGGCAACATCGCCTACAACGTCAACAGGGTTACCGACCTCGGCGGACTTGAGAGCATTATGGCTCAGTCCACCTGGGCATCCACCGAGATACCTGCCGACTACATCGTCCAGGTAAATCAGCCTCTCGGTAACATGTACGGCTACCAGTCCGACGGTATGTACACCGTGGACGACTTCACCTGGGACGGCTCCAAGTGGGTACTCAACGAAGGCGTAGCTGATGCTTCTGGAATCATTGGCGAAAACTATCTTCGTCCCGGTGCACCCAAGTTCAAGGATCAGCTCAACATTCCCGTATATAAGACCGACGAGGAAGGCAACGAGCTCACCGACAAGGACGGCAAGCCCATAGTAGACCACTATGTGGGCGATGGAATGATTACAGTAGCAGACCGCACCATCATCGGTAACGCAAGTCCCGATTTCACCGGCGGTTTCTCCCTCAGTGCATACTGGAAGGGTTTCGACCTCGGCGCCAACTTCAACTTCATGATCGGCAACCAGGTGTATAACGCCAACAAGATCGAGTTCACCTCTTCCCGCAAGTATTACAACCGTAACCTAATCAACATGATGGATGTCAACAAGCGCTGGACCAACATCGACTGGGAGACCGGAGAACTCATCAACGATCCAGAAACCCTACGTGCCCTCAACCAGGGCAAGACGATGTGGAACCCTGCCGTCGCCAAGGCTGTTTTCAGCGACTGGGCGGTTGAAGATGCTTCATTCCTGCGGCTGCAGACCCTCACCCTGGGTTACACCCTTCCCGAGACTCTCACAGAGAAGATCAAGATCCGCAGGCTACGCGTCTATGCCACCGGAACCAATCTGTGGTGCCTTACCAAGTATTCAGGCTACGACCCCGAAGTCGACACCCGTCGCGCCACCCCCCTTACTCCCGGTGTGGACTACTCCGCCTACCCCAAGAGCATAGGCTTCGTAGCAGGTATCAACCTTTCTTTCTAATCCGACGTGCATATGAAAAAGATATTTATAATCCTTTCCGCCGCCGTAATCGCGGTATGCGCATCTTCCTGCGAGAAGTTCCTCGATTCCGAGGCTCCCTCCTCTTTCGACGCCGCAACGGTGTTTTCCAACTACTCTCTTGCCGAAAGCCAGATGTTCTCAGCCCTCGAATCGATTGGACAACAAAACTCCTACCGCGGACGTTACCTCAGCTGGATAGGTCTCAACAGCGATATAGAGTGGTTTAATTCATTCGATGGTGTAAACATAACAGAGAAGGATGGCAAAGTAACTGAAGTTAAAGAAAAAGACGAGAGTAAACACGCTATCGCAGCTTATGCACTGAAACCTAACAATGATCAATTAAACTTGGATAACGGGCCTTTCGCCAAACTTTACGAGGGCATCGAGCGCCTAAACCTCACCATCGAAGGCATAACCCGCTACGGCAAGATCGAAGAGAACGCCGACATGGCCTCCCTCCTCGGCGAAGCGCTGACCCTCAGGGCTATGTTCTACTATGACCTGGTAAGGGCCTGGGGTGACGTTCCCGCCCGCTTCGAACCTACGACCAGCGAGACTATCTACCTTCCCAAAGTCAGCCGCGACACCGTCTTCGTGCACATCCTCAAGGATCTCGAGAGCGCCATCCCCGTGCTGGCTTATCCCGGCAAGACTGCCGTCACTTCCCGCACCGACCGCATCAACAAGGTCTTTGCCGAAGGTCTGTATGCCCGTATAGCCCTCATGGCATCCGGTTATGCAATCCGTCCTGATGACAATATGGTAGGCACCGGCGACCCTGGCACGGTACGCATCACCAATGAGCCGATGCTCCAAAAGAGCGTCCTTTATCCCAAAGCCCTCGAGTACCTGCGTGACGCCATCAATTCCAAGAGTGCATCACTCCAGGATTATGAGACCCTGTGGAAGAATCAGAGCAACTGCGACAACCTAGTTGCAGGTCCCGGTTTCGAGACTCTCTACGTAATTCCCTTCTCTGACGGACGCGGACGCTGGAACTTTACTTTCGCTATTCGCTCTGAGGAATCAAAATACTCAGATGGAATAAAACGTGGCGGCGACGCCGGTCCTATACCCACCATGTGGTTCCGTTACGACCCCAAGGACATCAGGCGCGACCTCACCTGCGTCAACTGGCGCTGGAATTCAAATAATGAAAAGGAACTCGTTGGCATCCAGAAATGGTACTTCGGAAAATACCGCTTCGAGTGGATGACCAGGAACCCTTACACCGGCGGCAATGACGACGGCGTCAAGCCCCTCGTGATGCGTTATGCCGACATCCTCCTCATGGCAGCAGAAATCGCCAACGAGCAGGGTGAACTCAACGAAGCGAAGGAATACCTCCGCCAGATCCGCCACCGTGCATTCCCCACCGACCTCGATGCAGCCGACGCCTATGTCGACAAGATCGGCAGCAAGGATGCGATGTTCAACGCAATCGTCGATGAGCGCGCCCTCGAGTTCTGCGGCGAAATGACCCGCAAGTTCGACCTCATCCGCTGGAACCTTCTCAAGGACAAGATGGATGAGTCCAGGGCTGAAATGAGGGATTTGCGCGAGCTACGCGGCAAGTTCGCGAACATCAACGGACTCGGCGGAGATGTTTACGTTCAGGCCAATGGCAGCGAAATCTCCGTATGGGGCCTTACCGGAGAAGTCACCAAGCCCAAGGGTAATTGGGAAAAGAAATCCGGATACATCAACAAAATTGCAGACGAGAAGGGTAACGGTACCGGTCTCTACGATGCCCTTTTGGACTATGGTATGTACTCCGTATCCAATCCTGTCCAGCATACTTTCTGGCCCATTTTCGAAACCACAATGACAAACAGTCAGGGCTATATCAAGAATGACTATGGCTATGACAACTTTTAATAACGACGCCTTATGAAAATCATAAATACAATCAAAGCTGCACTGTTAGCAGTTCTTGCCCTGGGCGCCGCCAGCTGCACAGAGAAAGAGTTTGCCGAGGTCACCGACCTCGCTCTCGCACGCTGCCTGCAGCCGCAGAACCTTGCCAAACTCGTCAACTCTTCCGTGGGAGATGAAGTAACCTTCTCCTGGGACGTAAACAAAGACGCCGACGGATACGAACTCATCCTCTACACCGATGAGGAACTGAAGACCAAGGACCTCACACTCAACGTCCTGCCCAGCGAGGTTCCATACACTATCCGCCTTGTAGCCGACCAAGAGTATTGGTTCACCGTTCAGGCCTACCGCGTTGGGAAAGACGGCCTCAAGGACGACGCCACTCTCTCCAATCTGGCTGTCTATGACGGTTCCTTTAAAACATTTGCAGTAAAGGACAACCTGTTCCCCGAGATCGTCGCCCGCACCGAGACCTCCGTCTCCTTCGTCTGGAGCAAGGACCTCAGCGACTACACCGAGGTCACCGAACTGCGGGCTGCACCCGTAAAGGGCGGCAATACAGTCAAGAAGACCATCAGCAGCGCTGAAGCCACCGCAGCCGCGGCTACCATCGAAGGACTGGAACCCGCAACCGAGTATCAGTTCACCCTGTTCTACATGAGCGCATCCCGCGGTGCAATCGATTCCTGGACCAGGTCCGACAAGGGCAACGCCGCAACCATCTCCGACGAGGCCGGTCTCAAGGCCGCACTCCTCGCAGGCGGCGAATACTACCTCACCCAGGCAGGCGGCCCTTACAATGTGAGCGACGTCAAGCCCGCAGGCAGCATAGTCCTCAAGGGCGAGCAGGCAGGTGACGGCTCCAAGCCCGTTGTCATCGCCCGCTTCCTCGTCGATGACATGCCCGCCGGAAGCAGCCTCTACTTCGAAAGCGTTACGTTCAACGGAAACGCCGACAAGTCCCGTCTCGTAGAGCGCAGCGCCGACGTTGCCGTCTCCCTCAGCAGCATCAAGGTCGTCAACTGCGACATCACCAACTACAAGGCAGGTCTCTTCTACGAAGGTGACAAGGCAGGCAACGCCTTCTCGGTCGACGAAGTCGTCTTCGACGGATGCTCCATATTCGACATCCCCGGCAGCGGCGGCGATGCATTCGACATCAGGAAGAACGGCCAGGTCGGCTCCGTGGTGTTCAACAACAACACCATCTACGACGGTATGCGTACCCTGTTCCGTATCGACCAGGTCGATGCCAACAAGCTCGGCAAGGTGGAGTTCACCAACAACACGGTGAAGAACATCTGTACGGTCAACGACAGCAACAACCGCGGCCTCTTCGCATTCTACGTTCCCGTAGAGTTCACCCTGAAGAACAACCTCTTCCTCTATGAGGACGGCGGCAAGAAAGACGAAACCGTGGTTGATTACACCCAGCTCGTCCAGGACAACTCCAAGACCGTGGTTCCCACCATCATTGCATCCGACAACTATGTCTTCGCTCCCGGCAAGGACTTCTTCAAGAGGGTTTCCGCACCCGAAGCAGGATGCACCGTGATGAATGCCGATCCCTGCTACAATTCCAAGGGCAATTTCTTCCAGCTTGCGGCCGACGACCTCATCGACAAGAAGGTCGGCGCCTCCAAGTGGTGGATCCCTTACGCAGAGAAGGCTGAAGACCTCACCCAGGGCGTCATCGAGGGCGCACATACCTGGAACCTCCAGAACGCCACCCTCTTCGCCGGTGAAGTCAAGAACAGCCGCGTACGCGACAACCTCATGCTCGTCGGTACCGAGGCCACTCCCATCAACGCCGACGGAGGCATCAACTTCCTGTCCGCAGCGCAGCTCAACCGCAAGGGCGTTCCCACCGAAGGCTTCATTTCCTTCATCGTGAACAAGCCCGGTTCCGTCGACATCCTTCTCGAGGACGGTGCAAAGACCGGCGCAGGCGTAGTCATAGCCCTTCTCGATGACAACGGTCTCGCAGTCCAGGGCGGTGCAACCGCATCTTCTGCAGGCGTACAGAAAGTCCTCGTCCCCGCTGTTGCAGGCGAGGGCACCGTCTACATCTATCCCAACGGAGCCGTTTCCGTCACCAAACTCGCATGGAGCGAGGATACCGAGGGTGGAAACAGCGTGCTGGCGACTCCCCGCCTGACCGTCGAGCCCGTCACCGTCAAGGAAGGCGAAGAGACCGAGGTCACCGTTTCC
This sequence comes from uncultured Bacteroidia bacterium, assembly GCA_902780175.1. Classification (GTDB taxonomy): domain Bacteria; phylum Bacteroidota; class Bacteroidia; order Bacteroidales; family UBA932; genus Cryptobacteroides. Next base: position 25,849 of record CACZEU010000035.1, read on the forward strand.
TGGGAAGCAGTAGCCAACGCCGCCTCCTACGAGCTCAAGTTCAACAAGAGGCCTGTGGAACTGGAAGAGGGCGCCACGTCCTACACCGTTCCCGCAGAGACCATCGCAGCCCTTGAGGCCGGCCTGTACAACTTCACCATCCAGGCTTTGCCGGCTGAAAATGACATCTACTACAAGAAGTCTGAAACCGGCACCGCAGCCATCGCAATCCAGCCTCAGGGCGGAGAAGAGGTTGTGGAGAAGAGCCTCGTGTGGGACTTCACCGAAGAGCACTCCAGCGACCTGAGCGTCAGCGACTCCAAGGTCTATCACTACGATGCAGGCGCCCTCGAGGAAGCATCTTCCTACGCAGAGGACAACATGTACTTCTCGCCCAACGGAAAGGCTGTCAAGCACACTTCCAAGGCCTGCACCGCCGACGGAAAGACCTACACTCCCATCACCTACGGCGGAGGCGCTGCATATATGTTCCTCCACACTTCCAGGAGCGGCAAGCTCAAGGTTACCGCCACTGTCGGCAAGTCCGTCCGATGACGTCGACCTCGTCTGCTACGATCCCGCCAAGGCAGGCATGGGCGCAGAAACCTATGAATGGGACATCACCAACGAAACCGGTGCCGCCCAGGACATCAGGATCATCAAGCCCAGCGGATCCAACTCCCCCTGGATCTTCAAGGTTGAATTCACCTATTCTGAAGGTGCTGCCGAAGGTGTCGAGTACAAGTGGAACTTCACTGCCGAACATGCCACCGACCTGAGCGTCAGCGACTCCAAGACCTACGCCTATGATGCAGGTTCACTGGAAGAAGCATCTTCCTACGCAGAGGGCGGCCTGTACTTCTCGCCCAACGGGAAGGCGGTCAAGCACACTTCCAAGGCCTGCAACGCCGACGGAGTCACTTACTGGCCCATCACCTACGGCGGAGGCGCTGCATATATGTTCATCCACACAGCCAAGAGCGGCAAACTCAAAGTAACCGCCACTATAGGCAAGTCCGTCACCGATACGGGCAACTGCAAGCTCGGCGTGAGGACCTCGTCTGCTACGATCCCGACAAGGCCGGCATGGGTGCAGAGACCTATGAATGGGACATCACCAACGAAGGCGGTGAGGCCCAGGACATCAAGATCATCAAGCCCAGCGGATCCAACTCACCCTGGATCTTCGAAGTAGTCTTCTCAGCCAAGTAATACCATTTGGGGAACCGGGCCCGACCGCCCGGTTCCCTCCCAGTTTGATGTCATTTCGAGCAACGTCGAGAAATCTAAAAACCAATATAATATGAGCTTTATCAACCCCGACTTCATGCTTCAGACCGAAACGGCGAAGCGCCTGTACCACGAGCATGCCGAGAACATGCCCATCATCGACTACCACTGCCACCTGGTTCCCCAGCAGATTGCGGAGAACATCCAGTTCCGCGACATCACCCAGCTCTGGCTCGTGGACGGCCACTACGGCGACCATTATAAATGGCGCGCGATGCGTGCCAACGGCGTGTCCGAGGATTACCTCACCGGCGGCAAATACGACTCCTGGGAGACATTCAAAAAGTGGGCGGAGACCGTGCCTTACACCATGCGCAATCCCCTCTATCACTGGACCCACCTGGAGCTGAGCCGCGTATTCGGCATCGACAAGCTCCTCTGCCCCGCCACCGCCCGCGAGATATTCGACGAGTGCAACGCCAAGCTCGCCACCCCCGAGTTCCGCGGCCAGGCGCTCATCCGCAGGTTCGGAGTCGAGGTTGTATGCACCACCGACGACCCGGCAGACGACCTCCGCTGGCACAAGATGATTGCGGCCAAGCCCTTCGGCACCAGGGTCATCCCCGCCTGGAGGCCCGACAAGGCCATGGCCATCGAGGATCCCAAGTCCTACAAGGAGTATCTGGTCAGGCTCGGCGAGGCCGCCGGCAAGGAAATCGACTCCTACGCCGACCTGCAGGAGGCCCTGAAGATACGTCACGATTACTTCGCCGCCAACGGCTGCAAGCTCTCCGACCACGGTCTGGAGACCTTCTATGCCTCCGACTACAAGGATATCGAAATCGAACTTATCTTCAAGAAGGTCCTCATGGGCATCGCCCCCGGTCCCAAGGAACTCGACAAGTTCCGCAGCGCGTTCCTCTATGACCAGGCGGTCATGGACGCAGAAGCCGGATGGGCACAGCAGTTCCACGTCGGCGCCATCAGGAACAACAATTCCAAGATGTTCGGCCTCGTGGGTCCCGACACCGGATTCGACGCCATCCACGACCTGCCCACCGCAGCCGCAGGCCACAAGTTCCTCGACAGGCTCGCCAGGGAGGACAAACTGGCCAAGACCATACTCTACTGCCTCAATCCCAAGGACAACGAGGTCATGATGACCATGGCCTACACCTTCAACGACGGCACAGTTCCCGGCAAGATGCAGTTCGGCAGCGGCTGGTGGTTCCTGGATCAGGAAATCGGCATGCGCCGCCAGATGGACGCCCTGAGCGTACTCGGCCTCTTCAGCCGCTTCGTCGGAATGCTCACCGACAGCCGCAGCTTCATCAGCTACCCCCGCCACGAGTACTTCCGCCGCATCCTCTGCGACGTCCTCGGCAAAGACGTCGAGGAAGGCAAGCTCCCCGCCTCCGAGCTCGAAACCATCGGCAAGATGGTCGAAGACATCAGCTACAACAACGCGAAGAACTATTTCAACTTTTGATTGATACAGCCGTTCCTTTGTCATTTCGAGCGTAGTCGAGAAATCCCCTGTAGAATGCAGAAACCCTTTGTCATTTCGAGCGTAGTCGAGAAATCCCCTGCAAATCAATGTACAACCAATATTACATATACATCTTATCCAACAATCATAACACGACCCTGTATATTGGCGTAACCAACAACCTGGAGCGCAGGATTGTTGAGCATAAATCGGGTAACATCTCAGGCTTTACGCAGAAGTATAATTGCACGAAATTGGTTTACTATGAAGCGTTTTCTAACATCGAAGAAGCAATTGAAAGAGAGAAGCAATTGAAGAAATGGTCCAGAAGTAAAAAAGACTTTCTCATTGATTCAGTAAACAAAGACAGAGAAGATTTGTTCGACAAGGAGATTTCTCCATTCGCTATTCGCTCAGTCGAAATGACAATGAAAGGAAGATTCTGACCAACAGTCGAAATGACAATGAAAGGAAGATTCTAATTCGAGGGAACAAAAGAACAAAGAGGATATGAAGTATATTAAGATAAACCCCGACGACAACGTAGCCGTAGCGCTCCAGGACCTTTCCAAGGGTGAGGTCGTGGAAGGCGTAACGCTGAAGTGCGACGTGCCCCGCGGGCACAAGGTGGTGCTGCGCAGCCTCCGCAGCGGCGACAACGTCATCAAGTACGGCTTCCCCATCGGCCACGTCACCCGCGACGCCGAGGCCGGCACGATGGTGGACCATTCATGCATCAAGACCAACCTCGAAGGCCTCCTGGAGTACAGTTACTCCCCCCTGGACTACGTCAAAGCAGGGGGTTCCGGGGGGAACGCCCCCCGTCCCCTGGGGGTGCAGGGGGATAAGGATAATCCTGGAAGCGCCAGCTTCCGGGGATTCCGCCGCGCCGACGGGCAGGTGGGCATACGCAACCAGATCTGGGTCATCCCCACCGTTGGCTGCGTCAACGGCATCTGCGAGGAACTGGTCCGCCGCTTCCGTGCCGAGATTGCCGGCCGTGAGGGCAGCGTCGACGCAGTTGTCGCCTTCCCTCACAATTACGGGTGCTCACAGCTTGGTCCCGACCACGAGAACACCCGCACGGTGCTTGCCGACATGGTCCATCATCCCAATGCCGGCGGCGTGCTGGTGGTCAGCCTCGGCTGCGAGAACAATCAGCTCGACGCATTCCGCGAACTCGTCGGCCCCGTCGATGAGGCGCGCGTACGTATGTTTGCCACGCAGAAGGTCAAGGACGAGGTCGAATACGGCCTGCAACAGCTGCGCGAAATCTTCGCCGTGGCTTCGAAGGACGCACGCGAGGATGTCCCCGTGAGCGAACTCAAGTGCGGCGGCTCCGACGGCCTCAGCGGCATCACCGCCAATCCCCTCCTGGGCGTATTCTCCGACTGGATCGTAGCACAGGGAGGCACCACAGTCCTCACCGAAGTTCCTGAAATGTTCGGCGCGGAAACGATCCTGATGAACCGCTGCCAGGACGAGGCCACCTTCAACAAAACCGTCAGCCTCATCAACGACTTCAAGGACTACTTCATCAAGCAGGGCATGCCCGTGTACGAGAACCCCTCGCCCGGCAACAAGGCCGGAGGCATCAGCACACTGGAGGAAAAGAGCCTCGGCTGCACGCAGAAATGCGGCAAGAGCATCGTGCGCGGCGTACTCAAGTACGGTGAGCGCCTCAGCGTCAAGGGATTGAACCTTCTGAGCGCCCCCGGCAACGACCTCGTGGCCAGCACAGCCCTCGGCGCCAGCGGCTGCCAGATCGTGCTCTTCACCACCGGCCGCGGCACCCCCTTCGGAAGTTTCGTTCCCACCATGAAGATCAGCACCAATACTCCGTTGTATGAGGCCAAGCCCTGCTGGATCGACTTCAACGCCGGCGTGCTCGCCCAGGACGAGCCCATGAGCGAGGTGGCTCCCCGCTTCATCGAGGCAGTCCTCGCCGCCGCCAGCGGAGAGCCCGTGAACAACGAGAAGAACGGCTATCGCGAGATTGCCATATTCAAGAGCGGAGTGACGCTATAGAGCAAAAACACAAATCATTATAAATCATGAACAAAAAGTATTACATCGCCCCAGAGGCGGAAAGGCTCGAAGCTGTAAACGCCAGCAGCTTCCTCGTTGACAGCCCCAATGGCGAAATCCCGGAATTGACTGACGGCGGTTGGTCTGACATTTGGTAACAGGAGGACAGAATCATGAAAAAGATATTTGTATATGCAGCATGCGTTCTCGCTGTTCTCTTCACATCCTGCGAGAAGAAAGCCGCTCCCGAGGCAATCCCCGGAACCATTGAGAAAACCTTTGAAGTTTTTTCTCCCGCAACCAAAACAGAGCTTTCCGGAATGAATGTGCTCTGGTCCGAAGGTGACGAAATCAACGTCATTGCCGCCAACTCAGGCAATCAGTACACATTCAAACTCAAAGAAGGCGCTGGAACCAACAACGCAAAATTCAGTGGCACATTGCTGGCTGATGATGCTGAAGAGACGCAATTCTTTGCAGTATATCCCAACGTAACCATCAGGCCTGCTTCCTTGAGTTCGTCCAAAATCGAAATAGACGACAGTTTCGGACGCATCAGGGAGGCCGTAAAAGACGGTTTCGATGCCGGTCAAAGCGTAATGACTGCGCAGTTGGAAGAGGGCAAATTCAATTTCCGCCATGGTTCGGCGTATTTTAAAGTAAAGATAGAGGCTGATGACATCGACTCCCTGGTATTGAAGTCCAGCAACACCCGCTTCAGCGGCAGGCCGGTTTATAACATTGATGGGTCCTACAACAATATAGAGAGCGCCAAGGCAGATGTGGTTCTCGCACCGGCTTCCGGGATGCTCGAAAAAGATGCTACTTACTATATCCCGGTTTTTTGCAAGAACAGTACCCTCAAAGTCCTCAGTCTTAAGGCATACCATCACAACGGCGTAGTAACTGAACTGTCAACCGAGAAAAAGGCGTCTGTAAAACTTGCTCTCGGAAGTGTATATGACCTCGGGGCCCCTTACATCTCCACCGCCCCGAAACTGATTCTCAACACGACATCCGTAAACGGTGTTCCAAGTGATGCCGCCAACAATCTCAAGATCGAGAATGCCTATACCGTCCTCAATGGTGACGACTCCAATATCTATTCCGTCACTTACGACGGCATAGTTGTAACATCCGTGAGTATAGACAATGGAACAATCACCTACGGAGTATCCGCCAATACCGGTACAAAGCGCGAAGGCTGGATCGGTCTTTCTCTATCCGAAGGTGCAGAGCAGCGAATCTCTATCGAGCAACTCGCCGCCGGAGCCTCAGAAAACTACGTTTGGGACTTCAGTTCCGCAGAATGGCAGGCCGAATTTGCAAAGATGGGCAAAGAGAACCAAGACATCACCAATTGGGATCTCACATACGACGGGCTGACCATCTTCTCGACCGCCAAATCCAAGTACCGCACAACCTTCTTCCAGTGGGGAGGCAAGGGCAGCACTTCAGACAGATACATGAAATTCACGACCTCATCAGCAGGTACCGTTTCCGTATATGCCTCATTTACCGGAAGTTCTGCACCAACCTCCAACCCCGATCGCCATGTCAGCCTTGTTGACAGCACCGGCAAGCAGCAGGATGCCGATACTCCGACCGCCACCGCAAATGACGATCCCGAAAAATTCGATTTCAAGATTGCTGCAGGCGAAGTAAAGGTTTTCTGCTCCGAGAACGCTTTGCGCTTCTACAAGATTGAATTCCATAGCAACTGATTCCAATGATGGAGTTCCCCTACGCAACCCCGCGTTGCGACTACGATAACTACCTTGAGGCCACTGCCCTTCTGGCGGGCAGTGACCTCACTGACGACGGCGCCGGTGAATTCATCACCAGCGGCGGAGAATTCGAATTTTAAACCCTGCACAGCGATGAAAAAGTTATTCTTTACCCTCATGGGCATCGCCGCTGTAGCAGCGGTAGCCTGCCAGCCCAAGGAAGAGGCTGAAATTGCAAACGGACACCGTATTTCCGTTACTCTCACTGCGGCACAGCCCGAGACCAAAACGTACATCGAGGAAGTCCAGGGCGGATGGCAGCCTTACTGGAGCGCCGATGACGCCATCGTCGTGACCAACACGGCAGATTTCGAGACCGAGTCCCCCAAGGACAATCCTTTCGTCAACCAGAGCGGCGCGGGCATCAACGCCTCGTTCACCGGTTCCATCGTAGCCGAAGACGGCGAAGTGACAGTACACGCTTACCGTCCCAAGAGGTCGAACCGCAGCAAAGGCATCTTCAAGTTTGCCATTCCTGCCACCCAGACAGTTCCGTCCCTCACCACCTTCAATCCCGACTACGACCTTCTCGTCGCCGATCCCCTTACCCTGACTGTCGCTAACCAGACTGTCACAAGTGCGGATCCGCTCCACTTCCACAGGCTTGTCTCGGTGGTCCGTATTATCGCAAAAGACAATACGAAAGCGGGCGCCATTGCCGGCAAGAGCATCAAGAGCGCAAGGTTCACCGCCGACGGAGTCACCCTCTGCGGCGAACTCGGCGTTGACATCAAGGCCATACAGGTCGAGAAATGGTACGACAAAGCCACCCCCATTGCCAGCTACGTGGAAGCCACCTACGAAGGCACCGACTGGACTGCTGACGGAACCACGGGAGCCTATGTTCTCACCGGTCCCGCAACCATCCCCGCCGGCACTTCGATCAGCCTGAAGCTGACTCTGTCCGACGACAGCGAGGTCCTCGTTTCCCGCGTTGCGTCCGGAGAAATCAACCTGCAGAGCGCAAAGGTCACGACGCTCAAGTTCAACGTCACCGACAGCGACCTCAACGCAGAAGAACCCGAGACCACCGTCTGGAACTTCTCCGAGAGCGCCTGGCAGGCGGAATTCGCCAAACTGGGAAGCGCCGGTGCTGAACTCTCCGCAGTCAATCTCACCTATGCCGGACTCACCATAAAGGGAGACGCCAAGAGCAAGTACAACACCACCTACTTCCAGACCACCGGAACCGGCTCCACAGAGGCGAACTTCTTCAAGTTTACTGCCCCCGAGGACGGTCTCGTCACCGTGAACGAATCCCACACCGGTTCCACCGCTCCCGACCCCATCCGCTACATCTGCGTTTACAACAACGGCAGCGAGCAGCGGATAGAGGGCAGCGTAAGTTCAAAGAGTCCCAAGAACTGCTGCTTCAACGTAGTGGCCGGAGACGTCTATATCTACGGCACCGGCGGTGCAAGGTACTACACGATAAAGTTCGAGGCCGGCAAGAGCATCACTCCGACGAATCCCGACGACCCGACGCCCCCCGATGACACCGAGGCTGAACTGGAAATTCCCGCAAACCTCAAGCCTGCCACCGGCACCGTCGATCCCACCAAACTGTATGGATACGCCGAGGGTGTAACCGGAGGCGACAATGCAACTCTCGCCAACGTCCTCCATTTCGACAACGGAAAAGCCCTCCAGACCTGGCTCCTCAATCGCACAAAGAGCGAGAAGAAGGGTGACCACAGCCCCGTCACCATCTGGCTCAGCGGTACCTTCGGGCCCGGGGACGGACGCGACTTCAGCGAGGCTCATCCCTGGTTCGACGTCAAGGATGTCAGCAACCTGAGTTTCTACGGCACCGACGGCTTCAAGATGGACCGCATCGGCATCTTCTGTGTCCGCGCCAACAACATCATCATCCGCAACATCAACTTCCAGCAGCCCAAGGCCAACAACGGCGCAGACGCCGTGAGCATGCAGGAATGCGACGGCGTATGGGTGGACCACTGCACCTTTACATCCCTCAACCAGACCAAGGACTACGAGGACGGCAGTACCGACGTCACCCACGGAAGCAAGAACGTGACCGTAAGCTGGTGCCGCTACATCAAGACCCAGAAGAGTTGCCTCGTAGGCCACTCCAACAACCAGAGCAGCGACGTTTCCATCACCGCCACCTTCCACCACAACTGGTTCGACGGTTCCAGCTCCCGCCATCCCCGCGTACGTTTCGGCCGCGCCCACGTATACAACAACCTGTTTGACGGCTGCACCACTTACGGCGTAGGTTCCGCTTACGGCGCCAAGGTGCTTGTGGAATACAACTACTTCGACGGCGTTCAGCTGCCTACCGACATCTGCACCTATCCTGCCAAGGAGAGCAACGAGTCCAACCTCCAGGGTTCCGTGGCAGGTTACCTGTTCGCCGGTGAAGACATCCTCGTCAACCGTCCTGCCAAGGCAAAGGACCCGTACCCGCTGACCAACCTCAAGTACAAGTCTTACAACGGCGAGACGCTCGCCACGCCCCTCACCTATGCCGACTTCAAGCCTGCATACGACTACACCGTAACCCCTGCAGCCGATGTACCCGAAGCAGTGAAGGCTAACGCAGGTTACGGCAAGCTCGGCTGGACAGAAGCGCCCGTAGCCGTCAACAACGGCGACATCACCGAGTTCAACGGTACCGATGATGACCCCGTGGATCCCGATCCCGGAACAGGCGAGGATCCCGGCCAGGCCGCAGGACTTGCCGAAGGCTGGAGCTGGATTAACAACGGAGCCGCTACGGCCACCTACGGAGTAAGCGACGGAAAGCTCACAATCACCGCCAGCGGCAAATGGGAGGGCTCCGGCCAGGCATTCGGTTATGCCTTACGCGAAGTCACCGGAGACTTTACCGCGACCGTGAAAATCGACTCTTACGCCAGCGGAAAGGGTGCTGACAGCAATCAGGGTGTGGCAGGCCTGCTCGTCGTATTCGGAGACCCTTCTGCTACCGCTAACAGCTTGATATTCGCCATCAGCGGCAAGAGCAACGATAAGTTCTACCGTCGCTACCGCAATTCTGGTTCGAACAGCACATCAAGCGCAATGAGTGCTCCCGAGACTACCGGCAGCAATGCCGTGGTCCGTCTGGTCAGGGAAGGCGATAAAATCAAATGCAGTTATTCCCTTGACGGAGGCACAACCTTCGGAAGCGTATCAGCCATTGATTTCACAAGTGCGGCCGGGAGCGTCAAGATCGGCGTCGCCTGCAACAGCGCCGACAACTCCAAGACAGGAACCGCTGTCTTCTCCAACTTTACCTTGAACGGCACTGAAATAGCATTTTAACACACAAGAACCAATATGGAAAGATTAAACAGAACCTCTGCCCCCCAGGCAAAACAGTACACCGAAAAGGTAATCCAGTTCGGTGAAGGCAACTTCCTCCGCGCATTCATTGAGTGGATCATCTGGAAAACCAACCAGAAGACCGATTTCAACGGCAGCGTAGTAGTCGTACAGCCCATCGAGAAGGGTATGGTCGGCTGGCTCAACGAGCAGGACGGCCTTTATCACCTCAACCTCCAGGGCTCCAGAACGGTGAGCCCGTGGACAGCGTCGACCTCATCGACGTCATCTCCCGCGGCATCAATCCTTACGAGGATTTCAAGGCTTATATGGCTCTTGCCGAGCAGCCTGAGATACGTTTCGTCATTTCCAACACCACCGAGGCAGGCATCGCTTTCGACCCCGCCTGCAAGATCGACGACGCTCCCTGCTCGTCTTATCCTGGCAAACTTACCCAGCTGCTCTACCACCGCTGGGAGCACTTCGCCGGCGCCGCCGACAAGGGCCTCATCATCTTCCCCTGCGAGCTGATTTTCGAGAACGGAAAGCACCTCAAGGAGTGCATCCGCCAGTACATCGACCTCTGGAAACTCCCCGAGGGCTTCCGCAAATGGTTCGAGGAGAGCTGCGGCGTTTACAGCACCCTGGTTGACCGCATCGTCCCCGGTTATCCCCGCGACACCGCCGCACAGCTGTGCGAGAGGGCCGGTTACGACGACCATCTGCTCGACAAGGCGGAAATCTTCCACCTCTGGGTAATCGAGGCTCCCGCCGAGGTCGCAAAGGAGTTCCCCGCCGACAAGGCCGGACTCAACGTCCTCTTCGTCCCTTCCGAGGCTCCTTACCACGAGAGGAAAGTCACCCTGCTCAACGGTCCCCACACCGTCCTGAGCCCCGTCGGCTACCTCAGCGGTCTCAACACCGTCAAGGAATGCTGCGAAGACCCCGTCATCGGCAAGTTCGTCCACAAGGTGATGTACGAAGAACTCCTTCCTACCCTCAACCTTCCCAAGGAGGAACTCGTGAAGTTCGCAGATGACGTGATGGAGCGCTTCCGCAACCCGTTCGTCAAGCACTTCGTGACCTCCATCATGCTCAATTCCTTCCCCAAGTTCAAGACCCGCGACCTGCCCGGCCTCAAGACCTATCTTGAGCGCAAGGGCGAACTGCCCGTCGGCCTGGTGCTCGGACTCGCCGGCATCATCACCTACTACAAGGGCGGCAAGAGGGGCGAAGACGAAATCGTTCCCCAGGACGACGAAAAGATCACCGGCCTGCTGAAGGAGCTCTGGGCCACCGGAGACGTTGCCAAAGTCGCATCCGGCGTACTCAGCGCAGAGTTTATCTGGGGCGAAGACCTCCGCGCCGTTCCCGGCCTGGAGCGCCTCCTCACCAAGGCACTCGCACTTATCCAGATGGAAGGCATGAGGGCCGCAGTCGAAGCAATCGTCTAGTACTATGAGCACTCAGAAGAAATTGATGACGAACTGGCGCTGGTGGATCTGCAGCCTGCTGTTCATCGCCACCACCGTCAATTACCTTGACCGTCAGGTTCTGTCCCTGACCTACAAGGAATTCATCGCCCCCGAGTTCCATTGGACCGACAACGATTACGGTACAATCACCTCGCTGTTCTCCATCTTCTACGCCATCGCCTGCCTGTTCGCCGGCAAGTTCGTGGACTGGATGGGTACCAAGAAGGGGTACCTCATCGCCATCGGCGTATGGTCGCTCGGTGCCGTCATGCACGCCGCCTGCGGCGTTGCCACCACCTGGTTCGTTGACGGAGTCGACGGCGTCGCAGCCCTGAGGGCCGTCGAAGCCGGCTCCAACGTCGCTCTGGCCATATCGACCACGTCGGTCTATCTGTTCCTGCTGTGCCGCGGCATACTCGCCCTGGGTGAGTCAGGCAACTTCCCCGCCGCCATCAAGACGACGGCGGAGTACTTCCCCAAGAAAGACCGCGCTTTTGCGACGTCAATCTTCAACGCCGGTGCATCCGTGGGCGCTCTCGCGGCTCCCCTGCTCATACCGCCTCTCGCCAAGTCGTTCGGCTGGGAATGGGCGTTCATCATCATCGGCGGACTCGGATTCATCTGGATGTTCTTCTGGCAGTTCATGTACGACAAGCCGGAGAAGAGCAAGAGGGTCAACGAGGCGGAACTCGAGTATATCCATCAGGACGACGCCGCTGAGGCCGCCGAGAAGGCAGCCGCCGCTTCCGAGAAGAGCATACCGTTCATACAGTGCTTCAAGTTCAAGCAGACCTGGAGCTTCATCTTCGGCAAGTTCTTCACCGACGGCGTATGGTGGTTCTTCCTCTTCTGGGCTCCCGCTTACTTCCAGGACCAGTTCAACGCTCCCGCATCGTCTCCCCTCGGACAGGGCCTCATCTTCACGCTGTACGCCATCGTGACGGTGATTTCCATCTTCGGAGGATACCTGCCGCGCGTGTTCGTGGACAAGAAGGGCATGCATCCTTACAACGGACGCATGCTTGCAATGCTCATCTTCGCATTCTTCCCTCTCGTGGCACTTGCAGCGCAGCCCATGGGCGCAATGAGCCCCTGGTGGCCCGCAATCCTCATCGGCATAGCCGGCGCAGGGCATCAGGCCTGGAGCGCCAACATCTTCTCCACCGTCGGCGACATGTTCCCCAAGAGCACCGTGGCCTCCATCACCGGCATCGGTGCGATGGCAGGAGGTATCGGGTCGATGATAATCCAGAAGGTCGCAGGTGCCTTGTTCACGTATGCTGAAGGACAGGGTGCGGCGTTCCATTTCCTCGAATTCGAGGGCAAGCCCGCAGGATACTTCATCATGTTCTGCTTCTGCGGCCTGGCGTACCTCATCGCCTGGACCATCATGAAGTCGCTTGTTCCGAAGTACAAACCCGTAGAGGCTTGATCCGATATGCTCAAACGTCTGATTCTGGCAATTCTTCCCCTCACGCTCCTTGCATGTGAGGGGAAGAAGCCCGAACCCGGGCCGGAAACGAAGGAACTCACCGCTCCCCAGGGCGTCAAGCTCGCGGGTGCTACGGAATCCACGCTCGACTTCAGCTGGACGGCCGTTGCAGGGGCGGAGAGTTACAACTGGCGCCTTACGCTCAATGCCACGATGGTTGCCAACGGCGTTACGCCGGACAACTCGTTAAGCATCGGCGGCCTGGAGAAAGGAACAACGTATACATTCACCGTACGCGCCACGGCCGGTGAGAGTACTTCCGTATGGAGCAAGCCGCTGGAAGCGTCCACCATTGCGCCGGAGCCGGAAAAGCCATCCGGCAAGACGCAGTGCGTTGACGCCCCGCTGGTGCTCGAACTGCCCGGAGCTGTCAAACTGGGCAATTCCGGCAGGATTGCCATCTTCAAGAAGGACGGCACGCGGGTTGACCAGATAGACCTCGCCGACCTGGCAAAGGTCAAGGTCCGCGACGACGGCGCAATGGTCCCGGCCGCTGCCGTCGGCAACGACGCCCCGTTCCACACGTTCATGGATGCACTTCCCTGCTCAGGCAGGTGGCGTGCGGTACACTACACTCCGTTGCGCATCGAAGCCGGCAAGCTCATCATCAGGCCGCATACCGGCGTGCTTGAATTCGACACCGAGTACTATGTAACGGTCGGCGGAAGCGTCATCGAAGGCTTTACCGGAGTGGCGGAGGGCGAATGGACGTTCGCCACCTCTTCCGCACCGGCATCGGCCGCATCGCTGCGTGTCGCCGCCGACGGCAGCGGGGATTTCTGCACCGTCCAGAGGGCCCTCGATTACGCCGACAAGGGCGGAGCCGTCATCAGCATCGCACCCGGAACGTACAGCGAGATGCTGTTCGCACGCGAAAAATCCGGCATCACGCTGAAGGGGGATTCGCGCGAGGGGGTACGTATCGTTTACCCCAACAACGAGTCGTACGAGACCGGATCCGGCGGAAGCATTTCTTCACGGCCGTCTGCAGGCGCCTCGATAGGCAAGAGCGGCGGACGCGGGGTTTTCCTTGTGGAGAACTGCGACAACCTCGTCATTCAGGACCTCACGCTGGAGAACAGTTTCGGCGAGCTGAAGGGACAGGCGGAGGCCATCTACTTCAACTCCGGAAGCAACCAGCACCGCATGACCATAGAGAACTGCTCGCTGCTGTCGTATCAGGACACCTTCCTCTGCAAGGGAGTGGTGTGGGTGCATAACTCTCTGATTGCGGGGCACTGCGACTTCGTCTGGGGTTACCCCAAGGCATGCCTTTTCGAGGATTGCGAAATACGCTCCCGCGCTGCAGGATACATCGTGCAGGCGCGTGTGCCTTCCGCTTCCGACAAGGGGTTCGTGTTCCTGAATTGCAGACTGACGGCCGAAAACGGCGTGAAGGACGGTTCGATGTACCTCGCCCGTTCCGCCGGGCAGGCAAATTGCTTCGACAATGTCGTTTATGTAGGATGCACGATGGGGCCGGTGATCAACGCCGGCGGATGGCTTGAAAATCCCAAGCCCAATCCCGCTTCTCCTACCGCAACGAGCGGCTGGAGGGAGTACGGCAGCGTTACGCCTTCAGGTTCATCCGCTTCTGCCGGCCGCAATGGCTCAGGACTGGTCATTTCCGCCGCCGAGGCCGAGGCCTATTCATCAAGGCAGGCTGTGCTGGGATGGTAAAGAATCGTCTGGCAAGCCTGGCGGTCGCCTGCTGCATCTGCCTGTCGGCGGGTGCGCAGGGTTATTACGCCAACCCGGTACTGCATCTGGATTACAGCGATCCGGATGTGTGCCGGGTCGGCGATGATTATTATCTCACGGCGTCGTCGTTCAACTGCATGCCGGGCCTTCCGATACTTCATTCAAGGGACCTGGTGCACTGGGAGCAGATCGGCTACGCCCTGAGCGATTATCCGGCCGTAGGGCACGGAGAAGGCGTGTGGGCGCCTACGATCCGCTTCCACGACGGTTGGTTCCATATCTTCTGCGGCGATCCGGACAGGGGTATCTTCATGGTACGCAGCCGACAGCCGCAGGGGCCCTGGAGCAAGCCCGTCTGGGTGGTGGAGGCCAAAGGTTTCATCGACCCTTGCCCCTTCTGGGACGAAGACGGACGCGCCTGGCTGGTGCACGGATGCGCCGGGTCCCGGGCCGGACTCAAGAGCGTCCTTTTCCTGGCTCCTCTGTCGCCGGACGCTTCTTCGCTTGCAGGACCGTCGAGGATTATCTACGACGGGCACCTCACGCAGCCCACGATTGAGGGGCCCAAGGTGTACAAGCGGGACGGATGGTATTATATCTTCGCCCCCGCAGGAGGCGTGGCGACAGGCTGGCAGACGGTACTGCGGTCGAAGGATTTATCCGGTCCGTACGAAGAGAGAATCGTGATGGCCTCTGTTCCGGGGACGGTGAACGGCCCGCACCAGGGAGCGTGGGTCGATACGCCATGCGGCGAAAACTGGTTCCTGCACTTCCAGGACAAGGGCGCTTACGGACGGATCGTCCATCTGCAGCCGATGCAGTGGCGGAAGGACGGATGGCCCATTATCGGGGAAGACCCCGACGGGGACGGCGTCGGGCAGCCGGTGAACGGCTGGAAGATGCCGTCGGCCGGGGCAGGGTTGGCGTCCAGCATCGGTCGTTACTCCCCTTACGGACTTCCGTTGGAATGGCAGTTTACGGCGGTTCCGTCGCCATACTGGTATATGGTACTGCCGGATTCGGCATTCCGGCTGTATTCGGTTTATGGCGACGCGGACGGGCTCTGGGACCGGGGCAATCTGCTTGCCCGCAAGTTCCCTGCGGAACGCTTCACGGTGGAGGCCTCGCTGGCTTTTTCGCCCAATCCACGGCTGGCCCCGGGCGCCGAGAAGGCCGGATTCGCGGTCATGGGAAACAGTTATGCCGGACTGCAGCTGGAGGCCCGCGGGGACGGTATCGTTCTGCAGTATGTCGAGTGTCCCGGTGCCTCCAAGGGAGGCGTCGAGACCGTAGAGAAACTGTGTCCGGTGCCTTGCGAGTCGGTATCCGTTGAGCACAGCATGGAATCCCGCAACGTACCGGCCGTGAAGTATCTCCCCTATCGCCGCGCCTCGCTGCGGGTCCGTCTGGAGGTTGAACCGGTGTGGGGCGACGGCGACGTTCACCGCGTCCCGGATCCTTTGTGCCGTTTCAGCTACAGCCTGGACGGGCGTTCCTGGACCTCCGTCCCCAAAACCTTCATCGCCCAGCCCGAACTCTGGATCGGCGCCAGGTTCGGTTTCTACTGCAACCGCAACGTCACCAAAAACGACTCCGGCTGGCTGGACGTCACCGCTGTCAGCGTACGTTAGCTTCGCGGACGGTTTTGCCAGCGTTTTGCCCCTCCTCGTGCCGCGAAGACGACGTCAGCACCCCCACGTCGTCCTCACTATAGCATAAAAGTTCAAAAAAACGCCTTCATTTTTCAACTTTCCGAAATAGAAAGCGCCCTCCCAGGCCGGTGGAAGGGCGCTTTTTAACTTAAGTGTTTCATTTTAAAAGGAAACGGATAATTATATCTACCTTGCGGTCGAAATCAGTTGTAAACTGAACTATGTTTAACAATCAACTTTCAACCAAAACTACTATGGCAGCAAACCGAACGACGTGCTTCCTTCCGGAGGAGGAGTTCAACAGGATCAAAAGCCAGTATGCAAAATTCAACGAACCCTGGCAATCATCTGAAGTAGAAGAACTTAAAACCATGGCAAACGACGGGGTCCCGTTGGGGAACATTGCAATCCAGCTGCAGCGGACACCTAACTCCGTCAAGATGAAACTCCGTTCCCTCGGGCTTTACACGCCAAAGCCGTCCTCGAAACCCTGGAGTTCCGATGACGAGTCCAGACTGATACAACTTTACAATGACGAAGTCCCGTTTGAAGAAATCGCCGATGAGTTCGGCCGTTCAGTCAGGGCTGTCGTTTCCCGCCTCGTCCACCTGAGAGTCAAACTGTTCAACAACTAAAAAAGCTATGAAAAAGATTATCGAAGTACTTGAATACGGTGAAAACGATATCAGGTTCAACACAGATATCGACGTTACCAAGAACCCTCAAGCGTTGCTTGACCTGATACCGAAGTTGATGCTCTCCATGTCTTCGTCCCTTTTCGGCAAGAAAGAGATCAACGTCTATTCCGTCATTCGGTCCCTTATTTCCGCAGATTTTGCCCTCTCCAACAACAGGAAGGAGATGATAAAGATGCTTGACGAGCAGACAAAGGCCCTTTCAAAATCTTTCCGCGAGACTCTGGACATCATGCAGAAACAAGGAAAAGCGGCAGTTGTCCCAGTGGGGAAACTTGCCGCCAAAATGGCCAGTTAATTGGCTGTCAGGCTGTTATTATCCGTTATAACGGCCGGAGAAAAGGATGGCTCCGGAACTGTTTTCGGTTATGAAATAAAGGAAGGGACGGTCTGCGTGGAATACGACAGGGCCGTTGGGATCGGGGCCGGCGGAGGTCGCTTTCATGCCTCCGATTGAAACGGCCGCAGCTTCTGAGCCTTCTTCATCTACCTTGATGATGGCCTTCTGCTTGATGAATCCGATGCAAACGGGCTGTTTGGTCATGGCGCTGAAGTCGGCGGAGAAGGTAAAGGCCGTAGGCATACCGAGCTGAGAAAGCATGTCGTTCAGCTCCGCCTCATACTTTGCCTCGAACCTGGGCAGCCAGAGATCCACCTGGCGGGACGACATCGACCTGGCGAAGGCCTTCCAGCCCGTTTTCTTCAGGTATGCGGTGGCATCGGCGACGGTATGCCCATCCTCCGGCAGAACGACTACCATAGAGAATGCGCCGTTGCCATAAGGTAGCCTGACCGCGTGGCAGACGTTGTTCCAGGTGTACGACAGGCTCTTGTTCTGCTTCATCATTTTAAGTCTGGATCTGTCTCCGGCCTCGTTTGTGAAGTCCTCGTCCTCCGTGGCGGATTTCTCAAACGGGTTCGCCCACTTGCTCTTGAAGTAGAGGGCGTTCATCAGGATGGCGTAAGTGTCGGGGGAAATCCTGTCTATAATCTTGGTGATCAGCCCGTTGGTGTTGCGGCTGCACCAGGAGTTGACTTTATTGACGGCTGCGGGGCCATTGGTGAAATCGACACTCTCTACATACGCTTCGTAATAATTGGCGACCGTAGTCCTGTAGCTGTCGAGAAGCTCTCCGCGCTTGTCTACAAGGATGGCGTTTGCAATCTTCAGGGTGGTTTTGCCGTCAAGCTTCGGTAACTGGGTGAGCATCGACTTGCAGTAGTCGTTGACGGAAGCTGTTTCGCCCGCGCCGTAGCCGAGGACGTTGCAGATTTCATCGGCAGTCTGGCCCTGCGCTCCGTCGAGGATCATTCCGAGGAGGAACTGGAGGCTGAGGGGAGAAATGACGAAACTGTTCTCAGAACTCTCGCATGCCTTTTCCAGGAAATTGAGGGAGAAGTCGTTGCCTTTCTCGACGTACTCAACGGCTTTTGTGCTGAGGGATAAATCTTTATAGGGATTCGTCTCAATCCCGATAACCGAAAGGTCGCAACCCGTAAGAAGCATTGCGGACGCAGCCAGAAGAACAATAGTTTTATGCATTTTTTATTTGTTAAATCCGGTGCGCAAGTAAATCTTGCACAACTGACAAAAATAATAAGAATAACGTTATGAGGCAAACTTATCATTTATGCCTTTCTTCCCACGATGAGGTTATGTATCGCGACGAAGAAGACCTGATCATGGGATTCAACAGTCTGGCGCTTGCTGTATTTTCGACGGAATCCCGCCTTCTGGCTGAGGCTTTTATGCCCACGCACAACCATAAAGCGATTCAGTCCGACTTCCCCAAGGAACTTGTAAAAAGAGAACGTTACACTTTCACCAGGTACTTTAACGCAAAGTATCACCGTCTTGGAAGATTGGGTGAGAGGCATCCTTTTCAATTGACTGTAAACGGAATACATCACACCCTAACAATGCTGAACTATATTATTCGGCAAGGGCTGCATCACGGACTGGCCACAACGCCCTTTGATTATAAACATTGTTCAGCCAACTGTTACTTCAGGAATGACCTGGGACGTACTATGGAAGAGAAATTGATTCTGGATGAACTTCAATATAAATACCTCCCTGAACATAAGAAACTGCCACCCGGGTACAGAATGAATTCCAATGGTTTGATTCTTCGGACCGATGTGGTAGACTCAAAATATGTTGAGGAAATCTATATCACCCCAAGGAATTTCCTGTTTCAGATGAACAAACTCACAGATGAGAAAGTAATACAAATCCAGATGGAAGAAAACAATACTCAGCCTGTAACCTTGGACCTGATTGAGCGTGGTGTGAAAGAATACGATTATCGAAAGTCTCTCGTTTTCGAACAGGGAAGGGTTAACAACAGCATGTTAACCGATCTTGAGCTATGCCGTTTGATAGACACGGTTATTCTTCCACGCTATCTTAAAGACAATGAAGCGCAGTCAATATACGTGCTGCCGAAAGCAAAAAGAGCCGAGATTGGCAATACACTTTGGTTGGAGTCGCGCAATTCATTCGGACTGCAAGGGAATGGTATCTTAAACAAAAAGAAAACTACTGCAGACCAGATCCGCCGTTGCCTTGCTTTAAACAACAGTACGGACTAACCAACGGGTTCGCGAGGACGATGTGAGGGGGCTGACGTTGTCTTCGCGGCATCAGGAAGGGGCGAAACGCTGGTAAAACCGTCCGCGAGGACGACGTGGGTGTGCTGACGTTGTCTTCGCGGCGTCAGGAGGGACGAAACGGAGGCAAAACCGT
>CACZEU010000036.1 GCA_902780175.1 uncultured Bacteroidia bacterium
AAACTTGACGCCGGCGTGCAGCTCTGCCGCCTGGTGCGGGCCGACAACCCCCGTATGCCTTTCCTGATGCAGTCGTCACAGGCAAGTATGCGCAAGGTCGCGGAGAAGCTGCACGCTGGGTTCCTCCTCAAGCAGTCCAAGACACTCACGCAGGAGCTCGGGGAGTACCTGGAGCGGGAATTCGGCTTCGGCGACTTCGTGGTCATCGATCCGTCCACCGGACAGGAGGTAGTGCGTGCATCCAACCTGCACGAATTCGAGAACGCACTTCGGGATATGCCGGAAAAGACCTTCACCCGCCTGACGGAGAATGACTATCTCTCCAAGTGGCTGTACGCCAGGGGATTGTTCAGCATCGGCCGCTTCCTTGAACCCATCCGTCCGGAGGACTTCTCCGACCAGGAAGAGCACCGCCGCCTCGTCCTTCGGGCCATACATGACTTCCGCATTCAGCAGGCGCTTGGTGTCGTCGCTGCGTTCGAACCGGCAAGTTACAACGACGCCATCTGGTTCTCCCGCTTCGGCACCGGCTCCATCGGAGGGAAGGCCCGCGGACTCGCGTTCCTCAACCATATCCTCCAGAAGCACCGGCTGTACGACCGCTGGGAGGACGTCCGCGTGACGGTACCCCGTACGCTTGTCATTACCACCGACTGGTTCGAACGTTTCATACAGGAAAACGGCCTCAAGTACGTGGTCAATTCGGACGTAAGCGACAGCGAACTCCTGTCGGAATTCGTGGCCTCGCCGCTTCCGAGGGAGCTCCTGGATGCGCTGCGCGCCTTTATCCGGGTGGTGCGGCGTCCGCTCGCGGTGCGTTCGTCGTCCAAACTCGAGGACTCCTACCATCAGCCCTTCGCCGGGGTGTATTCCACCTATATGATTCCGCCGGCGCAGAACGAGGACCAGCAGCTGCGAATGCTGTCGAAGGCCATCACCAGCGTGTACGCCAGCGTGTATTTCTCGTCGGCCAAGAGCTACATCGTGTCCTCCGGGAACGTCATTTCCGAGGAACGGATGGCGGTGGTCATAGAGGAAGTCTGCGGCAGCCGGCAGGGGGAATACTTCTTTCCGGTGCTGTCCGGAGTGGCCCGTTCCGTCAATTTCTACCCCGTGGGGCACGAGGCTCCCGAGGACGGCATAGTCAAACTGGCGTATGGCCTTGGCAAGGCGGTGGTGGACGGAGAGCAGGTGCTGCGCTTCTCGCCCCGTTACCCCAAGCACGCGCTGCAGACATCGACCCCGGACCTCACGGTGCGTGAGACCCAGCGGGTGATGTACGCCCTCAGCCTCAAGCCCGAAAAGTTCAAGGCGTCTGTCGATGATTCCGTCAACCTGGACCGCCTTTCGGTGGCGGAATGCACCGAGCTGGGGTTCCCCTCCCTGAAGCGGGTAGCTTCCACCTGGGACATCGGAAACATGCGTATAGTGGATTCGGCGCTTCCTGAAGGACCGAAGTATATAACCTTCGCTTCGATGCTCAAATACAACACTTTCCCTCTGGCGGAAATCGTATCGGAACTGCTCCGTATTTCGCGGGAGGAAATGAAGAGCGAAGTGGAAATAGAATTCGCCGCCGACTTCGATTCCGACGGGCGTGCGGAGTTCTCAGTGCTGCAGGTACGGCCCATTTCAGCCGACTCCCGCCTTGCGGAAGTGGACTGGTCCGGAGTGGATACGTCGGGGGCCTTCCTGTCATCCGGCTGCGCCCTTGGAGTAGGCTGGATCGAGGGAGTGAGGGATATAGTGTATTTGAAAGAATCCGGCTGGGACGTGCTGCGGACGGCGGAAATCGCCAGGGAAATATCTGCCCTGAATGCGTCGATGCGCAGTGAAGGCCTGGGCTACGTGCTGATCGGCTTCGGCCGCTGGGGCACCAGTCAGCCCTCCCTCGGAGTCCCAGTAGCCTGGGGCGACATCTCAGAGGCCAAGACCATAGTGGAATGCTCCCTTGAAAACTACCAGATCGACCCCAGCCAGGGAACGCACTTCTTCCAGAACCTCACATCGTTCAACGTAGGTTACGTGAACGTCAACGGCTTCGCCCGCCGGGGAGAATTCGTGGACTTCGGCTGGCTCGACTCCCTTCCCGCAGTCTCCGAGAGCGCGTTCCTGCGCCACGTGCGGGTACCTGACGATTTGGTCATCTGCGTTGACGGCAAAACCGGCAAGGCCTTCATGAAAGTCTGATACGGGGGATAATAGTGCTTTATCACAACGAAAAAAGGACCGACGATTCGTCGATCCTTTTTTTTGTGGTGCTGGCGGGAGTTGAACCAGCGACACATGGATTTTCAGTCCATTGCTCTACCACCTGAGCTACAGCACCATTACCCTTGCGGGAATGCAAAGGTAGAAATATTTTGAGACTTTGCAAAAAAATCTTTGCTTTTTTGTATTTTTGTGTCTTGTGGAGGATTGTCGATACATAGAGGTTATCGTGCCGTTGCGCCTTTCGTGGGCTCCTTGTTACAGGTGCAATTCAGAAGTCCGTCCCGGTCAGAGGGTTACGGTTCCGGTTGCAGGGCGCAGGTATGTCGGCGTCGTTCACCGGACCGGCATCACGCCCGATATCGATCCGTCCCGTATCCAGGAAATAATAGCCGTTAACGACGAGCTTCCGGCCGTTTCTCCGGAGGAGCTCCGCTTCTGGGAGTTCCTGTCGTCGTACTATCTGTGCAGCATCGGGGAGGTGTACAAGGCGGCGTATCCTTCCGGGAAGATCCGTAGCGAACAGAAGGCGGCGAGCATCCTCGACCGTCTCCGCCAGCGGCTTGCCATCCGCGAGGAGGCCCTGTCCCGCAAGCACCGGGACAACGTTCGCGAGCGCCTGGAAGCTGAAAGGGACGCTATCGCCCGCCAGATTGAAACGCTCACCCGCATCCCCGACTCTCCGGACCCTGCTCAGTCATCGTCCGTCCCCGCCCCTCACAAACCCCTTCTCCTCATCGGTCCCGCCCGCACGCAAAGATACGTCACCCTCTGCCGCGAGACCATAGCCAAGGGCCTCAATGTCCTCGTCCTCCTGCCCGAAATCGCCGCTTCAGAGCAGCTGGAGGCCGTTTTTAAGGAACATTTTCCGGGCGTTACGCACAAACTCAACTCCCACGTTACCGATGCCCGGCGCCGCTCCGTCGCAGAGGATATCCGTCACTTCGGCGGGCAGATCGTCACCGGCACCCGCAGCGCCCTGTTCCTCCCGTTCAGCCGGCTGGGGCTGGTCATCGTTGAACAGGAGCAGGACGCCTACTACAAGCAGACCGAGCCCGCACCGCGTTACAACGCCCGCGACGCCGCCGTCGTCCTTGCCCGCATCCACGGGGCGCAGGTGGTCCTGGGCACTCCCGCCCCGTCCCTTGAGTCCCTTCATAACGCCCTTACGGGTAAATACATACGGGAAGACCTCCCGCAAAGCCTCCCGGCGCCGATCCTCATCGACGTCAACGCCGAACGCCGCAAGAACGGCATGCTCGGACGGCTCTCCCGCAAGCTTCTGGAGGTCATTGCCGCCGCAACGTCTCCTACCGCCGCAACGTCACCTTCCGCCGCAACGTCACCTGCCGCCGCAACGTCACCTTCCGCCAAGACCCCCGACGGCCCCCAACCTCCAGTAGTCCTGATCCGCGGCTGGGAGAAACCCGAAGAACTGCAGGAAGACGTCGCCAGGTACATCCCCGGCCGCCAGGTAGATATCCTGACCGCCCCCGAGGCCCGCCTGAAGGACCTCTCGCCGTACGCCGTCGTCGCTATCCTCCAGGCCGACGCCCTTATGAACGCCGACGACTTCCGTGCCGACGAGCGCGCACTCCAGGCCATCGCCCAGCTGCGGGAGAGCGTCCGCGGCGCCTTCGTCATCCAGACCGCCAAGCCTGAGCACCCCGTTTTCGGTGCCTTCCTCACCCAGGCTGACAACCCCCTGGACGCCGTTTACGCCCAGCTTCTTGAGGAACGCCGGCAGTTTTCCCTCCCTCCGTTCGCCCGTCTGGTCGATACGGTCTGCGGCAACCGCCGGGAACGCATCACCCTTGCCCCCGACGGCACCCTCGCCGCCCGTAAGAAAGAAATCCTCGGACACGCCCTCCAGCTGGAACGCACCAGCCGCGGACGCCTCCGTACAACAATAGACGTAGATCCATTATGAAACTTATCATCATCGGCGCCGGCCCCGGCGGTTACGAAACTGCTGCCGAGGCAGCGGCCAAAGGCATCGAAACCATCCTCATCAGCGACGGCCCCCTCGGCGGCACCTGCCTCAACGAAGGCTGCATCCCCACCAAGACCCTCTGTGCCATGAGCGCCCCCGACCAGGAGCGCAAAGCGGCTGTAATCAGCCAGTTACAGGCCGGAATCGCCCAATTGCTCAAGGCCTCCAAAGTCACGCTCGTGCAGGGACGCGCCCAGCTTGCCGGCCCCCGCAGCGTCAGTGTCGGCGACACCATCTACGAAGCCGACGCCGTCATCATCGCCACCGGCTCCGTCAGCGCCAGCCTCCCCATTCCCGGCGCCGACCTCACCGTCGACTCCACTGCGATGCTCAATCTTACCGAAGTCCCGCAGCGCCTCTGCGTCATCGGCGGCGGCGTCATCGGGCTCGAATTCGCATCGGTGTACGCCCGCTTCGGCTCCGAGGTCACCGTGCTTGAATTCTGCCCCGGCGTGCTGCCCCGTTTCGACGTCGACCTCGCCAAGCGCCTCAAGGCCTCCCTTGCCAAACGCGGCATCAGGATAGAGACCTCCGCCCGCGTCACCTCCGTAACTCAGGAGGAAGGCGTGCGCCGGGTCCATTGGCTCAAAGGCGACAAGGAATTCCAGACCGATGCCGACTGCGTGCTGATGGCCGTAGGACGCAGGCCCAACCTCGCCACCCTCGACCTTGCCGCCGCCGGGATCGAATTCACCCCCCGCGGGATAAAGGTCGACGCCAACATGCAGACGAACGTCCCCGGAGTCTATGCGATTGGCGACGTCACCGGCGGAATGATGCTTGCCCACGTGGCCTCCGCGCAGGGCAGGGTGGCGCTTGCCCACATCTGCGGCGAACCCTGCGGAATCGACCTCTCGCTGGTCCCTGCGGCCGTTTTCACCGTTCCTGAGGTGGCCACGGTAGGCCTGACCGAAGAAGAGTGCGAAGGCCGCGAAACGGCGGTCGGCAAGTCCAACTACCGCGCCAACGGCAAGTCGGTCGCGAGCGGCGAGGCCGACGGCTACTGCAAGGTCATCGCCGACCGCGCCACCGGCAGGCTGCTCGGGGCCCACATCCTCGGCGCGCACGCATCCGACCTCATCCACGAGGCCGCAGTGCTGATAGCCCTCGGCGCCACCGCACCGCAGGCGCGCGACATAATCCACGCCCATCCCACCGTGAGCGAAGTTCTCCGCGACGCCATCGCCGATGCCTGCCGCCGGATGTCGTAAAAAATGCGTAAAAAAACTGAAAACACCCTGCCCAATTTTACTTCAAGATTTCATATATTTGTAGAATGAAACATTTCACGCTACCAGAAGAGGGCGGTCTGCTCTCGCGCAACCTGCCGGATGATATCCTCCACGGTTACGACAAAATCTACACAGAAGTCCATCCCGACTCCACCATCGCCAGCCGCAAGATTGCCGACATAGTGGTGGAAGCAATCGCCAAGCACTCCAAGGAGCAGCCCGGCACCCTTTTCCGCCTCGGCCTCACCACCGGCGAGAGTCCCGTCTCCCTATACAAGGTCCTTTCCAGGTACTACCGCGAGGGCAGGATTTCCTTCAAGAACGTAGCAGTATATTCAATCGACGAATACTATCCGTCCTCCCCGGACCAGATGCAGAGCCGCAACTACCGTCTCCACCAGGAGCTCCTCGGCAACGTCGACATCCTCCCGGAGAACATCCACATCCCCGACGGCTCCGTCCCCCACGAGTGCATCGCGGCCTACTGCGCCGAGTTCGATGAGCAGATCCGCAACCTCGACCTCCTCATCATGGGCATAGGCGAGCAGGGCCAGGTAGGATTCAACGAGCCCGGCACCGCAGAGACCAGCCGCACCCGCACCGTCCTCCTGAGCTACAAGAGCCGCAAGCGCCAGGCCGGCAACTTCAACGGCGACATCACCGTCACTCCCAAGCAGGCCATCACCATCGGCATCGGCACCATGCTCAGCGCCAAACAGGTCATCCTGATGGCCTGGGGCGAAGACAAAGTCAACGCCGTGGCCCGCGTGGCCGAGGGCGAAATCGGCGCCGATTATCCCGCCACCTTCTTCCAGAAGCACCACAACGTCCGCCTGTACGTCGACGACGTCTCCGGCAGCCAGCTCACCCGCGTGGTGGCTCCCTGGCTCATCGGTCCCTGCGACTGGACTCCCAAGTTCCGCCGCAAGGCCGTCGTCTGGCTCTGCCAGAAGGTCGGCAAGCCCATCCTCAAGCTCACCCACGCAGACTATCTGCAGCACTCCCTGGAGGACCTCATCGAGTACGTGGGCTCCGTCAACAAGGTCAACATCGACGTCTTCAACGACCTCCAGCATACCATCTCCGGCTGGCCCGGCGGCAAGCCCGGAGTGGACGACAGCACCCGTCCCGTATCATCCACGCCTTATCCCAAGCGCGTCCTGGTGTTCTCCCCGCACCCCGATGACGACGTCATCTCCATGGGCGGTACGCTCATCCGCCTGCAGCATCAGGGGCACGACGTCCACGTCGCATACGAGACCTCCGGCAACGTCGCGGTCCACGATTCAGTCGTGATGCAGCATATCGACGCCGCCGCCCAGCTCGGCTACGGCGACCGCACCGCCGAGGTACAGGCCCTGGTGGACTCCAAGGTCCCCGGCGAGCCCGAACCCCGCGGCCTTCTCGACATCAAGGCCGCCATCCGCCGCAGCGAGGCCCGCGGAGCCTGCCACTCCTTCGGCATGAAGGACGACCACATCCACTTCCTCAACCTTCCGTTCTACGAGAGCGGCGGCATCCGCAAGCTCCCTTGCTCCCAGGCCGACGTCGATATCATCAAGGCCCTGATGGACGAAATCAAGCCCCACCAGATCTATATGGCGGGCGACCTTGCAGACCCTCACGGCACCCACCGCGTCTGCACCGAGGCCGCACTTGAGGCCTTCTACGAACTGGAAGAGGCCGGCGCCCCCTGGATCGCCGACTGCCACATCTGGATGTACCGCGGCGCCTGGATGGAATGGGAACTCTCCCGCGTGGACATGGCCGTTCCCCTCAGCCCCGACGAGGTAATCGAGAAACGCCACGCCATCTACCGCCACCTTTCCCAGAAAGACATAGTCCCGTTCCCGGGAGAAGACCCGAGGGAATTCTGGCAGAGGGCCGAGGACCGCACCAGCGCCACCGCCAAGGCCTACGACGCCCTTGGAATGGCCGAGTACCAGGCGATTGAGGTGTTCCTTAAACTCCGCTGACCCAACCCTTTAGTTAGTAAATCAAATATGAAAGTAATCATTCGCGACAAGGCGCAGGACGCTTCCCTGTGGGTAGCGCACCGCATTGCCGAGGCCATCAAGGCCAAGGCCGCCGTCACCTCCAAGCCCTTCGTGCTTGGCCTCTGCACGGGTTCCACACCCATCGCAACTTATGCCGAACTTGCCCGTATGGTCAAGGCCGGCGAACTGAGTTTCCGCAACGTCATCTCCTTCAACATGGACGAATACGTCGGACTGCCCGTCGAACACCCCGAGAGCTACCACAGCTTCATGCACAAGTATCTCTTCGACCTCATCGACGAGCCGGCGGAGAACATCCACATCCTTGACGGCAACGCCCCCGACCTCGACGCCGAGTGCGCCGCATATGAGGAGGCAATAGTCGCTGCCGGCGGCATCGACCTCTTCTTCGGAGGAATCGGTGAAGACGGCCACATCGCCTTCAACGAGCCCTTCTCCTCCCTACAGAGCCGCACACGCGTGGTCTCCCTCACCGAGGACACCATCCGCGTCAACTCCCGCTTCTTCGACAACGACCCCAACCTCGTTCCCAAGCAGGCCCTTTCCGTCGGTGTAGCAACCGTCCTCAGCTCCAAGGAGGTCATCATCCTCGCCCTCGGTCCCAAGAAGGCCCGTGCCGTTGCCGCCGCCATCGAAGGCCCCATGACGCACTACAACACCGTCTCCTCCCTGCAGAACCATCCCGACGGCGTCCTCGTCCTCGACGACCCCGCCGCTACCGAGTTGAGAGTCAGCAGTTACCGCTATTTCCGCGAGGTCTACAAGTAGGCTTACGCTCTTTTTCGGAATACCGCATTTCCCCCTCAGGCGCGCCTGAAATTGGGAAATGCGGTTTTTTTATCGTATCTTCGCGGCCCCATTTATGTTATGAAGATACTTTTTGTAATAAACAATTTTTATATCGAGGGCAACGGCCTTGCCGCATCGGCCCGCCGTACGGTGAAGGTCCTCCGGGAAGCCGGGCACGACGTCCGCATCCTTTCCGGTCCCAACCTCAATGAGGGAGGGGAGCAGCCGGACTTCCCGCTGCGGCGCCTCGTATTCCCTATATTCCAGCCACTTATCGACGCCAACGGCTTCCAGTTCGCCCGCAGCGACAGGAAGATGATACGCAAGGCCATAGAGTGGGCCGACGTGGTGCATCTGGAGGAGGCATTCATCATCCAGATTGTGGCCGCACGTATCGCGAAGAAGCTGGGCAAGCCGCTCACCGGTACCTTCCACCTGTATCCGGAGAACATCCTCTGCAATTTCGGAATGGGCTCGCTGAGGATTCCCAACGATATTCTCCTGGCTGTCTGGAGGGATTGGGTGTTCAACCATTGCTCCCACCTGCAGTGCCCCACGATGAACGTAGGCCGCAGGCTCAAGATCCACCGCTTCAAGCCTCAGATGCGCATCATTTCCAACGGCCTGATTCCCGATGCATCCATCCGTCCCGTCACGCCTCCGGCAGATTACGAGTCCCCGGACCGCCCCCTTAAGGTGCTGTATATCGGCCGCTTCGCCCCGGAAAAGGACCAGATGACCCTGTTCCGCGCGATGTGCCATTCGGCCTTTGCAAAGCGCATCCAGCTGCAGTTCGCAGGCTGCGGCCCGATGGAGAAGAAATACAGGAAAGAGGCTCAGAAGCTGTACCGTAAAGGTATCCTCGCTTATGAGCCCCAGTTTGGTTTTTACGACAGGGACGGCCTGCGCCGGCTGGCCTCGGAGGCCGACCTCTGCGTGCACGCCGCCATCATCGAGGTGGAAGGCCTCTCAATCATGGAAGCGATGCAGCAGGCGGCCGTTCCGGTGATTGCCGAGGGCCGTTATACCGGCACCTCCCAGTTCGCCCTGGACGAGCGCAGCGTTTACAAGGGGCGGGATTCCAAGGGCCTTGCCGAACGTATCGACTACTGGCTCTCTCACCCCCGCGAGCGCTGGGAACAGGGCCTCCGCTATGCCGGATCGATGAAACAATACGAAATCGGCAAGTCCGCGGAGGCACTTGAACAGATGTTCCGGGACGCTATTGATTCAGCGCATCGGCGCTCTTGATGAACTTCGCCAGGTCTTCGTCGGAGACGTGGTAATTCTGCATTTCGCCGGAGAAGTAGCTGTCGTAGGCACCCATATCGACGAATCCGTGACCGGAGAGGTTGAAGAGAATGGTCTTCGCCTCGCCGGTTTCCTTGCATTTGAGGGCCTCGTTGATGGTGGCGGCAATGGCGTGGCAGGACTCGGGAGCGGGAATGATGCCCTCGGTGCGGGCGAAGAGTACGCCTGCGCGGAATGAGTCAAGCTGCTCGATGTCAACGGCTTCCATGAGGCCGTCCTTCATCAGCTGGGAAAGGATGACGCCGGCGCCGTGGTAACGCAGGCCGCCTGCGTGGATGGATGCGGGCTTGAAGGTGTGGCCGAGGGTGAACATCGGCAGCAGGGGAGTCATTCCTGCCTCGTCGCCGAAGTCGTACTCGAATTTACCCTTGGTGAGCTTGGGGCAGGAGAAAGGTTCGGCCGCGATGAAACGCGTCTTCTTGCCTTCCAGGATGTTGTGGCGCATGAAGGGGAATGCGATGCCTGAGAAATTAGAACCGCCGCCGAAGCACGCGATGACGATGTCGGGGTACTCACCGGCCAGTTCCATCTGCTTCTCGGCCTCCAGTCCGATGACGGTCTGATGCAGGCAGACGTGATTGAGCACGGAGCCAAGGGCGTACTTGCAGTTGGGGGTGCTGACGGCGAGTTCGATGGCCTCGGAAATGGCGCAGCCGAGCGAACCGCGGTCGTTGGGGTTGACGGTCAGTATATCCTTTCCGGCGCGGGTGGACATCGACGGGGAAGGGGTGATGGCGGCACCGAAGGTCTGCATGATGCTGCGGCGGTAGGGCTTCTGCTCGTAACTTACCTTAACCATATAGACTGCACAGTCGATGCCGAATTTCTTGGTGGCGTAGCTGAGTGCACCGCCCCATTGGCCGGCTCCGGTCTCTGTGGTGAGGTTCGTAACTCCCTGCTCCTTGGCATAATAGGCCTGGGCGATGGCGGAGTTCAGCTTGTGGCTTCCGGCAGGGGAGACGCTTTCATTCTTGAAGTAGATATGGGCGGGGGTGCCGAGGGCCTTCTCCAGTTCGTACGCACGCACGAGCGGGGTGCAGCGGTAGGCGGAATACTGCTCGCGGACTTCTTCCGGAATGGGGATCCAGACGTCGGTCTGATTGAGTTCCTGGTCTGCGCAGGCCTTGCAGAAGATGGGGTAGAGGTCCTCAGGCTTGAGCGGCTGCTTGGTGGCGGGATGCAGGAACGGCAGGGGCTTGTTGGGCATGACAGCCTGGATGTTGAAGTAATGGGTGGGAATCTCAGATTCCGGAAGCATGAATTTTTTCTGTTTCATAACGTTTTATGGATTTGATGATTGTTCTAAAATAAAAAATGCCGCCCGGGTACCGGACAGCTTCTTGGTAAATACTCATGTGCGGCGCTGGGCCGCAGGCGTACATAACTCTAGACCTGACCGGAAATATCCTTCAGGCGCCACCACAATATGGACTTAGCGTTATGCATCGACTGCAAATATAGAAAGATTTTTTATATTTGTACTCACCACGTAAATTTTTTTTACAGATATGTCAGTAACACGCAAAATCTGGTACCGCACCCCCGAAGGGGAAGC
This sequence comes from uncultured Bacteroidia bacterium, assembly GCA_902780175.1. Classification (GTDB taxonomy): domain Bacteria; phylum Bacteroidota; class Bacteroidia; order Bacteroidales; family UBA932; genus Cryptobacteroides. The sequence goes on from CACZEU010000036.1 coordinate 11,110, forward strand.
CATCTACCGCTACACAATCACCAATCAGTCAGGAGCATCCGTAGTCCTCTCCAACTACGGTGCAGCAATAGTCAGCGTCAACGTCCCCGACCGCCAGGGCAAGCTCGGCGACGTAGTCCTCGGCTACGGCAAGGCGGAGAACTACTTCCACGACGGCCCCTGCTTCGGCAAATGCCCCGGCCGCTACGCCAACCGCATTGCCAAGGGCCACCTTGAACTGGCCGGCAAGACCTATGAACTCCCCGTCAACAACGGCCCCAACCACCTCCACGGCGGTCCCGACGGCTTCCAGAACCGCATCTGGCAATCCCGCAAGAAGGGTGGAGCAGTAGAATTCAAATACGTAGCCGCCGACGGCGAAATGGGTTATCCCGGCAAGATCGCAGTCGTCGCCCACTACGAATGGAGCGAAGACAACGTCCTCCGCCTCACCTTCACCGCCCGCACCGACGCCACAACCGTCGTCAACCTCACCAACCACGCCTATTTCAACCTCGACTGCGGCGGCTCGGTCCTCCGCCACACCCTCCAGCTGAATGCCTCCGAATACCTCCCCACGGACGCCACCCTGATCCCCTTGGGAGAATCCGACCCAGTAGCAGGCACCCCCATGGACTTCCTAAATCTCAAACGCCTCGGCCGCGACATCCGCAAAGACTTCCCGGCCCTCCGTTACGGCAAAGGCTACGACGCCTGCTGGCTCATTGACGGCTACACCCCCGGCCAGCTCCAGCTCGCAGCCATCCTCAAAGGCCCCCGCAGCGGCCGCACCCTCACCGTAACCACCACCCAGCCCGGAGTCCAGATTTATACCGGCAACTGGCTGTCTGGCTGTCCCAAAGGCAAAAAAGGCCGCATCTACCACGACTACGACGGCGTAGCCATCGAATGCCAGCACTACCCCGACAGCCCCAATCACCCCGAATACCCCACCACCATCCTCAAACCCCACAAAGTCTTCCACGAAGCTATTATATTTGATTTCGGAGTAGAAAAGTAGGAGTCAGAATCAAGGGGTATCCCTCCGCAAACCTTTGGCCGCCCGTGGCCATTGACGGATAAACGTAATGGAACGTAGATGATAACGTAGGAGTCAGAATCAAGGGGTATCCCTCGTAAAACCTTTGGCCGCCCGTGGCCATGAACGGGAGGGGCCCGCGCCGTTAGGCGTGGGAGGGGCGGAGCGAAGCGGAGGGTTTTAGGAGGGATACCCCTTGATTCTGACGGGGAAACGCTAAAAAGAAATTTTAATAAAAAAATGTTTTCTTTTTTAATTAGTATAGTACTCCTGATCTTGGGGTACTTTGTGTACGGAAGGATAGTGGAAAAGGTCTTCGGGCCTGATCCGGCAAGGCCGACGCCAGCGGTGGCGATGCAGGACGGAGTGGACTACATCCCGATGCCGACCTGGAAAGTCTTTATGATCCAGTTCCTTAACATCGCCGGCACAGGCCCCATCTTCGGAGCCATAATGGGAGCCAAATTCGGCCCCTCCTGCTACCTCTGGATAGTCCTCGGCTGCATCTTCGGAGGGGCAGTCCACGACTACCTGTCAGGAATGATATCGGTAAGGAAAAACGGCGCCACCCTCCCCGAACTCATCGGCAGCGAACTCCACTGGGGCAGCCGCACCGTAATCATCGTCTTCACCACCCTGGTGCTCCTCATGGTCGGCGCCGTCTTCGTCTACAGCCCCGCCCTCATCCTCGGCGACATAGCCGGCGACGGCACCACCACCTCGATGCTCATCTGGGTATTCGTCATCCTCGCCTATTACATCATCGCCACCCTCCTCCCGGTCGACAAGATCATCGGCAAGATTTACCCCGTATTCGCCTTCGCCCTAATCTTCATGGCAGTTTCCCTCCTGGTGTGCCTTGTCATCAAATGGCCCACCATCCCGGAGGTCTGGCAGGGCCTCGGCAACCGCGCGCCCAGCGTCGGCGTCACCGGTCAGAGCATCTTCCCGTGCCTGTTCATCACCGTCGCCTGCGGAGCCGTAAGCGGCTTCCACGGCACCCAGAGCCCGATGATGGCCCGGTGCCTCAAGAACGAACGCCTCGGCCGCCCCGTTTTCTACGGAGCCATGATAGTGGAAGGCATCGTCGCCCTCGTGTGGGCGGCCGTCAGCTCCTACTTCTTCTTCGACGGCGGCATGGCGGAATGCGGCCTCCAGTCGGCATCGGCCCCTCAGGTCGTCACGGCAGTCAGCAAGCATTGGCTCGGAGTGGTAGGCAGCATCCTCGCCATCCTCGGAGTCGTCGCGGCGCCCATCACCTCGGGAGACACCGCCCTTCGCGGCGCCCGTCTCAACATCGCCGAATTCTTCCACCTCAAGCAGGACAAGATAGGCAACCGCCTCCTGGTCAGCATCCCCATCTTCGTTCTGGTCGCCGTTCTCCTCTGGATCAACTTCAGGCACGAGGACGGATTCAACGTCATCTGGCGCTATTTCGGCCTGTCCAACCAGCTGCTGGCAACCTTCACATTAGGCGCTATAACCGTCTGGCTGGCAAGGCAATACCCTCTCAAACGATACTACCTCCTCGCCGGACTTCCCGCCATCTTCATGTTCTGCGTCTGCATGACATTCATCTGCGTCGACAAGACCTGCCTGGGCCTCCCGTCATCGTGGATTCCCTGGCTAGCGGCAGGATGGGCCCTCCTTGGCGGTGCGCAATTGAACACCTGGGCCCTCTCTGAAAGGCACAAAGCAAAAAAACTATACGCCGATGGAAATAAAAAGGATTGACCTCCCGCTTCGCTGCCCGTCAGCCAGCGTCAGGGAGGCCGCACTCGCCGCGGAAGGTGAGTTCACGCTGATTTATACCCGCCCCACGCAGCTCAGCTGGGTGCAGTTCGGGCTCGAACGCCTCGTTCAGGTGGCCCGTGATTCAGGAGCAGCAATGGCCTACGCCGACCATTTCGACGGCGACGCGCCTGCGCCCGTAATCGACTATCAGCCAGGCTCTTTGCGTGACGAATTCGACTTCGGCGGCGTACAGCTTTACCGCACCTCGGCGCTTAAGGAGGCGGCGGCCGCAATGACCTCGTCGTACGAATACGCCGGCCTCTACGAGCTCCGCCTCCGGGTGTCGGAAATCGGCCCGCTGGTCCACGTCCCTGAGTTTTTGTACTACGAGATCGACACCGACAGGCGCGACTCCGGCGAGAAACTCTTCGACTACGTCGACCCCCGCAACCGCGCCGTCCAGATAGAGATGGAACAGGCTTGCACAGAGCACCTTAAGAGGATCGGCGGCTGGCTTCCGCCGGTGTTCAAGGATGTGGACCTGGAAGCAGGGGAGTTCGAGTTCGAGGCGTCGGTGGTCATCCCGTGCCGCAACCGCGCCGCCACCATCGGCGACGCCATCCGTTCTGCCCTCAATCAAAAGACATCGTTCCGTTATAACGTCATAGTGGTCGACGACAACTCCGACGACGGCACGGTGGACGTAATCAAGTCCTTCGCAGGCGACCCCAGGCTGATTTACATCGCCCAGGACCGCACCTACCACGCCATCGGCGGCAACTGGAACGCCGCGGTTCACCATCCCTCCTGCGGCCGCTTCGCCCTGCAGTTGGATTCCGACGACGTCTATTCCGACGACGGCGTAGTGCAACGCTTCGTGGAAGCCTTCCGCGAGCAGCAATGCGCAATGGTGGTAGGAACCTACAGGATAACCGATTTCGACCTCAACGAACTCCCTCCCGGCAAGATCGACCACCGGGAATGGACCCTCGAGAACGGCCGCAACAATGCCCTGAGAATTAACGGCTTAGGAGCGCCCCGCGGCTTCTGGACCCCGCTCCTTCGGCAGATCAATTTCCCTACCACCAAGTACGGCGAAGACTACGCAGTCGGCCTGAGGATCAGTCGCGAATACCGCATCGGCCGCATCTGGGATGTAATGTACAACTGCCGCCGCTGGGGAGGCAACTCCGACTCCCGCCTCGACATCGAAGCAGTCAACCGCAACAACCTCTACAAAGACCGCCTCCGCACCTGGGAACTCCAGGCACGCATTGCAGGCAACGGTAGAAACTGAGGGCTCTGATGCCCAAAACCGTGGCCGCCCCCGGCCGCGTGAGGGGGAGGGGCCCACAAGCGAGAGCGCAGTGGGAGGGATGACAGAATCCAAACGTCCAGTGGACGTTTGGATTCTGTCAGTTTTGGGCATCAGAGCCCTCAGTTTCTACCGTTGCCGGCGATACGCAGGGCCTTACAACCCCCAATCCCCGGCTTTGAAGGTGTCCTTGGGGGCGTTGGGGACGTTGGGGAAGTAGGTTACTCCGGTGATCTTCTCGAGGTCGGAGACGGACATTAGTTCTGTGGCCGTAACTGCCTGGCGGACATTGGCGTGGGCGCGGACGAAGGCTACGCATTTGAGCTCCGAGGAGCTGCAGTTGGCGACGTATTTGCCGCTGTTGCCGCTCTTGGTGCGGAGGAGGACGTAGTAGAACATCGTCGGCATGTGGACGTCGTTGCGGCCGCCGAAGGAGATGGTTGACGGATTCTGCGTCACTCCGTAGGCGTCGGTGTACTTCTCGAAGTGGCAGCCGAGCACCTCGTAGAGGGTGTCGGCGCAGACCTGAGTGTCCACGAAATCTTCAAGCACGTTCCAGCGTCCGCCGCCGGTGTTGAAATTGGCTGACAGCTGCGGCGCTATGTTGGTGTAGTAGAACACCTGCCTGTTGGTGGCGGTGGAGACGGTACGTTCGGCGCTGCCGAGCATGTGGCCCTTGTTGCAGCCGCCTCCCGTGCTCTTGCTGTTGTACTGGATGTCAGCAGGGATGTCGGGATCCTTCCCGTAGGCGTCCGCGTTCCGGGTTCCAATGACAGCAGTGACCGGAAGACTGTCCGCAGGGAGACACCCTTTGTAATAGATGCCGTAAGGGGGATCCGGTATATTCCGCAGCCTGGATGGATAAAGGCCATCCTCCAGGGAGACAAAACCGATCCCGGCCCCGGCCAGTCCGGCGCCGATTTCTTCGGCGGTACGGGATCTGGCGTGTATGATGGACTGGGCGGTCTTTCCGCCGTCACCGGGCAGAGCTTTTTCTGCCAGCAGGTAGACCTGATAAGGCGGCAGGGCGTACAGGGCCGCGGCAAAACCGGAGCCTTCCAGTTCGTCCAACAGAGAGGCCGGAACCGGAAAAGACGCTTTCAACACAGCGCTGTCTTCATAAAAGAGGCCGTGATACAGGCGCAGGATGGTCTTCAGGCCCAGGCCCCGGATCCTGTGCAGCCATGCCGCGTGGATGTTGACGGATTCAATATTGTGGTCTGCCATAAATATGTCCCTCTGTCTTTCCCGGCTCCCTGAGGAAGCCCCGCTCGGCAGTCCGGTAACGGACGGCCTCTGCCAGATGGGGGATCCGGATCTCCGGGCTCTCATCCAGATCCGCGATAGTCCTCGCTGTTTTCAGAATATGATGATAAGTCCTGACGCTGAAACGGTACTTTTCAAAGACCTTCAGAATAAAGGCGCTTTCCTCACTGTCCAGGGGGCAGAACTGCTCCACGGCCCGGGCGTCCATATCCGCGTTGAACAGAAAGGATGTATCCCGGAAACGTTCTTTCTGGATGCCGATAGCCCGGCTGACCCGTTCCCGTATCTGCCGGCTGGACTCCGCCTCTGCCGGAGCGATCATAAGCATGGGATCGATCTCGGGTACTTCCGTACACAGATCGATCCGGTCCAGGATGGGACCGGAGATCCGGCCCAGATATTTGCGGATCTTGCCCGGACTGCAGGTACAGCGGGTCAGGTCCGGATAAAAGCCACAGGGGCAGTTATTCATCGCAGCCAGAAGAAGAAAGCGGGACGGATAAGTGACGCTGCCGGAGCTCCGTGAGATGGTGACCTGATGGTCTTCCAGGGGCTGACGGAGCAGATCAATGATCTCCCTGCCGAATTCGGGCAGCTCATCCAGAAAGAGAACGCTTCTATGAGCCAGGGAGATGATCCCCGGCTGGGGAATGGTCCCGCCGCCCACCAGGGCCTGCCGGGTGATGGTATGATGGGGCGCCAGAAAGGGCCTCTCTGTGATCAGGGCCCGGCCTGGCGGCAGCCTGCCGGCCACGCTGTAGATGGAAGTCACCTCCATGCTTTCCTCCTGGGTCAGCGGAGGCAGGATGCCGGGCATCCTTCTGGCCAGCATGCTCTTGCCCGAACCGGGCGGTCCGCTGAGCAGGGTGTTATGAAAGCCGGCGGCCGCGATCTCCAGGACCCGCTTGGCGGTTTCCTGCCCGTGGATATCGGAGAAATCAACGTTGATTTCCTCCTGCCCTTTTCGGAAGAGGGCTTCCAGATCCACATGGCCGGGCGGCAGCAGGCGGTCCCGTCCTGCCGGGGGTGCTGACAGATAGGCGACGGCCTGACTGAGCGTCTGGACGCCCACGACCCGGATTCCCTGGATCACAGCTCCTTCGTTCAGGTTCTCAGCCGGGATGATACAGGTGCGGATCCCTTCCTGTTTTGCCTGCCGGACTAGGGGCAGGATTCCCCGTATGGAGCGGACCTCCCCGTCCAGTCCAAGTTCCCCTGCCACCAGAATATCCTCCAGATCCGACTGGTGGAGTACCTGCATGCAGATCAGGATTCCAATCGCAACCGGCAGATCTGCCACAACGCCCCGCTTGGGCAGGTCAGCCGGGGCGAAACTGACTGTGATCCGGGATACCGGGATCTGGAAGCCGCAGTTGCGCATGGCGACCCGGACCCGTTTGCCGGCTTCCCGGACCTCACTACCCAGATAGCCAACCATATCAAGACCGGGCAGGCCGCTGGAAATATCGGTCTCTACCCGGATCAGGGTGCTGTCGATGCCCAGCAGGGCACCGGAAATAACGGTACTGAACATAGAAGAATCTCCGCGAAAATAAAGAATGGCTGAAAGACAGGTCATGAACAGAAAACAGAAGAGTCTGATTTGAAAAATATCAGGCGAATCTCTTCTCAATATATATACGGCAGTTTACGAAAGTCAACGAAACATGGAATCCTGTCTGCAGGCTTTACAATGAAAATTAAAAATTGTACAATCAATAGGTTGACATACCATCACCGGCCGGCCTGTGCCGGTACAGAAAGGAAACAGACTGTGATTAAAAAGACCTATGCGGAATTCGGTTTCCAGTCGATCGAGACCCCCTGCGTAGAAAGCATTCAGAACCTGACCAGCAAACAGGGCGGCGACAATGAGAAGCTGATCTTTAAGATTTTAAAAAGGGGAGAGAAGCTCCGCCTTGAGACCGCTGAGACAGAAGCGGACCTGGTGGACGGCGGCCTTCGTTATGACCTGACCGTACCCCTTGTCAGATATTATTCCAACCACGCCAATGATCTGCCGGCTCCTTTCAAGGCCATTCAGATGGGCAACGTCTGGAGAGCGGACCGTCCCCAGAGAGGACGCTACCGCCAGTTCATGCAGTGTGATATCGATATCATCGGCGAGCCCACCAACCTTGCAGAGATCGAGCTGATTCTGGCGACTACAACCACCCTGGGACGTCTGGGCTTTAAGGGCTTCGAGATCTGGATCAATGAACGCCGCCTGCTCAAGGCCATGGCAGCCTACAGCGGTTTTCCGGCAGAGCGCTTTGACGAAGTGTTCATCATTCTGGATAAGATGGACAAGATCGGCATGGAGGGCGCCGCGGAGGAACTGGTAAAGAGCGGCTTCAGCCAGGAATCCACAGATACTTATATTGACCTGTTCAAAGGACTGGAGACGGCTCCGGATCAGCTTGCCTATCTGGAAGAAAAGCTGGCCGGCGTGATCGAGGAAGATGTCATCCCCGGTCTCCGGGAGGTCATTGAGTCTGTAGACAGGACCAGGTCAGCGGACTTCCGTATGGTCTTCGACCCTACTATCGTCCGGGGCATGTCCTACTATACAGGAACGATTTTCGAGATTTCCATGCCTCAGCTGGGCATCAGCTGCGGCGGCGGCGGCCGTTATGACAAGATGGTCGGCAGATTTACAGGCCGTGATGTACCGGCCTGCGGTTTCTCAATTGGTTTTGAGCGGATCATCCTGATCCTGATGGAGCAGGGCTTCAAGATTCCCGGCTCTCCCAGAAAAGCGGCATACCTGATCGAAAAGAACATGCCCGCCGACAGGCTCTGCCAGGTACTGGAGCAGGCACGTGACGAGCGGGAGGCTGGTGCCCGGATTCTGATCGCCCGTATGGCCAAGAACAAAAAGTTCCAGAAGCAGCAGCTGCATGACCGCGGCTACGAAGAAATC
>CACZEU010000037.1 GCA_902780175.1 uncultured Bacteroidia bacterium
TATTAAAGTTGATCTCAAGGCATTCCTCAACGGTGCTGAGTAAAAATTCAATATTATGAAAAAAGAACTTAAAGGTCAGATTATTGAAAGCATCTCAGCTCAGCTCCAGAAGTATCCCAACTTCTATGTCACCGACATAGCCGGACTGAATGCTGGACAGACTAGCAAGCTTCGTCGCGAATGCTTCAATGCAGGCATTGAGCTCTCCGTCGTCAAGAACACCCTTTTCGCACACGTGCTCAAGGGACTCGAGAACGAGGAGATCAAATCTCTCGAGGAAACCCTCGTAGGCAACACCGCCATCATGTACACCCAGGTGCCTTCCGCTCCCGGCAAGCTCATCAAGAAGCTCCAGAAGGAAGGATTCAGCAAGCCTGTCGTGAAGGGCGCATTTGTCCAGGAGTGTGTTTTCATCGGTGAAGACAAGCTCGACGCTCTCGCAAGCATCAAGACCAAGGAAGAACTCATCGGCGACATCATCGCTCTCCTCCAGTCTCCTGTCCAGAGGGTCGTCTCCGCACTGGAGAACGCATCCGAAGGCAAGGGCGAGGACGAGAAGATCGGCAGCGCAAAGCCCGCGGCCGCTCCCGCAGAGAAACCTGCAGAGGAGCCCGCAGCAGCTCCTGCAGAGGCACCCGCAGAGGAGCCCGCAGCAGCACCGGCAGAGCCCGCCGCAGCCCCCGCTGAGGAACCCGCAGCAGAAGCTCCTGCAGCAGAATAAAGAATAATATTAACTTTAAAAAATATAAACAATTATGGCAGATGTAAAAGCCCTTGCAGAAGAGTTGGTAAACCTTTCTGTAAAAGACGTTCAGGAACTTGCTAAGGTCCTCAAGGAAGAATATGGTATCGAGCCCGCAGCCGCAGCTGTTGTTGTCGCTGCTGACGGAGCCGGCGCAGGCGCAGCCGCCGAGGCCGAGCAGACCGAATTCGATGTCGTCCTCACTTCCGCCGGTCAGGCAAAGCTCAATGTGATCAAGGTTGTCAAGACCGAGCTCGGACTTGGTCTTAAGGAAGCCAAGGATCTCGTTGACGGCGCTCCTGCAACCGTTAAGGAGAAAATTTCCAAGGCAGAGGCCGAGGCTCTCAAGGCAGCCCTTGAGGACGCCGGTGCAGAGGTCGAGATTAAATAAATCCGCCTCTTCCCTGCTGATTGGGGAAAAACAGGTTTAGAGCCGGGGTAATAGGCTCTAAACCTTTTTTCCGTCTAAAAAACTTTTGAAATTTTTTCTCCTATCATAGCAGTTTATGTCAAAACAGACACCCTCAAAACGAATTAATTTTGCAACCTCGAAAATCCTTGAATACCCTGACCTCCTCGAGGTCCAGTTAAAGTCGTTCAAGGATTTCTTCCAGCTTGAGACCACGCCTGAGAACCGCAAGAACGAGGGTCTCTATCAGGTCTTCCAGGAAATTTTCCCCATCGAAGACACCCGCAACAGCTACAAGCTGGAATTCGTCGACTATTTCGTCGACCCTCCCAAATATTCCATCCAGGAGTGCCTGGAGAGGGGCCTCACCTACAACGTCCCCCTCAAGGCAAAGCTGAGACTCTCTTGCACGGATCCCGACCATGAGGATTTCGACACGAGGGTCCAGGATGTGTATCTGGGCGACATCCCCTATATGACCCCGGGCGGCACATTCGTCATCAACGGTTCCGAGCGTATCGTGGTTTCCCAGCTGCACCGCTCCCCCGGCGTATTCTTCGACCAGAGCATGCACGCCAACGGCACCAAGCTCTACTCGGCCAGGATCATCCCCTTCAAGGGCTCCTGGATTGAATTCGCCACCGACATCAACAACGTGATGTACGCCTACATCGACCGCAAGAAGAAGCTGCCTGTCACCACCCTCCTCAGGGCTATCGGATACAACTCCGACAAGGACATCATCGACATCTTCGACCTTGCGGACGAGGTTGACACCAATGAGGAGACCCTCCGCGCCAACGCCGGCCGCAAGCTCGCCGCCAAGGTCCTCAAGACCTGGACGGAAGACTTCGAAGACGAGGACACCGGAGAAATCATCCCCATCGAGCGTACCAGGGCCATCGTAGAGCGTGACCAGATCCTCGACGACGACACCATCGCCGCCATTCTCGACACCGAGAGCAAGACCGTCCTCCTGCAGAAAGACGAGGCAAGCTCCAACGAGTACGCCATCATCTTCAACACCCTCCAGAAGGACCCCACCAACACCGAGATCGAGGCTGTCAACTACATCTACAAGCAGCTCCGCAACTCGGAGGCACCCGATGAGAGCACCGCACGCGACGTCATCGACAAGCTTTTCTTCAGCGAGAAGCGTTACGACCTCGGCAACGTCGGCCGTTACCGCCTCAACAAGAAGCTCTCCCTGACCATCGGTCCCGACGTCAAGGTCCTCACCAACACCGACATCATCGAGATCATCAAGTATCTCATCCAGCTGATCAACTCCAAGGCCACCGTCGACGATATCGACCACCTGTCCAACAGGCGCGTCCGCAGCGTCGGCGAGCAGCTTGCCAACCAGTTCAGCGTCGGTCTGAGCCGTATGGCCCGCACCATACGCGAGAGGATGAACGTCCGCGACAGCGAGCAGTTCAACCCCATCGACCTCATCAACGCAAAGACCCTCTCCAGCGTCATCAATTCCTTCTTCGGCACCAGCCAGCTGAGCCAGTTCATGGACCAGACCAACCCGCTCGCCGAAATCACGCACAAGAGGCGCCTTTCCGCACTCGGCCCCGGCGGTCTTTCCCGCGACCGCGCCGGATTCGAGGTCCGCGACGTCCACTACACCCATTACGGACGCCTCTGCCCTATCGAGTCCCCTGAAGGCCCGAACATCGGTCTTATCTCGTCCCTCTGCGTCTATGCCCGCATCGACGCACTCGGATTCATCGAGACCCCGTACCGCGACGTGAAGGACGGCAAGGTCGACCTCACCCCCGAAGGCACCCATTACATGAGCGCCGAAGAAGAGGAGAACAAGCTTGTCTCCCTCGCCAACGTCCGCATGGACGACGACGGCAACATCCTCGAGGAGCGCCTGCAGTGCCGCAAGGAGGCAGACTTCCCCGTGGTCACCAAGGAAGAAGTCGATTATATGGACGTAGCCCCCAACCAGATGGCTTCCGTGGCAGCGTCCCTCATCCCGTTCCTCGAGCATGACGACGCCCACCGCGCCCTCATGGGAGCGAACATGATGAGGCAGGCAGTCCCTCTCCTCTCCCCCGAGTCCCCCATCGTGGGCACCGGCCTGGAGGAGCGCGTCTGCATCGACTCCCGTACCCAGTACATCGCCGAGCGCAAGGGTGTAGTCACCTACGTCGACGCAGACCAGATCCGCGTCAAGTACGACCGCACCGACGACGAGAAGTTCGTTTCCTTCGCACCGGAGGAGATCGTTTACAAGCTCCCCATATACCGCAGGACCAACCAGAGCACCACTATCAACCTCAAGCCCATCGTGCGCAAGGGGGACAGGATAGAGAAGGGCCAGGTCCTCACCGAAGGATACGCCACCCAGGGCGGAGAGCTCGCTCTCGGCCGCAACCTCAAGGTCGCGTTCATGCCCTGGAAGGGATACAACTACGAGGACGCAATCGTGCTCAGCGAGGAGATGGTCAAGTGGGATATCCTCACCTCCATCCACGTCGATGAGTACCTCACCGAGGTCCGCGACACCAAGCGCGGCATGGAAGAGCTCACCTCCGACATCCCCAACGTCAGCGAGGACGCCACCCGCGACCTGGGCAAAGACGGTATCATCCGCATCGGCGCCCACGTCGAACCCGGCGACATCATGATCGGCAAGATCACCCCGAAGGGCGAGAGCGATCCTTCCCCGGAAGAGAAGCTCCTCAAGGCCATCTTCGGCGACAAGGCCGGCGACGTCAAGGACGCCTCCCTCAAGGCCAATCCTTCCCTGTCCGGCACCGTGGTGGGCACAGCCCTCTACACCAAGCTCGCCAAGGAAAGCGGCCGCAGGGGCCAGTCCAAGCTTGACCAGAAGGCCCGCCTGGAGGCCCGCCAGCAGGAATTCGACGCCAAGGCCGAGAAACTCCGCGAGGAGCTCATCAGCCGCCTTGCAGTCCTCACCAAGAACCGCAAGAGTGCAGGCGTCAGCGACCTGTACAACGTGGAGATCGTCCCCAAGGACAAGAAGTTCACCGCAGAACTTCTCCGCACCATCGACTACCAGAACGTAGCCAGCGGCAAGTGGACATCCGACAAGGACACCAATGCGATGATCCGCGACCTTATCAACAATTACTGCATCACCTACAAGACCGAATCCGCCGCATTCAAGCGTGAACTCGACAAGATGAAGGTCGGAGACGAGCTCCCCAACGGCGTCATGCAGCTTGCAAAGGTCTACATCGCCAAGAAGCGCAAGATCACCGTGGGTGACAAGATGGCAGGCCGTCACGGCAACAAGGGTATCGTTGCCAAGATCGTCCGCCGCGAGGATATGCCGTTCCTCGACGACGGCACCCCCGTGGACATCGTGCTCAACCCCCTCGGCGTGCCTTCCCGTATGAACCTCGGCCAGATCTACGAAACCGTGCTCGGTTGGGCCGGCTACAGGCTCGGGCTCAAGTTCAGCACCCCGATTTTCGACGGTGCCAGCATCGACGAAATCTGCTCCTACACCGACAAGGCGGGCGTTCCCCGCTTCGGTAAGACGCAGCTTCGCGACGGCGGTACCGGTGACTATTTCGACCAGCCCGCAACCGTCGGCGTCATCTACATGATCAAACTCGGCCATATGGTCGACGACAAGATGCACGCCCGCTCCATCGGTCCCTACTCCCTCATCACCCAGCAGCCTCTCGGCGGTAAAGCCCAGTTCGGCGGCCAGCGTTTCGGTGAAATGGAAGTCTGGGCCCTCGAGGCCTTCGGTGCGGCCAACACCCTCCAGGAAATCCTCACCGTCAAGTCCGACGACATTACCGGCCGTTCCAAGACTTACGAGGCTATCGTCAAGGGTGATCCCATGCCTCCCGCAGGCATTCCCGAATCCCTCAACGTGCTCCTGCACGAGCTCCGCGGCCTCGGTCTCAAAGTCACTTTGGAATAATCAAAAACAGCGATACACGATATGCCTACATTCAATAACAGGGATAATAAGGTAAAGAGCAACTTCAAGACAATCAGCATCTCGCTCGCATCTCCCGAGGACATCACCGAAAGGAGCTGCGGGGAAGTACTCAAGCCGGAAACCGTCAACTACAGGACCTACAAGCCCGAGAAGGACGGTCTCTTCTGCGAGAAGATCTTCGGTCCCACCAAGGACTACGAGTGCTATTGCGGCAAGTACAAGAGGATACGTTACCGCGGTATCGTCTGCGACAGGTGCAACGTCGAAGTCACCGAGAAGAAAGTGCGCCGCGAGAGGATGGGCCACATCAGCCTCACCGTCCCCGTCGCACACATCTGGTACTTCAAGTCCGCCCCCAACAAGATTTCCGCACTTCTCGGCCTCCCCGCCAAGAAGCTCGAATCCGTCATCTACTACGAGAAATACATAGTCGTCAACGTGGGCAAATACGAGCCTTCCGAGGCCCGTGGCGAAAACCCCGTCGCAAAGATGGACCTCCTCTCCGAGGACGAATATCTCGACATCCTCGGCAGTGAGTCCCTCAGGGGCAATGAGAATCTCCCCGATTCCGACCCTGACAAGTTCGTCGCCAAGATGGGTGCCGAGGGCATCTACGACCTTCTCAAGCAGATCGACGTCGAGGCCCTGGGCAAGGAGCTCCGCCAGAAGATGGCCACCGAGAGCAGCCAGCAGCGCAAGACCGAAATGCTCAAGCGCCTGCAGGTCGTAAAGTGGTTCCAGGAATCCAAGGGCATCAACCGCCCCGAGTGGATGATCATGAAGGTCATCCCCGTCATTCCGCCGGATCTGCGTCCCCTCGTCCCCCTGGACGGCGGCCGCTTCGCCACCTCCGACCTCAACGACCTCTACCGTCGCGTCATCATCCGCAACAACCGTCTGAAGAGGCTCTTCGAAATCAAGGCTCCCGAAGTCATTCTCCGCAACGAGAAGCGTATGCTCCAGGAAGCCGTCGACAGCCTGTTCGACAATTCCAAGAAGTCCAGCGCGGTGAAGAGCGAGTCCAACAGGGCCCTCAAGAGTCTCTCCGACTCCCTCAAGGGCAAGCAGGGCCGCTTCCGCCAGAACCTCCTCGGCAAGCGCGTCGACTATTCGGCACGTTCCGTCATCGTCGTGGGTCCCGAACTCAACATGCACGAGTGCGGTCTGCCCAAGTATATGGCGGCTGAGCTCTACAAGCCTTTCATCATCCGCAAGCTCATCGAGCGCGGCATCGTAAAGACCGTCAAGAGCGCAAAGAAGATCGTCGACCGCAAGGACGCAGTCATCTGGGACATCCTGGAGAACGTAATGAAGGGCCACCCCGTGCTGCTCAACCGCGCACCGACCCTCCACCGTCTCGGTATCCAGGCGTTCCAGCCCAGGATGATCGAGGGCAAGGCCATCCAGCTGCACCCTCTCGCCTGTACCGCGTTCAACGCCGACTTCGACGGTGACCAGATGGCAGTCCACCTCCCTCTCGGCAACGCAGCCATCATGGAGGCGCAGCTCCTCATGCTCGGCAGCCAGAACATCCTCAACCCCGCCAACGGCGCCCCTATCACCGTTCCTTCGCAGGATATGGTGCTTGGTCTTTACTACATCACCAAGATCCGCCCGGGCGCAAAGGGCGAGGGCAAGAGGTTCTACGGCCCCGAAGAGGTCATCATAGCCTACAACGAGAAGGCCATCGCGATGCACGCCGAGATCCAGGTCCGCATCCCCGTGGACAAACTGGATCCTTCCAAGGGCACCCAGATGGTCAAGACCACCGCAGGACGCATCATCGTCAACCAGTACGTTCCCGATGAGGTCCCCTTCGTCAACGAAGTCCTCGGAAAGAAGGCCCTCCGCAAGATCATCACCAATGTCATCAAGAGCACCGGTGTAACCCGCACCGCCAAGTTCCTCGACGACATCAAGAATCTCGGATACGACCAGGCTTTCCGCGCGGGCATCTCCTTCAACCTCGGCGACGTCATCGTCCCCAAGGAGAAGCAGACGCTCATCGACGACGCCTACAAGAGCATCGCCGGCATCCGCGACAACTACAACATGGGCTTCATCACCAACCAGGAGCGTTACAACAAGGTCATCGACCTCTGGACCAGCGTCGACAACAACCTCACCGGAATCGTCACAAAGCAGATTTCCGGCGACCAGCAGGGCTTCAACCCCGTGTTCATGATGCTCGACTCCGGCGCCCGTGGTTCAACCCAGCAGATCAAGCAGCTCTGCGGTATGCGAGGCCTTATGGCAAAGCCCCAGAAGAGCGGCGCCGCAGGAGCGGAAATCATCGAGAACCCTATCATCTCCAACCTCAAGGAAGGAATGTCCGTGCTCGAGTACTTCATCTCCACCCACGGTGCCCGTAAGGGTCTGGCCGACACCGCCCTCAAGACCGCCGATGCAGGTTACCTCACCAGGCGTCTCGTGGACGTGTCCCACGACGTGATCATCAACGAGGAAGACTGCGGAACCCTCCGCGGACTCGTTGCAACCGCCATCAAGAACAAGGATGAGGTTGTGGAGTCCCTGGGCGAGCGTATCCTCGGCCGTACCTCCGTGCACGACATCTTCAATCCTCTCACCGGCGAACTCATCCTCCACGCAGGGGAAGAGATCCGCGAGAAGGACGCCGACCTGATCGACTCCCTGCCCATCGAGCAGGTGGAAATCCGTTCGGTCCTCACTTGCGAGAGCCGCAAGGGCGTCTGCGCCAAGTGCTACGGACGCAACCTCGCGACCAGCCGCATGGTAGAGAAGGGAGAGGTCGTCGGCGTCATCGCCGCACAGTCCATCGGTGAGCCCGGTACCCAGCTGACCCTCCGTACGTTCCACGTCGGTGGTACAGCTTCCGGTGCCGTTGCAGATTCCTTCATCGACTCCAAGTACGACGGCAAACTCGTATTCAACGAGCTCCGCACCATCGAGCGTACCAACGACATGGGCGCAAAGGAGACAGTCGTCGTGAGCCGCATGACCGAACTCCGCATCATCGACGAGAAGACCGGATACACCTATTCACAGTACGATATCCCTTACGGTTCCGTCATCTACGTGAACGACGGAGACGCCGTTACCAAGGGCACCCGCATCTGCGAATGGGATCCCTACAACGCCATCACCATCGCGGAAACCGCAGGTACCGTACGCTTCGAGAACATGGTCGAAGGCTCCACCTTCAAGAAGGAAGCCGCCGACGAGTTCAGCATGAGCACCGACAAGGTCATCATCGAGTCCAAGGACAAGATGAAGAGCCCTGCGATGCACATCATCGATGCATCCGGCGCCGATGTACGCCAGTTCAACCTGCCTGTCGGAGCCCACATCAACGTGGAGGACGGCGCACAGGTGAAGGTCGGCGACATCATCATCAAGATCCCCCGTGCCATCGGCAAGGCGAGCGATATTACCGGAGGTCTGCCCCGAGTCACCGAGCTCTTCGAGGCCCGCAACCCGAGCAACCCCGCCATCCTCTCCGAGATCAACGGCGAAGTCATCATGGGCG
The DNA here is from genome assembly GCA_902780175.1 of uncultured Bacteroidia bacterium. Classification (GTDB taxonomy): domain Bacteria; phylum Bacteroidota; class Bacteroidia; order Bacteroidales; family UBA932; genus Cryptobacteroides. Next base: position 8,600 of record CACZEU010000037.1, read on the forward strand.
ATGTCAAGCGCGGTAACCGCCAGATCAAGGTGCGCAACCGCAGCGGCGTCGAAAGGAGCTACCTGGTGCCCCTCACCAAGCAGATCCTCGTCCAGGAGAACGACTACGTCCGTGCAGGCACCCCTCTGTCCGACGGAGGCACCTCCCCCAACGACATCCTCGGTATTCTCGGTCCCGTCAAGGCCCAGGAATACATTGTCAATGAGGTCCAGGCAGTTTACCGTCTGCAGGGTGTGAAGATCAACGACAAGCACTTCGAGATCATCATCCGCCAGATGATGCGCAAGGTTGAGATCACCGACGCAGGAGACACCCAGTTCCTCAAGGAGGAGCTCGTGGACAAGTGGAAGTTCATGGACGCCAACGACGCCATCTTCGGCAAGTATGTCGTGGAGGATGCAGGTGCGTCCGAGCGCTTCTTCGCAGGCGACATCATCGGCCTGCGCGAGCTCCAGAGCGAGAACGCGTCCCTCGAGCGCCAGGGTGCAGCACTGATGGTCACCCGTCCCGCACGTCCCGCCACAGCGCGCCTCGTGCTCCAGGGTATCACCCGCGCAGCCCTCAAGACCGACAGCTTCATGTCCGCCGCATCCTTCCAGGAGACCACCAAGGTCCTCAGCGAAGCCGCCATCCGCGGCCGCGTCGATCACCTCGAAGGCCTCAAGGAGAATGTCATCTGCGGTCACCTGATTCCTGCCGGTACCGGTCTCAAGGAGTACCAGGACCTGATCGTCACGAAGAACGACGGCTTGGCACAGACTTTGAGCGAACTGTAAAAAAACAACTCTTTATCAAAATATCGCCGGCCTGGGTATGGCCGGCGATTTTTTTTGCTATATTTGCCGAAATCCATAACAACAATGTCCCAAACACCTCAAGCAGTTTACGATGCCCGTACCCTAGGTAAGGGCAAGATGTTGACCCTCGGTCTCCAGCACATGTTCGCGATGTTCGGAGCCACGGTCCTGGTCCCTGTCATCACAGGTCTTTCGATGAGTGCCACCCTGCTGTTCGCCGGTCTTGGCACTTTAATTTTTCATTTCCTCACCAAACTGCGGGTTCCGGCGTTCCTCGGATCGTCATTCGCCTTCCTCGGAGGATACGCGGCGGTAGTGTCGATGGGTGCCCAGCAAGGGCTCAGCGCCACGGAATCACTGCCTTATGCCTGCATCGGAGTCTTCTCGGCAGGCATTATTTATTTTATCCTCGCGGCGCTCATCGCGGCGTTCGGAGCCAAGAAGGTCATGAGGTTCTTCCCTCCCATCGTCACCGGACCAATCATCATCGCCATCGGTCTTACCCTCTCCGGGTCGGCCATCCAGAACTGCAACAGCAACTGGTGGATAGCACTGCTGGCAATCGTCATCATCATCGTCTGCAACATCTTCGGCAGGGGTATGATCCGCATCATCCCCATCCTGCTGGGTGTACTGGGATCGTATATCGTAGCGGCCTGCTTCGGCATCTGTGACTTCACCGCCGTGAAGGAAGCCGCATGGCTCGGTCTTCCCTTCCGCTGGGAGAATACGGCGTTCCATGTATTCAGCAACCCCAACTGGGGCCTGCTGGTGAGCGCCATCATCGCCATCGTGCCCATTTCGCTGGCAACTATGATGGAGCACATCGGTGATATGTGCGCCATTTCTTCGACGGTCGGAGTCAACTATCTGGAGGATCCCGGCCTGCACCGTACGCTCATGGGCGACGGCCTCGCAACCATGCTTGCTTCCCTGTTCGGCGCCCCCGCCAACACCACTTACGGCGAGAACACCGGCGTGCTCAACCTCACCAAGGTTTACGACCCTCGCGTCATCCGCATCGCCGCCGTATTCGCCATTATCCTGAGTTTCTGTCCCAAGTTCAGCGCGCTCATCGCCTGCATGCCGGCATCGACCATCGGAGGCGTCTCGCTGGTGCTTTATGGTATGATCTCCGCCGTCGGTGTGCGTAACATCGTTGAGAACCGCGTGGACTTCACCAAGAGCCGCAACGTGCTAGTGGCGGCGCTCATCCTGGTGCTCGCCATCGGCATCAAGTACGGGGCCAATGACTCCATCAACCTCGGATTCACCTCGCTCAGCGGGCTTGCAGTGGCCGCCATCGTGGGTGTCATCCTCAATGCCATCCTCCCCGGGAAGGATTACGAGTTCGGTGCAAATCCACAGGGTGACAAGGCGGTTGACTTCGAAATCAACCCGTCGCTCCGTAAATAGATGAAGAGGCTCCTGTCCATACTTGCATTCGCCCTCGCCGCGCTTGCCCTGCAGGCGCAGTCGACGAGCATCACCGGCTTCGGCCTCGACCCGTCGGACGCGGCCGCTGTCAGGCAGATGCAGGCACGTATGGACAGGATCCACTCCCGGGAGCACCGGCCCACGGTGGCATTGGTACTCGGCGGAGGCGGGGCCAAGGGAGCGGCGCATATCGGTGCTATCAAGCGCATAGAGGAACTGAAGATTCCGGTCGATATGGTGCTGGGAACCAGCATCGGAGGCCTCGTGGGCGGACTTTACGCCCTGGGGTACGACGGCAACTATCTGGATTCGCTCATCCGTTCCGTCGACTGGGACCTGACGCTCAGCGACCGCATTCCCCGCAACCGCGTCGCCCGTTCGCAGCTCAAGTACAAAGAGACTTTCCTGCTGTCCATCCCCTTCTACCACAGGGGCGGAGACTTCGAGAGCCTGCGGCTGCGGGACATCCTCCGGGCCAATTCGCTGACGCTCTACCAGAACGAGCTGAAGAACAATTTCCTGCGTGGCCTGCCGTCGGGCGTCATCGAGGGGCTTAACGTTTATAACATCTTCACCAGCACCTCGGCCGGATACGCCGATTCGCTGGATTTCTTTTCGCTGCCTATCCCGTTCGTGTGCATGGCCACCGACATGTATTCCGGCAACGCCAAAGCCTGGCACAGCGGCGACCTGGCAACGGCCATGCGCTCCACTATGGCCATTCCCGGGATGTTCACGCCGGTACGGACAGGGGGCATGGTGCTGCTCGACGGCGGCATGCTCAACAACTTCCCGGTGGACCTGGCGATGAAGATGGGCGCCGACATAGTCATCGGCGTGGACATATCGGATGAGAACCATGAGTTCTACTCCCTCAACAACATGATGGACATCCTCTGGCGCGGCCTGGACCTGTTTTCCAACGACGACTACCAGCTGCATCCGGAGATTACGGACGTGCGCATCAAGCCCGACCTGCATGAATTCAACATGCTGAGTTTCAATACGGATGCTATTGCCACCATACTTGAGCGGGGCTCCGAGGCGGCACTGGCGGCGGACAAGGGCCTGCAGGAAGTCCGGCGCCTCACGGGTGCGGCCGGAAGGCAGCTTCGCGCCAAGCCGGCGAGGGACGTCAATATGGAGGCGCTGCTCATCAGCGGCATCGACCTGGAGGGCGTCGCGCCGTCGGATACGGCGTTCATCCGGAGCCTGCTGACCGTTTATCCCGGCGACCGCGTCATGCGCAGCGACATCGAACGGGAGACATCTAAAATTTATGGCACCGGCGCCTTCGAGCACGTATCCTACAGGCTTACGGGGGCTGACGAGCCGTACCGGCTGAAGATAATCTGCCGTCCCGGTCCGGTGCACCATTTCGGCATCGGCCTGCATATGGATACGGAGGAGGTGACTTCGCTGCTGGTCAATTTCGGGTTCAACGTACACGAACTAAGCGGCCACATGCTGGAATCGACCCTGAAGGTCTCGGGCAATCCGTACCTGGAGGGGCGCTACAGTTTCCGTCCGCGCAAGGGGCCGAGCGTCAACCTCACATCGCTGATAAAGATTGTCAACCGCAACCAGTTCAATTTCCTGGGCAACCGATTCTCGCTGGAATGCACCGACATTCGCCAGGAGGCATACATCGCCTGGGACCGCCGCAGGGCGTGGGAATACCGCATCGGCGTTAGCAACGACTACTACGCCTTCGGCTCGCTGCTGACGGACAATCCGCTGACGGACAATCCGCTGGTGGATTTCGACGGCCCGAGCCAGTCGAACGACTACATTTCCCTGTGGACGGACTTTTCGTGGGACACCTTCGACGATGCAGTCTTCCCCGTTTCCGGCTGGCAGGCCAGGGCCTCGTACCGGTTCAATCCCGGAGGGTTGGTGACGCGTTCCAAGCCGTTCCACGCCTTGCAGGCCAATGCCCGCACGGCCCTGAGTCCCCTGCCGTGGCTTACCGTCCTGCCGTCAGCGGACGTACGGGTGCTGTTCGGCAACGATATTCCCCTGCCTTATACCAACCTCATCGGCGGCCAGATCCGCGGCCGCTATATGGATCAGCAGATCCCTTTCACCGGCATTCCTTATGCCTCCGCGGCCGCACACGCACTGGCGGTGGCGGGACTCGACCTCAGGGTCAGTCCCTGGAAGAATCACTATTTCTCGCTGGTCGGCGGAGCGGGAATCACCGCTCCTACGGTCGCGGGGTTCTTCACGGCGGCCGACAGCACCGTCCCCTTCTTCGGCGCTGGCCTGGAATATGCTTTGGGCACGCTTGCCGGGCCGCTTAAGGTCAATGTTAACTGGTCGAGCGTCACACGGGCCTTGGGGCTTTATCTGGGGTTTGGGTTTGATTTTTAGGGGGGGGCTTTTAGGCGGCAGCTGCATTCCGCAGGGAGAGGTACGAAAAACTGGAATCTTCCGCATCTTATGTGGATCCTGCTGAAAAAGTACGGTACTGCCTCCGGAAACCCTCCGGCCTGACGGCCTCCGCCCCTCCCACGCCTGGCGGCGCGGGCCCCTCCCGTTCATGGTCACGGGCGACCAAAGGTTTCCGGAGGCAGTACCGTACTTTTTCAGCAGGATCCACTCGTCCGGGAGGCCACGGTTTTTTCGCACTTTCTCCCTGCTCCCATTACGTTGCCGTCATGGTGGAGGTGATCGTACCTGAAGACGATGTGGGAGGGTTGACGTTGTCTTCGGGGCATTTGGAAGGGCGAAACGGCAGTAGAACCGTTCGCGAGGACGATGTGAGGGGGCTGACGTCGTCTTCGGGGAGGGAGGGTGCGCCTGATGGAAGAAATATTGGTCCATTGGGCGCATTTTGGCGGGTTTTTGCTCCTGATGGACCGAAAAAACTTCCATCAGGAGCAGGGGTAGGGGCAGGGGCAAGGTGAATTCTCGGGATGGCGGAATCAGAAGACCTTCCGGAAGAATTCGGAGACGGAGGCGACGACGGTTTTCAGTTTCCTGGAGATGTTGTGATTCTCTCCTTCTACGGTTATGAGTTCAGAGTGGTCGCCGTAGGCTTTGGCGAAGCATTCGCTGCACCACATCGGGACTATCGTGTCGCGTGTGCCGTGGAGGATTCTCACTGGGCCTCTGAAGGCTGCGGCGGTGCCGTAGATATCAAGTTGCTGGGTGGTCAGGAGGTATTCCCGGCCCAGCCTGAAGAAGACCCAGCAGGTGATGTACTCCGGTGGGTCCTTGGGGTCGAAGGTGGCGTTGAAGAAGCGTCCGGCCTGGCAGGCTTCCTTGATAATTGAACCGGGGGCTATCAGGACAAGCCCTTCGGGGGCGCATCCTTCTTTTGCCAGGCGGCCTGCCGTCATGGAGGCTATTACACCACCCTGGGAATGCCCAAGAAGGCCTATGCCGTCTACGTACGGCAGCTTCCTCACGTATTCCCAAACCGCCCTGGCGTCCGCCAGTTCCTTTTCTATCGTCATGTCCTGCACACGTCCTGCGCTTTTACCGTGGCCGTCGAAGTCAAAGCGGATAGATGCTATCCCTTCCGCTGCCAGGCCCTTTGCAATGGCCGGAATGGGATTATAGTCCTTGCTGGAGAAGATTCCGTGCATCAGGATAACCATAGGGCACTTGCCGGTCCGGGTATCGAATCCGTCGGGGATGGTGATATCATACGCGATTTCACCGTTGGGGCCGCTCATCCTGTTCTCGCGGGCGGCAAGGGGCGAAAGCATCACGGCCGCACCCAGGCATACCGTGAGCAATCTTCTTAAACGCTTGTTTGCCATATGTCTACTTCAACAACTTCTTAACCAGCCCGAACAGGCTGTAAGGCATATACCGTATCTTGAGGTCGATGCAGGTGGGGGTGCTGATGACTGAGCGTTCGTGGCTGAAGGCCAGGAAGCTACGCTCGCCGTGGTATGAGCCCATTCCGGAGTTGCCAACGCCGCCGAAGGGGATGTTGCCGTTGGCTACGTGCATTATGACGTCGTTGATGCAGGCGCCGCCGGAGGTGGTCCGGCCGATGATGTCCCAGCCGTCGGACTGCTTGCCGAAGTAGTAGAACGCAAGGGGCTTCTCGCGGCCGTTCACGAATTCCACCACCTCGGAGCGGTCACGGAAGGTGAGGATCGGAGATATCGGGCCGAATATCTCTTCCTGCATCACGGGGGCGTCGGGGCTTACTCCGTCGAGCAGGGTGGGTTCGAACCAGCGGGTGGCGGGGTCTGAATGTCCGCCGGCCACAACGGTGCCGTCATCCAAATACCCTGTAAGGCGCTCGAAGGCCTTGTCGTGGACGATATGTACGAAGAACTTGGAATCCCGGGTGCCGTCCGGATAGAGTCCTGCCAGTTCCTGCTTGAAGGCCTGCACGAACGCATCCTTGACGCTTTCGTGGAGGAACAGGTAGTCGGGGGCGATGCACGTCTGGCCGCTGTTCAGGCATTTGCCCCAGGCGATCCGGCGCGCTGCCAGCTGAACGTTGGCGTCTTTGTCCACGATGCAGGGGCTCTTGCCGCCGAGTTCCAGCACCAGCGGCGTAAGGTACCTGGCCTGAGCCTCCATCACGCGTTTGCCGAGGGCTGGACTGCCGGTGAAGAAGACCAGGTCGAAACGGTGGCCGAACAGCAGGGTGTTGACCTCGCGGTTGCCCTGCACCAGGGCTACATAGTCCGGATCGAAGGTCTCCGCAATCAGCTTCTCCAGCGTCTCCGACACGTTGGGCACGTACGGGGAGGGCTTGAGGACCGCCGTGCAGCCGGCGGCGATTGCGCCCACCAGAGGGCTCAGCAGCAACTGCACGGGATAATTCCACGGGCTGACGATGAGGGTGCAGCCAAGGGGCTCCCGCACCACGTAGCTGGACGAAGGCGTGCCGGTGACGGGCGTGGCCTTGCGGCGCCTGCGGGCCCACTTGCCGACGTGGCGGAGGGCCTCGGAAATTTCTCCGTACACCATCCCCATCTCGGTCATATACGCTTCTTCGAACGACTTGTGAAGATCGGTCCACAGTGCGTCGCACAGGGGTTTCTCCCACTTCTTGAGGGCGGCGCGAAGGGATTGCAGCTGACGCTTGCGCCACCGGATGTCGCGCGTTGCTCCGGTGGCATAGAATTTACGCTGGGCCAGGACGATGGCCTCTATCTTTTCGGGTGTCGTATTTATCATAACGAACAAAAATAACAAATATTGCCGTTATTCCGCAATCTTAATTATATTTGCATCAAATCCAATCGGTTATGAAAAGACTCTCTTTGATCCTCATGTGCGTTGCAGGTATCGTCCTCTTCGCAGGCTGCGGCAACAACAGCGGCAACAAATCAGGCAAATCCAATGACAACGACGGCAAAGTGGACATCGAAAAAGTGGCCAAGAACCTCGAGCAGAAGGCATTCGAGGGCGAAAGCTACTCCAAGGAAGCCGCCGAGTACTACTTCAAGAAGAACGAGGGCATCAAGCTCTCCGACCTTGCACCCGACTACGAACTGAACGAGACCAGCAAGTACACCTACTACGGCGACGAGCGCGACGTCCTTGCCAACTTCAAGATTGCCGACGGCGGTTCCTACACCAAGGAGCAGCACGAAAACAACGTCCGCAGGATCTACGCCATCACCAAGAAAGCGGCGGACAACGGAATCAACGTCTACGGATTCGAGGACAAGAGCGACAAGGACGAGGCTATGGCCGAGAAGGACCTCGAGCAGATGATCAAGGACAACGCCGGCACCAGCATCTTCGGTGTCGAGATTTACGTCGGCAGCTACGGCTGGTCCTTCCTCAAGGGCGGCGAACTGCACCGCTGCGAGATCGAACTCCTGGAGAAGAACGACGTCAAGCTCGGCTACTCCGTCAAGATGTACAAAGGCCTCCAGAAGAGCTTCGACGAAACGATGAAGGACGCCGAAAAGGCCCTCGAAGACCCCGAAGTCCAGAAGCAGCTCCAGAAGGCACTCAAGGACGCCGAGAAATAGTCTTCAGAATCAGCGACATGAACAGGGAACAGACAGAAGAAAAGATAAAATGGATCAAGGACACGTTTGAAAGGAGACTCTCCTATGAGCTGAACCTCCTGAGGGTGTCCGGGCCGATGATAGTTCCGCAGAACGGAATCAACGACGACCTGGGCGGACTGCATTCGGTCACATTCGGCACGGAGGCCGGCGAGATAGAGATCGTGCAGTCCCTCGCAAAGTGGAAGAGGATGAGGCTGAAGGACTTCGACACGTCCAAGTTTACCGGGATATACGTAGATATGAATGCAATCCGTCCGCATGAAAAGGCCGACAGGCTGCATTCATACTACGTTGACCAGTGGGACTGGGAGCTGATAATCAGCCGGGAAAACCGCAACCGGTTCTACCTCGAAAACGTCGTGAAGACCATCCATAAGATAATCAACTCGTACCTCGACAAGGACAGGAAATACCCTGCCGAGCCCCTGTTCATCGATTCAGAAGAACTGTACTACAAGTATCCGGACCTGACGCCCAAGGAGCGGGAATACAACATAGTAAAGGAGTACGGCGCCGTATTCATCGAACAGATAGGCAAAACGCTCCCCGACGGCAGCATCCACGACAGCAGGGCCGACGATTACGACGACTGGAACCTCAACGGAGACCTGCTCTATTGGTACGACCCCATCCAGGGCCCGATGGAAATCTCGAGCATGGGCATCAGGGTCGACGCCAGTTCGCTGAATTATCAACTGTCCGTCACCGGCCGCACCGACAAGCTGGGCAACGAGTATCACAAGCTGATATCAGACAACCTGCTGCCCCTGACGATAGGCGGCGGCATCGGACAGTCGAGGCTCTGCATGCTGATCATGGGAGCCGAACATATCGGACAGGTCCAGGCATCCGTCTGGCCCGAAAGGGAGATCCGCTGGTGCGAAGAAAGGGGTATTCAATTATTGTAGATTGTCGCAAAAAAAGCTTACCTTTACGAGACCACGTAAAACCCCTTTCGCTATGAAGTCCAGAGTATTCGCCCTTACCGCACTCGCCGCTTTTATCTTCAGCGCCTGCGTCCAAACCCCCGCAGAGGTCTCCGTGACCGGCATCAACCTTTCCGAGGATGATATAGAACTGATTGAAGGCCAGACGCATACACTCGTTGCCACGGTCCTTCCCGAGAATGCCGCCAACAAGGCAGTCGAATGGAAGTCCGCCGTTCCCGATGTCGCCACCGTGACCGGCGACGGCATCGTCGAGGCCCTCGCCATGGGCGCAACCACCATAACTGCAACCACTCAGGACGGCGGATTCAAGGCAAGCTGCCGGGTCATCGTCAAGAAAAAGCTGATTCATGTGCAGTCCGTGAGCCTTAACCTGCCCTCCATCACCCTCACGGAGGGCGGTTCGGTAATCCTGGGCGCCACAGTTACCGTAGAACAGAACGGACACAACGGCATTGTCACGGCCGTGGGGCCCGGTGAAGGGACTGTGACCGTCACCACCAGCGACGGAGGCTTCCAGGCCAGCTGCAAGGTTACGGTAGAGGCCGCCACCATCAATGTCGAATCCGTGACCCTGGACAAGGAGACGCTGGACCTCAAGGAGGGAGAAACCGCCACGCTCACGGCCACCGTGCTGCCGGAGGACGCCACCGACAAGACCGTCAGCTGGAAGTCGACAAACCCGGACGTGGCCACGGTGGACGGGGAGGGCAATGTAACCGCCATCCTGGCCGGTCAGGCCAGCATCACGGCGTCGAGCGGAGGCAAGGAAGCCACCTGCCAGGTGACCGTGAGCAAGATTGAGGTGGACGGGGTAACGGTAAACCCTGCCACGCTGGAACTGGTGGAAGGGGACGTCTTCCAGCTCAGCGCCAGCGTGAGTCCGGCCGAAGCCGACCAGACGGTGGAATGGGCCTCGATGGATGCCAGCGTTGCAAAAGTAGACTACAACAACGGGACTGTCACCGCCGTGAGCGCCGGTACCACACGGATTTTCGCCCGTTCAAAGGCCTTCCCTGATCAGCAGGGCAGCTGCGAAATAACCGTCAGTCCGGACCCTGCCCTGAAGGGCATTGAGCTGAGCTCCGCCATCATGACCCTGCAGGTGGGCGAATCCCGCACGCTTACAGTCAGTTACACTCCTTCGTATGCAGCCAACAAGAACGTGTCGTGGGCATCTTCCAATCCTTCCGTAGCGGCCGTAGATAAGGACGGCACCGTCACCGCCTTTGCGGAGGGCAGCGCCACGGTCACCGCAACGGCGGAGGACGGTGGCCATACTGCTTCGTGCGAGGTCTCCGTCTCCGGCAGCGCCGGGCCCATGGTCTTCTATGACTTGTATGATGGCCATGATTACGTGCCGTACATCAACGGCGCCCCC
>CACZEU010000038.1 GCA_902780175.1 uncultured Bacteroidia bacterium
CCGGATACCATCTGCACATCATAACCATCCTTGTTACCATAACTGTAAACCTTGATTGTCTTATTAGTTACTCCCTGAGCAATATCAGCAATATTATTGCGAGGAATACTGACTTCGATTTCGACTGAATCTGTGCCATTCTTGCCTGCGCAAAGAACACCACTTAGCACACTATTAGAGGGGTACCCTTCGCCACTTGGAGAACTGTTAAACCCTGGTGAAGTAGACGATCCTCCATAAGGTTTCATGTACATCCAAGCTTCAAGACCGACGTTAGAGTCACGCGTCACTCCAGTAGTACTATCATTATCAGCATCAATATTATAATAGATATAAGCCCCATTCGCCCATATAGCGTCACGATTATCCCTCTTAGTGTAAAAATACAGGTAACGCTCATCATAAGTCACCTTAAACACCTGATAGACACCAGGACTGGCACTAGTTGTTACACCAGTTGTTACACTTGCCCAGTCAGACAAATCACCATCAATAGTAATAGCAGGAACATAAGACGCAGCAGATTCATCTTCTGCATCATCTGTAGCCTCATTCTTAGCCTTCTTGAGAGCCAGAGGATTCAAGGTACCAAGGTCATAAAAATCACCGGCCTCTACAGTTGTGGCCTTCTTCATATTCATTGTGTAAACGGCATCCCAGGACAAACCGCCGGCATTATCTTTATAGCCCAGGAAATCGAACTTGAATGAACTGACACTTCCGCCGGGGATAAGGCACATCAGATAATTGGTGCCGGCAGCCAGTTTGCCTGACTGGGAAATCTGGCGATACTCCTTCTGGGAGCCACTAGCGTCAGAAACTGTAGTCAGGGTACCATCAGCCGCAACCTGAACGGTGTAGTCACCGGAAGAATAGATGGTGGAAGAACCCTTCTGATACAGATTAAATCCACGGACGGCAGAATATGTATGGTCGTGGTCGATACCCTTGGAGCTGGTATATGTCTCCGTATTCAGATAATATGCGTCAGGAACACTCCCGGCTGCGATACTGACCTGGAACAGAGCCAGACAAGGCCTCATAACCAGGGACGTACCGCTGGACTTGCCTGCCATCGACAGAGGGAAGCCATCCGTATACCACAGATGTGAAGACAAGGAACCTTTAGCAACCTGCTGGTTACCGACAGTGAGTCCGGAGAAAGTCTTGGTTGCGGTATCGAAAGTGATGCCGGAAAAATCATCGGCGGCTATTTCCTTCGTCGCATCGCCATCGGCCCCAAGGCTGCCCCTGAAAATACCGTAATACTCGGTAGCTCCAGCAACCTCATTGACAGTAATTGTGCAAAGAGTGGCGTCAGAGCCGTCCACGGTGACAGGATAGGCGACGATGGTAGCATTGTTGTCGGTGCAGATTCCGATGTAATCGCTTGAACTCCATTTGATATTCAGGCCGTCAAGAGAAGCCTTGGTAGCCGCGGGCATATCAATGGATGCGCTGAAGGTAATGGTCTTACCTGTTGTTGCAGGAGTGTCGACGGGTGTGTCGATAACGTTCTTATTGCAGGAAACAACAGCCACAGAGGCAACTGCAAGAATGTAAAATAACTTTTTCATAACAATTCCTCCTTGGTTATTCGATATCCCAATCATCATCGTCATACGTGCCTGCTGTCTGGAAGCCCTGGGTGCGGGCTCCGGCGGGCTTGCTCGCTTGGAGCAGCGTACCCTTCGGACGGACTGTTATCACAGTCACGGCCGGTATTAAATAATTGATTCTCATATAATGTATATAATTAGTATCCAAATTGCAAATTTACCTTCCCCTGACCATTTATCCAAACAATAAGCCCGGGGAACCCCTATAAAATATATCGAAACGTTTCGTTTGCCCCTAAAGCCTCCAGTCGATAGGCGTGCGGCCTTCGGCGGAGAGGATGGCGTTGGCCTGGGAGAAGTGGCGGCAGCCGAAGAAGGCGCCGCGGGCGAGGGGCGACGGGTGAGCGGCCTGCAGGACGACGTGCTTGCGGGTGTCGATAAGGGGGGCTTTGGAGCGGGCGTAATTGCCCCAGAGCATGAAGACTACGCCCTCGCAACGGTCTGATATGCAGCGGATGACTGCGTCCGTGAACTCCTGCCAGCCTATGCCGCTGTGGGAGGTGGGCTCGCCGGCGCGGACGGTCAGGACGGCGTTGAGCAGCAACACCCCCTGACGGGCCCAGGACTCGAGGTTGGGGCGGCCGGACATCCTGACGCCGAGGTCGTCCTCGATTTCCTTGAAGATATTCCTGAGCGAAGGCGGGGCCGGAACGCCGTCGGGTACGGAGAACGACAGTCCCATCGCCTGCCCGGGGCCGTGATACGGGTCCTGGCCAAGGATGACGACCTTCACGTCCGGCAGCGGGCAAAGGTCGAATGCACGGAAAATCTGCCCTCCGGGAGGGTAAATCAGGCGCCCTGCGGCCTTCTCTGCGTGCAATTCCCTTACAAGATTCCCGAAATAGGGCTTTTCGAACTCCGGCGCGAGAGCCTCCCGCCAGCTCTGTTCAATCTTAACGTTCAACATACCACAAATATACACAAAAATACCTATATTTGCGGTATATGACCAATACAGCACTGTTTCCCGGCTCCTTCGACCCGTTCACCGCAGGGCACCTCAACATACTGCGGCGCGCCCTCACCATGTTCGACAAAGTCGTCGTCGCAATCGGTATCAACCAGGACAAACGCGGCTTCTACTCCGGAGAAATCAAGAAAGACATCATCCGCCAGGCCGTCGCAGGCCTCGGCAACGTCGATATAATCGAATACGACGGCCTCACCATCGACGTCTGCCGCAACATGGGCATACGCCACATAGTCCGAGGCGTCCGCAACATGCTTGATTTCGAGAACGAACGCGCCATCGCCGACGCCAACCGCCGCCTCGCCCCCGAGATCGAGACCATCATCATCCCCACCGCCCAGGAGTACGCCCACATCTCCTCCAGCGCGGTGCGCGACATCCTCCGCCACCACGGCGACACTTCCCTCTTCGTCCCCCCCGGAGTCATCCTCCCCCCCGTCGAATGAAACGCCTGTTCGTTATACTCTTCTGCTTGACAGCAACCGTTTTGCACGCACAGACCGACAGTCTGAGCTTCGCAAAACTTGATAACATGCTTGCAGGATACACCCAGGCGATAACCAACGAATCCACCGACGTCAAGAGCGCCGAATGCGACTTCCTCATCAGCTCGGTCAAAGACTCCCTCACCATGCAGCACATAGCCCTCTGGCTCTGGGACAAGTACAAGGACTCCGAACTGATGGGCGACGAAGCCGTAGCCATCCACATCTACGACAACTGGTTCAAGGACGGCACAATAGCGATGCGCAGCGAATTCGACAAACTAGACGCCGACATCTTCACCGCCTTCAACCGTTCCACCCTGCTGGGCATGAAGGCCCCCACTGTGGACCTCAAGACCCCCTGCGGCCGCAAGGTACGCATCCCTCAGGACGGCAGCCACTCCATACTCTTCTTCTTCGATACGGGCTGCGCCAAATGCCAGCTGGAATCCAAGGTCCTCCCCGGAATAATAGAAAAGGTCGAATTCCCCACGAAAGTCTATGCCGTCTTCTGCGGCCACGACAAGGCCCAGTGGCGAAAGTTCCGCCGCACATTCAAGGTCCGCAACAAGAAAGTCGGAATCGTCCACGCCTGGGACCCTGAACTGGAGACCGACATGCTCCGCCTCTACGGCGTCATCTCCACCCCGCGCCTCTATTTCACCGACACCGACGGTGAAATCCTCGGCCGCCGCCTGGAGCCCGAATCTCTCGCAGAAATCATACAATACATCAACGCATACTATGGGCAGAAAGAAAACAAGTAAAGTGGCCGGTGTGGATCCCGCCTACTTTGACAAGCAGCGCGAAGCCCTTCGCCGCAGCCACCGCAAATCCGTATTCTTCAACGACAAGGAACTTGCCGCCATACAAGAATACTGCCGGCGTTTCAAAGTCGGCTCACGCTCGGCCCTGATACGCCAGGCAGTAATGGAAAGGGTCCTCCGCGGCCTGGAAGAGAATCACCCTACGCTCTTCTGACAATCAGAAGATGAAGCTGATCACGTCGTCGATCGTCTTGACATAGTGGAACTCCAGGCCCTTGACGTAAATGGGCTTGATGTCCTCGACGTCCTTGCGGTTTTCCTCGGAGATAACGATAGTGGATACTCCCGCCCTCTTGGCGGCGAGTATCTTTTCTTTTATGCCTCCGACGGGCAGCACGCGGCCGCGCAGCGTCATTTCTCCGGTCATCGCTATGCCCTTCCTGACGGCCTGGCCGCGCAGGGCGGAGACCATCGAGCTGACCATCGTGATACCGGCTGAAGGGCCGTCCTTGGGGGTTGCGCCCTCCGGTACGTGGACGTGGATATCCTTCTCGCCGAAGGTCTTTGAGTCCACACGCGCCATCTCGGGGTGGGCCTTGATGTACTGGTAGGCTATGGTTGCCGACTCCTTCATGACGTCGCCGAGGTTGCCGGTCATCGTCATGACGCCCTTGCCGGCGCTGACGGAACTCTCCACGAAGAGGATTTCGCCGCCCATCTGGGTCCAGGCCAGGCCGGTGACGACGCCGGGGGCCTCGTTGCCTTTCTGCAGGTCGTGGAAATTGGTGGGCAGGCCCAGGTATTCCTTGAGGTGCTCAGGCTTGATGACGGCGGGATATTCCTGCCCGAGGGCTATCTTCTTGGCGGTTACGCGGGCAATCTTGGCAATCTGCTTCTCGAGGCCGCGGACGCCGCTCTCGTGGGTGTATTCGTCGATGATGGCCTTGATGCCGGCAGGGCTTATCTTGAGAGTCTTGGAATCGATGCCGTGTTCCTTGAGCTGCTTGGGAAGGAGGAACTTCCTGGCTATCTCGGCCTTCTCCTCTGCAAGGTAACCGGAGACGTTGATGAGCTCCATACGGTCGAGCAGGGCGGGCTGGACGGGTGACAGGCTGTTGGCGGTGGTGATGAACATCACGTTGCTCAGGTCGTAGTCCAGGTCCAGGTAATTGTCGTGGAAGGTGGAGTTCTGCTCGGGGTCCAGGGCCTCCAGCAGAGCGGATGACGGGTCGCCCTTGAAGTCGGCGCCGAGCTTGTCGATTTCGTCGAGAACGATGACCGGGTTGGAGGTGCCGGCACGGGCGATGCCGTTGAGGATACGGCCCGGAAGGGCTCCCACGTAGGTCTTGCGGTGGCCGCGGATTTCGGCCTCGTCGTGCATGCCGCCGAGGGAGATGCGGACGTACTTGCGCCCGAGGGAACGTGCGATACTCTTGCCGAGGGAGGTCTTGCCTACTCCCGGAGGGCCGTAGAGGCAGAGGATCGGTGACTTCATATTCCCCTTGAGCTTGAGTACCGCAAGGTATTCTATGATACGGTCCTTGACGGTGTCGAGGCCATAGTGGTCTTCGTCGAGTACCTCCTGGGCGTGCTGCAGGTCGAGGTTGTCGACGCTGGTTTCGTTCCAGGGAAGCTGCAGCATGAAGTCCAGATAGTTGTACTGCACGCTGTAGTCGGGCGAATTGGGATTGTGCTTCTGGAGCTTCGCAAGTTCCTTCTCGAATGCCTGGGCGATCGCCTCGGGCCACTTCTTGGCGGCGGCGCGCTCTCGGAACTTGTCGACGTCTTCGGCGTCGTCCATGCCCAGTTCCTCCTGGATGGTACGCAGCTGGCTGTTGAGGTAGTATTCCCTCTGCTGCTGGTCGATTTCGCTCTTTACCTTCTGGTTGATGTCCTGCTTGAGCTTCATCAGCTGCACCTGCATGTCGAGGATGGAGAGGAGCTTCATCGCACGGGTCTTTATGTCGTCGTACTGGAGCAGCTCCATCTTGTCCCTGAAGTTTTCGACGTCGATGGTGGTGGCGACGAAGTTCACGAGGAACTCGAAGTTGTCGATGGCCTTGAGGGCGCCGATGGACTCGCGGGAACCCAGGTTGGACGAACGGAGCACCTGCATGGCCTTGTCCTTGATGGCCTCGGACATGGCCTTGATGTCAGCGGTGTCAGGGGTGTAGGCACGCTCGTGGAGATAGATTACACGGGCGGTGATATATGGATCCATGCCGATGACGGCATCGATCTGTATGCGCTTGAATGCCTGAAGGATGGCCGTAAGCGTGCCGTCGGGCATCTCGAGGGTCTTGAGGATGCGGCAGACGGTGCCGTAGGCATAGATGTCTTCGGCGGACGGCTCTTCGACGGTGACGTCCTTCTGGGGGACGGCTCCGATGAAGAAATCGTGCTCTTCAGCGTCCTGGATGAGGCGGATGGACTTTTCCCGGCCTATGGTAATCGGGAAAACGGTGCCCGGGAAAATGGCTGCGTTGCGGAGCGCAAGGATCGGGAGCACGTCGGGAAGAGTGCTTTCGTCGAGCTTGGAAGAGACTTCTCCCTGCACGACAGGGATGATGTTGATATCTTGTTTCATATTGTCAGTGTCAAAATGTCAGTAAAACGGGCAAAAATGGCCCAGACCCCTATTTGGTCAATCTCCGTGCCAAAGAAAGATGCAGAAATATTTTGATAGTTAAAAATTTAGTCCTATTTTTGCGTTCCAATTCGGTTATCAGGTTATACTAACCAACCAATATACACTTAAAGATATGACAAAAGCAGAAATCGTCAGTGAAGTTGCAAAGGCAACAGGCATTGAAAAGGTAACAGTCCAGACTGTATTCGAGGCTTCCATGGAAGCTATCAAGGGATCCGTAATCAAGGGAGAGCCTGTTTATCTCCGTGGTTTCGGCAGCTTCATCATCAAGCACAGGGCTACCAAGGCCGCCCGCAATATCACCAAGAAGACCACGATTACAATCCCTGAGCACGACATACCCGCTTTCAAGCCTTCCAAGGCCTTCGTTGCCGAGCTTCAGAAATAATTTAACATCATCCCCATATGCCCAACGGAAAGAAGCATAAGAGGCACAAGATGGCGACGCACAAACGCAAGAAGCGTCTCCGCCTCAACAGACACAAGAAGAAATAAAAAGTCGCTTTAGGCCCGGCGGGGGATCCGGCGGGCCTTTTGTTTTACCCAAACCCGTCCCTAATGGAGTCCGAAAACCAGGAAAAAGACCTTGTGGTCGACGTAGGCTCTGCAGAGGTGCGGCTGGCTCTCATGGAGAACCATCGCCTCATCGAGTACAGCAGAGAATCGAGTCAGGGTCACAGCTTCTCGGTGGGAGACGTATATCTTGGCAAAGTCAAGAAAATACTTCCCGCCCTGAACGCCGCTTTCGTGGACATCGGCGACAGCAAGGAAGCATTCATCCATTATCTTGACCTGGGATTGCATTTCGACGCGTTCGATGCGTTCGTGCGCGACAGCAATCCCAACCGCAATCTCCACGAGCTGTTCTCCGGCATCAGGCTGGGCGCCCCCCTCGCGAAGGAGGGCCGCATCGAGAATTTCCTCAAGCCTGGGCAGATGATCATCGGTCAGATAATCAAGGAGCCGATTTCCACAAAGGGATCCCGACTGACAGCCGAGATTTCATTGGCAGGACGCAACATCGTACTGCTCCCCTTCGCAGAGAAGGTGAGCGTCTCCCAGAAGATTTCCTCGAAGGAGGAAAAACGCAGGCTCGAAACCCTCGTAGGCAACATTCTCCCCCGCAACTACGGCGCCATCATACGTACGGCCGCTGCGGGCAGTTCCGCCGCCGTCCTGGTGGCCGAACTCAAGTCCCTCATAGAAAAATGGGAGAGTTCCTGGAAGAAGATTTCGAGAAACAAGAGCATCGGACTGCTTTTCACCGAGTATTCCAAAACCACCACCGTCTTGCGGGACCTGCTGAACGACAGTTTCAGCAACGTTTATGTAAACGATCCGAAGATTTACGAGGAAACCCGCCGCTACATCTCGCTCATTTCCCCCGAGCAGGAGAAGATTGTCAAGCTTTACGACGGCAAGGAACCTATCTTCGACCATTTCGAGGTCACCCGACAGATAAAGAGTTCCTTCGGCAAGGTGGTGCCCATCAAGGGCGGTGCCTATCTGGTGATCGAGACCACGGAGGCCCTTGGCGTCATCGACGTCAACAGCGGCATCCGGGCCAAATCCACGGATCAGGAGGAGAATACGTTCGAGGTGAACAAGCTTGCCGCTGAAGAAATCGCCCGTCAGTTGCGGCTTCGCGATATGGGCGGTATCGTGATCGTCGATTTCATCGATATGGATACCGCAGAGCACCGCAATGAGCTTTACAAGTATATGACGGAGCTTATGGCAAGCGACAGGGCCAAGCATAACGTGCTGCCCCTTACCAAGTTCGGCCTGATGCAGATTACGCGCCAGCGCATACGCCCGGTTACCGAAATCAACACCACCGAGAAGTGTCCCCTTTGCCATGGCACCGGAAAGATCGCTTCTACCGTGGTCATTGACGAGCAGGTGGAGCGGAAGCTCGCCGACATTATCGAGCAGACTGGCAAGAAGGACCTTACGCTGAAGACGGGGCCTATCCTCGGGGCTTATCTTACCCGGGGGCTTTGGAATTCGTTTGCGGCGAAATGGAGACGTAAGTACAAGTGTAAGCTGAGGGTGGAGGAATGCTCCGACCACAGCATCCTGCAGTATGAATTCTATGATGAATCAGGAAAGGCGCTCGTTTGAGTGCCTTTTTTGTTCCTACCCCGTTCCTGCCCCGTTCCTCCAGCAAGAGTGTCCTCAAAAGCCAGTTCGTAAGGGCCAATGTCTTTTGAGGACACTCTGCTTCCGTCACTACTCTCTTCGAACGAACGGCATAAAACACTAAAAGCCAGTTCGTAAAGACCAATGTCTTTTGAGGACACTGCCGCCTCCGTCGCTATCTCAAAAGACCTGTCACGGCCAAAATTGTTAACGATTTAATTATCAGTTGGTTCGAAAACAACGCCGTGCCTGGTCCGGCTTGCGGAACGGGACCGGTCACGCATGGATTAAGGCAAAAGGCTGAACAGCAGCGAGTTAGGGCAATGAGCCCGTGACAGGTCAGTCGGCGACGTAGTGGCGCCATTTATCCAGGAGGGCGGTCATGTCCGGGGGGATGGGGGCGGCGAAGGAGATGAATTTGCGGGTGACCGGGTGGTCGAAGCCGAGGGTCCTGGCGTGGAGGGCCTGGCGGGGGCAGATCTTGAAGCAGTTGGCTATGAACTGTTTGTATTTGGCGTAGATGGTTCCCTGGCGGATTTCGGTGCCGCCGTATTTTTCGTCGCCGAAGATGGGGTGGCCGATGCTGGAGAGGTGGACGCGGATCTGGTGGGTGCGGCCGGTTTCGAGCCGGCATTCGACGAGGGTTACGAAGCCGAGGCGTTCGAGGACTTTCCAGTGGGTTACTGCGTGCTTGCCCTTTTCGGGGTCGTCGGTGGTGCAGAAGCGGAGGCGGTCGGAGGGGTCGCGCATGAGGTTGGCGTCGACGGTGCCTTCGTCTGCGGGCATATCGCCCCAGACTATCGCCACATAGCGTCGTTCGATGGTGTGGAGGAAGAATTGGCGTGCGAGCCGCAGTTGGGATTCGTCATTCTTGGCCACTACGAGAAGGCCGCTGGTGTCTTTGTCGATGCGGTGGACAAGGACTCCCATGCGGTCGTCGCCTTCGTCGTCGGCTGTCTGACGGATGCCGAGGTGGAAGGCCAACGCGTTGACCAGGGTGCCTTCGTAATTGCCGTGGCCGGGGTGGACCACCATTCCGGCGGGCTTGTTGACCACGAGCAGGTCGTCGTCTTCGTAAACTATGTCGAGGGGGATATCCTGGGGGATGATTTCCACGCCGCGGCGCCTGTAGGGCATCACGAAGCGGATGATGTCGCCGGGGCGGACGATGTAATTGGCCTTGACCGTCTTCTCCCCTACCTGCACGAATCCTTCCTTGATGGCGCACTGGATGCGGTGACGCGAGGTACGCTCCAGGTGGGCCGTCATATATTTGTCGATGCGGAGGGGCGCCTGGCCGGGATCGACCTCCAGGCGGAAATGCTCGAAGAGCTCCTGACCCTCGTCGGACTGGCCGAATTCGGGGATGGAGTCGTCCAGCAGGTCGAAATCCTCGGCCCCGGGGCTATTCGGCAGGCTTTTCAGCATCAAGCTTGAGGTAGAGGGTGACGCCGGTGCCCATCACGGTAGGATAGCCGGTCGCGGCGGGACGCTGGGAATAGACGGTGGCCGCGAGGGAGTCGCTGTAGTTGCGGACCGACTTGTCGAACACGAGGGCCGTGACGTTCAGGGAATGGTCGTGCAGGGCGCTCACGGCATTGAGATACTTGTAGCCGTGAAGGTTGGGCACGTAGGTCATGGCGTCGGAGCCATTGAGGCCGCGGGTGAGGTCAACGGTGGACCCGCTGTAGAGTTCCTTCCCCGGGGGGACGTCGACTCCGCGGTAAGTCTGGCGGAGGACGTTGTTGGTTGCGATGTCGGACACGTAGTTGAGACGGCCGAGCACTAGCCCGCGCGAAGAGAGCTCAGCCTGAGCCTGACGCAGCGAAGTGTGTATCAGGTTGGGCATGGAAACCTTCTTGGGCACGATGGAGTTGACCGTGAGGGAAATCTTGCGGCCGGGCTTGACGCTGCTGCCGGGCTTGGGAATCTGGCTGACGACGGCTCCCCTGGGCACGCGGCGCATATAGACGGAGTCGAGTACCTGTATGCGGAGGTTGGCCGCAGATGCGGTGGAACGGGCGTCGGCGACGCTGAGGTTGGTGAGGTCGGGGACCGTGATTTCCTTGCCGTGGCGGGTGCGTATCGACAGGAATATGCTCGCCGCAGCGACTATCGCCAGTACGAATACCACCCCAAATATGAGGTTGCGGACTATCCATCCGCCTTTCTTCAGACTGTCTTTCTTTGCCATAACGTACAAAAATAGTTATTTTTTCCTAAACAGGCTGACTATAAGCAACGCCAACAGCAAGAGGAAGACCAGCGTGCTCACGCGGCCCACGATGTCGCCGTGCCGGGTGAAGAAGCTCTGGCGCGTATTGACATTGACCGTGCCACGCAGCGTAGCCTCCTCCCACCAGGGGCCGCGGGACACTATGTCTCCCCTCTGGTTGATGAAACAGCTGATGCCGGTGTTGCCGCAGCGTGCTATGTCGCGCCGCGTCTCTATCGCCCTCAGGCAGCTGTAACTGCAATGCTGGCGGTATCCGGGGGTATTGCCCCACCAGGCGTCGTTTGTGATGACGGTGAGGAATCCGGCACCGCGGGAGGCATAGCCGGTGCAATACTCGCCGTAAACGGATTCGTAGCAGACGGCGCAGCCGAGAGGCGTACCGTCGCTGAGGTGCAGCAGGGATATTTCTTCCTGGCCGGAATCGCGGGCCATCAAGGCCGTCACGCCCATTCGCGCAGAAAGCCAGTTGTCAAGCGGGACGAAAATCTTGGGATACGGCGTAAGTTCCGTGCCGACAACGAGTTTGCTCTTGTGAAAGACCTCGGTGCGGCCGTCGGCGGAGAGCATCAGCGCGCTGTTGTGAGGCATACGCCAACCGTTTCCGTAGGGATAACTCAGAAGGCTCGGTGCGCTGCGGGTCGTAAACAGTTCGTTGGTGGAGGCCCCGAAGAGGAAATCCGTGCCCGGATGCTCCCCGAGGAATTCGTGGAAGCGCTGCCAGGTGGGCGAAGACGGGATGTCGTTGAGGAAGATGTCGCCGGTGAATGTCTCCGGTGCAAGCAGCAGGTCTGCAGGTTCCTCGTTCAGCGGTCCCTCTACAAGCCCCAGGAAAAGGTCGTTCTGGGCACGCTGCGTAAGTGCATTGAACTTGTGGTACGGGTCCAGGTTGGGCTGGCCGACAAGCACGGACACCTGCTTCTCGCTGACCTCCCTGTACGATGCGTACATGATGCCGGACACGACGGGCAGGCCGATGAATACCAGCACGAGGGCCGATATGGCCGAAATGCGCGCCGCCTTGGTCCAGGCCTGCCACCTGCCGCTGACGAGAGCGGTCAGAAGGCCGAAGATGCCGAGATTGGCGCACCAAACCCAGAGCGAACCGCCCAGAGTGCCCGTTATGCTATACCACTGAATGTCCTTGATACTCGTAGCGAAAGCATTGCCCAGCACGAGCCAGGGCCAGGAAATCTCCGCGGAAGTAAGATACCAACGTTCCCAGGCAATCCATGCGGCGGCAAGGAAGATGTACGGCACCGCGCCGCTGAGCTTCCTGCGGGCGAGACGGAAAAGGCCGAAGACGAGCGACATCTGCAGGGAGTTGGCAAGCACGGCGAAGATACCACCGCCGACCGTTGCGTTGCAAACCCAGAATGTCGTAAGGGCGTTCCACAGGACGAAACTGCTGTAGTGCCAAAGCCAGAAGTGCTTTACCTTCGCGCCCGTGGCGATGTACTCCGCAAGGAGCAGCGGAACGAATCCGACCAGGGCCAGCAGCCCCGTATGCGGCACGAGCCACGGGATGCTCATCAGCACTCCCGAGGCTCCTGCAAGCAGCCATATGGCCGCTTTTGTCGATATTTTACCTGTCATTCTGATTCTCTCCTGTCATTTTGAGCGGAGGCGAAGCCGGAGTCGAAAAATCTACCGGAACCGAGGAGGCCCGCCGTATCCGCCGCGACCGCCGGGACCGCGCATCTTCGAGCGGTCGAACTTTCCGAAACGCCAGGTGAGCGAAAGTATCACATAACGCCCGAGGGTGTTGTTGACGACCTCGGAGTGGTAGTTCTCGTTGTCGGTGACGCTGAGGTTCTTGGCCTGGCCGAGTATGTCGTAGCCCTTGAGGGCGATGGTCATGGTCTTCTTGAGGAGCGTCTTCTGGATTTCGGCATTCAGGATGTGCTCGGGCTGATAATTGAGGTTGCTGGCATATCCGTCGTACCAGTTGAAGTTGTAGTCGCTCTTGAAGGTGATGCCGGGAAGCTCCCAGGTCCAGTTGACGGTCGCCCGTATCTGGTTGTTGAAAGTCATCGTGTTGTCGGCGTTCTCGTTGATGGTGTACCAGGATTTGTTCATTCGGGTACGGCCGCTCAGCGAGAGCTCGAGGTCGTCGTTGCGGTAGATGACTCGGAGGCGCTCGACGGCGGAGACGGTGCGGATGACGTTCTCGTCAAACCTGAAGTCTCCCCTGCCGTAGGCCTCCATAAATTCCTTGTACTTCATCTCACCAGTCTCCGCAGTGTAGTACTTCTGCATCTCGGTGCTTACGTCGCTGCCGCCAACGTAGGAGGCGCTGGTGCTGTAATTGGCACGGGCCATATTGCTGATGGTGAAATTGGACTGGCCGAGGGGCATGTTGGCGAATACGTTGAATCCGGCGTTGAAGGAATCGCGGCCGTTGAACGGCATCGAATAGGCGGCGCCGTTGGATCCGTACCACGTGGCGGTGGTGATGGGATCCTGTACGTACGATGCGTTCAGGCGGGCGTTGACGGAGGCGAAGGTCTTCTTGTTGTTGAAACGGTAGTCTCCGTTGAGGTTGTGGCTGAAGTAGGGATCCAGGTAAGGGTTACCGAAACTGATGCGCAGGGGGTTGGTGTTGTCGGGCACCGGAATCAGCTGCGATACGCTCGGCTGGTTGGACGATCCGCGGTAGAACAGGCGCATGTTGGCGTTTTCGCCCATTTCCCACCAAAGCATTCCTGTAGGGGCGAAACGCCAGCGGGTGCTGTTGTACGGGTCGAGCTGCTGGCCGGCGCGGTAGGTCTCGTTGTGGGTGGTGACGGGCTGCGCGGAGAATCCCAGCTGGGCGCGGAACTTCTCGTTCTGGTAGAGGAAGTTGGCACCTATGTCGTGACGGCGGTTGTCGTTGATGACGCTGTTGGAATAATAAGGATCGTACTGGTGGCTGTTGGTGTTGTCGTAGGTCTTCTTCTCAGAGCTGGAACGGGACCAGTTGTAGCCGTAGTTGGCCTCAACGAAGAAGCCCTCACCAAGGGGCTCCGTATAAGTGACGCGGCCGAACAGCGTGTGGGAATTGCTGGTCTGATTGACGTCCTGGTCGGTAAGCTGGAGATTGCTCCAATCGTCGCCTGACACGTATCCGGAATAGACCTTTGAGCTGTTGATGGAATTGAGCTTGTTGTTGGAGAAACTGAAACGGGTCATCACCGTGAGGGTGCGGCCGGGCTTGCCGAGGCGCTGGCGCAGGAGGGCGAAGCCGCTGGCGTTGAAGTTGCTGTTGGCGCCGGTGTTGACGGTGCTTCCCTTGTTGATCTTCTCCACGGCACCGCCGCGGTCGTAATCGGTGTTGTAATCGCTGGTCTGGGAGAAGGATCCCCCGCCGAAGTTGACCTGCGGCTGGAATATGATGGAAGTGTTCTCGGAGAACTTGTGCTCCAGGCGGGCGCCGAAACGGTGTCCCCAGGAACGGGTGTCGTTGACTCCTTCGGAATCGTAAATCTGGTCGTAGTCCTGAAGATAGGTGGTGCGGGAGCTCTTTTCTTCGACAAGCTTGCGGGTGTTGTTGTACAGATAGTTGCCGCTGAGGTCCATCTTGTTGTCGAAAAGGGTCCAGGCGCCGTTGAGACCGCCCATATAGGAGGTGGTGATACCGTTGTTGCCGCCCCAGCCGCCACCGCCGCCTCTGCCGAAGCCGCCGCCTCCGCCGCGCATATTGCCCATCATATTGCCGGAGAGGTCATTGAAGCCGCGGTTGTTGGTGTTGTTGGCGTTGGCAATGACGGAGAGCTGGGTCTTGTCGGTGAAATTGCCGACGAAAGCCGCAGCCTGATATCGCCAGTCGCCTTCGACCGCCGTAGAGGGGATGTCGTGGCCGCCGCCGCCCATCACGTTGCCGAACGCGCCCTTCATCATGCCCTTCTTGACGCTGAGGTCGATGACGGTTTCTTCTTCACCGTCGTCGATGCCGGTGAATTCGGCCTGGTCGGACTTCTTGTCGATTACCTTGAGCTTGCTGATGACCTTGGCGGGTATGTTCTTGGACGCAAGCTGGGGATCGTCGAGGAAGAAGGTCTTGCCGTCGATGGTTATCTTGTTGACCGTCTTGCCGTTGATGGTTATGGAGCCATCGTCTGAGACGTCGAAGCCGGGGAGCTTTTTGAGGAGGTCCTCCAGGACGTCGTTGTCGGTAGTCTTGAAGGAGGTGGCGTTATACTCAATGGTGTCTTTCTTGACTATGATGGGGTTGCCGACGGCGGAAATGGATGCGGCTTCAAGCTGCTCGCGGTCGGGCTCGATCTTGACCTCGCCGAGGTCCTTGACATCGGGAACGACGACCTCTTTCTCGTAGGTCTTGTAGCCGAGGAGTTCGGACTTGAAGATGTACGTTCCGGCGTGGATGCCGTGGACTTCAACCTTGCCGTCGGCCTCGGAGAGGACGTACTTGTCGGCCTTCTGCTGGCCTTTCTTCGTGAGGGAGACGGTGGCGAATCCGACGGGCTCGCCGGTGACGGAGTCGACGAGCATTGCCTTGAGCGAATTCTGGGCGGAAGCGAGGGTGCCTGCCAACATCAGGACACCGATCAGACAAACTATTCTAAATGACTTCATAACAATCGATAGACGCGGCAGGCGCACTAAAGTTTAACAAAGTTAAAAAACTATTTCAATTATTTAACTCTGTCGGGATTGGCCGCGATGAATTTTTCCCAGGAGCCGCCCGTGGATTTGCCTGCGAGTGGATTATTCAACGAGTAATAATGGCACATCGCTATCGCAAGGGCGTCGGTGGCGTCCAGGTGGCTCGGGTCGATGTCGATGCCGAGCGTGCGTTCCACCATCAGCGCAACCTGCTCCTTGGAGGCCGCGCCGTTGCCGCATATAGCCTGCTTGGCCTTGCGTGGGGCGTACTCGAATACCCTGGCCCCATGCAGCAGGGCGGCCGTCATGGCGGCACCCTGTGCGCGTCCGAGCTTGAAGATGACCTGGGCGTTGCGTCCGTAGAAGGGTGACTCGATGGCGAGGTCCGTGGGATGGTACAGTTCGCACAGGGCGCAGACCTTTTCGTGGATGATGCGGAGCTTGTCGTAGATATCTTCGACGCGCCGCAGGTCCAGCACGCCCATATCGAGATATCCGGGCTTGCCTGCTTCATCTACGCGCACAATCCCGAAACCAAGCAGGTTGGTTCCGGGATCGATGCCGAGTATGGTATGGGCCTTAGTCAATCTTGTCGAATCCGGTGTAAGGACGGAGAATCTCCGGGATGATTATGCCCTCGGGGGTCTGGTTGTCTTCCAGAAGGGCTGCGACGACCCTCGGGAGTGCGAGGGAAGAACCGTTGAGGGTATGGGCAAGCTGTGTCTTGCCGGCCTCGTCGCGGTAACGCAGGTGGAGCCTGTTGGACTGGAAGGTTTCGAAGTTGGAGACGGAGCTGATCTCGAGCCAGCGGCCCTGGGCGGCGCTCCAGAGTTCGAAGTCGTATGTGATGGCGGAAGTGAAGGACATGTCGCCGCCGCAGAGACGGAGGATGCGGTACTTCAGGCCAAGCTTGTTGACTATGCTTTCCACGTGGGCGACCATGTCGTCGAGTGCCTTGTAGCTGTCTTCGGGCTTCTCTACGCGGACGATCTCGACCTTGTCGAACTGGTGGAGACGGTTGAGGCCGCGGACGTCCTTGCCGTAGCTGCCGGCCTCGCGGCGGAAGCAGGGAGTGTATGCAGTAAGGCGCTGGGGAATCTGTTCCGCCGTGAGGATGACGTCGCGGAAGATGTTGGTTACAGGGACCTCTGCGGTGGGGACGAGATAGAAATCATCGACCTCAGCGTGGTACATCTGGCCTTCCTTGTCGGGGAGCTGGCCGGTGCCGAATCCGGAGTCGCGGTTGACGAGTACGGGAGGTTCCACCTCTTTGTATCCGGCTGCGGTGTTGCAGTCGAGGAAGAAGTTGATGAGGGCCCTCTGGAGCTTGGCGCCTTTGCCTTTGTAAACGGGGAATCCGGCTCCGGTGAGCTTGACTCCGAGTTCGAAGTCTATGATGTCGTATTTGGCCGCGAGTTCCCAGTGGGGCAGTGCGCCCTCGGGGAGTTTGACCTCGGGGCCGCCCATCTTTACGACCTCGTTGTCCTCGGCGCCCTTGCCGGGCTTTACGAGGCTGCAGGGGACGTTGGGCATCTGGACCAGTGCGGCTTCCATCTGCTTTGCCGCTTCGTCCATGCCGGCGAGCAGCTCGGCGGTCTTGTTCTTGAGGGTGGCTACCATGGCCTTGGCCTGTTCGGCCTGGTCGCGGAGGCCTTGCTTCATCAGGGAGCCGATTTCGGCGGCCTTCTGCTTCTGCTGGGCGAGGAGGGCGTCGGATTCGGTCTGGAGGGCACGGCGGCGGGCGTCGAGCTCGAGCACCTTGTCGACCAGGGGCTTTGCGTCAAAGTTCTTTATACTGAGTTTGTCTATGACCGCCTGGGGGTCATCCCGAAGTGCCTTAAGTGTAAGCATAGCTGTTGTTTTTAACAAAAATGACCTGCTACTCCGATCCCGAAGAGCAAGTCATTCGATTTACATGGTTACTGGCGGCTAGCTCTCGAAGGGAACAACCGAAACGTAAGATTTGTCGTCTCTCTTGCGAGTGAACTTGACTGTACCGTCAATAAGTGCATAAAGGGTGTGGTCCTTGCCCATACCGACATTGGTGGAAGGGTTGTGGACGGTGCCCCTCTGGCGGACTATGATGTTGCCGGCCTTTACGACCTCGCCGCCGAATTTCTTGAGACCCAAGCGTTTGCTTTGTGACTCGCGTCCGTTCTTTGAACTGGATTGACCTTTCTTGTGTGCCATAATTCTTAAGCGATTTCGTTGATTTTAATCTTGGTGAGTTTCTGACGGTGGCCATTGAGCTTCTGGAAGCCCTTGCGACGGATCTTCTTGAATACGAGGACCTTGTCTGCCTTGGCGTCGTCTTCGAGGACGGTGGCTTTCACCACTGCGCCTTTAACATAGGGAGTTCCGACGGTGACGGCCTCTCCGTCTGCGACGAGGAGGACCTTGGAGAACTCTACATCAGCACCTTTGGCGTCGGCGAGCCTCTGCACAAAGATTTCGTTGCCAGCTTCTACTTTAAACTGCTGGCCTGCAATGTCTACGATTGCGTACATCAAACAATGTTTTTAAATG
>CACZEU010000039.1 GCA_902780175.1 uncultured Bacteroidia bacterium
CTCGGCATAGCCTTCGGGATTGGCCTGCGGCGTGTCCATGAAGCGCTCGGTGTAATGCGAATCGTACAGTTTCCAGTCGTAAACACCGCCGCCAGCAACTCCGCAGCAAAAGTACTCAGGATAGCGCAGGACCAGCATCGAAGTGGTAGTACCGCCGAACGAAAAGCCCTCCACGCCAATGCGTGAGCCATCCACGTAAGGCAGATCCTGCAGCCACTTGGCCCATGCGATGTAATCCTGCAGCTCGATGACCGTCATCCGGCGGAACGCCTGGTCCATCCCCGCACGGCCGTTCTCTCCAGAGGAACGCGGATCGACCACGATGTATATGATGCCGTTCTCCCAGCACCAGCGGTCCTGCGAGTCGCGGTTCTTCCACCAATCGCGCACATACGGAGTGCCCGGACCGCCGTAGAGCTGCATAAGGACAGGATAACGCTTCTGCGGGTCGAAATCCTTCGGGGTGGACATCAGTCCGTAAAGATCGAACCCGTCATTCTGGATCAGGACAATCTCGGGCACGGGACCCTCTTCATCGGAGGACTTCATTTCCGGGAACCTGCAGACCGACTTCGCGCTGCCGCTGACTTCCGTCCACGGGGTGCGGGCGTTGGAAAGCCTGGCCTTGAAAGTCTTGAAATCGTCCGAAATCTCCACCCCGAACGCAGAATACTCAGGATTGGTAAGCGTATGGATGCGTCCGTTGCGGTCCAGCCTGTAAAGCGCCTGATGGATGCGCGAATCACGCTTGGCAAGGAACCAGACATCGCCTGTACGGGGATTGGCCTTGAGCAGGTTGATATCCCAGTTCCGGCCGTCGGTAAGGCGCTTCAGCGACCCGTCGAACCCCAGGAAATAAATCTGCTCCCAGCCCGTCTCGAAGTTGCGGGCCATATATAAACCCTTGTCGGTAAACAGCATACCCTCTATCCAGGTAACCCAGGTGGGATAACTCTCAGAATAAACCGGCCTCTTCGACCCGTCCGAGCTGCTTACCGCAAATACCTCCAGCAGACTCTGCCTGCGCGGCATGCGGCTGACGAAAAGCTCCTGCGAATCGGCGCTCCAGAAAGGAGTACCGAAATACTGCCCGGAGTCATAAGGGAAATCAGCCCAGGTAACGCTCCCGTCTACTTCCGCAATGCCTATCTTCACCGGAGGATTCGGCTCCCCGGCCTTCGGATATCTGGTAAGCGACAGAGAACCGTCCTGCCCGAACGGAGAATAGATAGGGAACATGGGCACCTCGCCGTTGTCGAAGCGATAGAAAGCCAGCCTCCGCGAATCCGGACTCCACCAGAAAGCCCTGTACCGGGAAGCCCGTCCGAAAATCTCCTCATAATACACCCACGAAGCATAACCGTTCAGTATCAAATCGCTTCCGTCGCAGGTGATTCGGGTCTCCTTCCCGCTGGCAATCTCCCTGATCCACAAGTCATTACCCCTTGTAAACGCAACCTTCGAAGAATCCGGAGACGGAGTGACATTGATTTCCTCCGACATGTTCTGCCCGGCGGCAACCGTCGCCCACAGCAGAAATACAACGAACATTATCCTTTTCATCACCGCAAAAGTAGTGATTTTTTCCAGCAAAATTTGTATATTTGAAGATTAAAACCTATTTGCAAATATGGCAATAATCGAATGTAAAGAAGTCTGCAAGAGTTTCGGGGAGAAGGTGGCCCTCGACCACGTAAGCCTCGAGATTCCCGAAGGGAAGATTTTCGGTCTCCTCGGCCCCAACGGCGCCGGCAAGACCACCCTTATCAGGATTATCAACCGCATCACCATCCCCAACTCCGGAGAAGTGTTGTTCAACGGCGCCCCCATTACCCAGAAGGACGTAGAAAAGATAGGATATATGCCCGAGGAACGCGGCCTGTACCGTAAAATGAAAGTCGGCGACCAGGCAATGTACCTCGCCCGCCTCAAAGGCATGACCGCCGCCGACGCCCGTGCCGCCCTCAAGGACTGGTTCGTCCGTTTCGGCATCCAGGATTGGTGGGACAAGAAAGTCGAAGAACTCTCCAAGGGCATGGCCCAGAAACTCCAGTTCATCACCACGGTGGTCCACCGCCCGTCGCTCATGATTCTCGACGAACCCTTCTCCGGCTTCGACCCCGTCAACACCGAGGTCATCCGCAAGGAGATACTCCGCCTCAAGGACGAAGGCGCCACCATCATCCTCTCCACCCACAACATGGAGTCGGTCGAAGAACTCTGCGACAACATCGCCCTCATCAACAAGTCCCGCCTCGTAGTCACCGGCGGCACCGACGAAATCCGCCACCGCTACGGCCAGGACAACGTCGAACTGGAATATACCCAGGATTCCGTACGCCGCCAGGAGGTCGTAGCCCGCGAGGCCGTAAACGCCCGCCTGCAGGAACTCATCGCCGCCGGCATCCGCATCAACTCGTTCAAGGAAGTCATCCCCAGGATGAACGACATCTTCATCAAACTCGTAACGCAAGAGGAGGAATAGATTATGAATCTCAAGACATTAGGCATCATCATCCAGAGGGAATACCTCAACAGGGTCAAGAAGAAGAGTTTCCTCGTCATCACCTTCCTCGCGCCCATCCTTTTCGCGGCGCTCTGCATCCTGCCGTCCGTCATCATGATGGGCACCAAGGAAGAGACCAAGAAAGTCGGAGTCATCGACCGTTCCGGCATTGTCACGCCCTTCCTCGAGAGCGGCGAGACCATAGAATACGTATTCCTCGCCGACGCCGATCCCGAAGCCGTCAAGAAGGATCTCTCGGGCAACGGAATCGACGCCCTCCTCAGCATCTCCGAACTCGATACCGCCCAGCGCACCGTCTCCGCCGACTGCTACTCCGAAAAGCCCCTCGGAATGGATACCGGCTCCCTCATAGAGAACCGCATCAACGACGCCGTGGAGGCCTACCGCATCGATTCCTACGGGATTGAAAACCTGGAGGAGATAATGGCCGGAGTCAAATCCAACATCCACCTCCACAGCTATACCATCGACGAATCCGGCAAGGAGACCATCTCCGAATCCAGCGTCTATATGATTGTCTCCATGCTTCTTGGAATGGCGCTGTATATGTTCATCGCCCTATTCTGCGGTATGGTCATGTCCTCCGTCATCGAAGAAAAGACATCCCGCGTAGTGGAGGTCCTGGTGTCGTCCGTCAAGGCAACGGAACTGATGTTCGGCAAGATCATCGGCGTCGCCCTGGTGGCCCTTACCCAGTTCCTTCTGTGGATCGTCCTTACCCTCGCCATACTGGCTGCCGCAATGGGCATCATAGGCAAAGACAAGATAATGGGCGCCCTTTCACCCGAAGAGTCCGCCCAGGTCACTGCCATGATGACTCCCGGCGTGCATATGCCCGATGACCTTGTCTCCATGGAATCCCTCGCCGCAGCATCCGACACCACTGCCGTTGCAGCCTCCGAGCCTTCCGGTATGCAGGCGGTGCTCAGCACGCTGTCCAACATCAACCTCTCCCAGCTGGTCATTTCCTTCCTGCTGTTCTTCATCTTCGGCTACCTGCTGTATGCGTCGATGTTCGCCGCAATCGGCTCAGCCGTCGAGAACGAAGGCGACAGCAGCCAGCTCCAGCTTCCGGTGACCATCCCGCTGATGCTCGGATTCTTCGTTGCCCTGTACGCATTCAAGGCTCCCGGCAGCTCGCTTGTGTTCTGGTGCTCGATGATTCCGTTCACCTCGCCTATAGTGATGCTGGCCAGGATCCCGTTCGGCGTCGCAACCTGGGAACTCGTGCTCTCCATCGTCCTACTCATCGGTACGTTCATCGCCTGCGCATGGGCGTCCGCCAAGATTTACAAGGTCGGTATCCTGATGTACGGCAAGAAGTCCACCTTCAAGGACCTCTGGAAATGGTTAAAACAAAAATAAACGAATGAAAAAACTGCCCCTTATCCTCGTGCCGCTGTGCCTGCTTGCAGGCTGCAAGACCGGAATCACCTGGGAGAAGCACCGCATAGACGGCCACATCACCGGGGTCACCGCACCCTCGTCCGACAACGTCGCCCAGGCCCTCGGAACCATCCTCGAAGACGGCTCCTACGTCGCTCCGAGCGGCAAGGTCTTCACAGACGGTTCCACCCCCGCGGTGGCAATGGCCCTCATCGGCGCCCAGCCTGCAATGGCCGACGTCAAGGAGGTCATAGCATTCTCCACGCGCTTCATGTCCAAGTCGTCCCCGGAATCCGAACTCAGCAATTTCGCAGTCGATCTCGTGCGCGAAGAGACCGCCCGCCTCACCGGCCTTCACACCGAGGTCGCGGTCATCAATTTCGGCGGCATCCGCACCGATATGCCCGAGGGCGACGTCCTCCTGGACGACGTCCGCTCGATGTTCCCGTTCCACAACAACCTCGTATGGGTGGAACTGAAGGGAGACGCCCTGATGCGCCTGATGGAAGAAATCGCCCAGTATGGCCCCCAGTGCATCAGCGGCGCCAGGATGGTCATTTCCGACGGCCGCCTGGAGAGCGTCGAGGTAGGAGGGGAGCCCATCAACCCCAAGAAGAAATACGGCGTGGCAACCGTAGATTTCCTGCTTGACGGCGGCGACAACATCCACGTCGGACAGGGAGCGGGCAAACTGATAGATACCGGAGTCACCATAGGCAGCGCCGTCGAGGGCTACATACGCCATCTCACATCCGAGGGCAAGGCCATAGAATACAAGACCGACGGGAGGGTCATCGTCAAGTAATGAAAAGGATATTCACAATACTCGCCGCCGCAGCCGCCCTTTGCGCCTGCGGGCCCAGGCTCGTCATAGTCCACACCAATGACACCCACTCCCACTTCGACCCCCTGCGCGACGGCCGGGGCGGCATAATCGAACGCGCCGCCTTCGTGGATTCCGTCCGCAAGGCCAATGGAGAAGACAGGGTCCTTCTCCTCCACGCCGGAGATTTCAATCAGGGTACATCCTATTACACCGAACTTCACGGACGCCTCGAAGTGGAGATGATCGACGCAATGTGCTACGACGCCGTCGCGCTCGGCAACCACGAGTTCGACGACGGCATAGAGAGTCTTACCGAGCGTGTCAAGAGCATCAACTGCCCGGTCCTCTGCGCCAACCTCGACCTCCGTTCCTTCGAGCTCGGACAGTACGTAAAGCCCTATACCATTGTGGAAAAGGGCGGGATGAAAATAGGCATCATCGGCCTGGAGGCCGACATATCCACCTGCGTCTCCAAAACCATCTCGTCCCGCATCCCCCAGCTCGACCCCGTCAAGGAGACCAACCGCTGGGCCAGGCACCTCCGCGATAACGAGCACTGCGACATGGTCATCCTCCTGTCGCATCAGGGCTATGAGGAAGACCACGCCAACGCCGCCCTCATCCAGGGTGTCGACCTGGTCGTGGGCGGACATTCACATACGTTCGTGGACGACCTCAGTTATGTGGAGGATCCCGCCGGCCACCAGACTCCAATCATCACGGACGGTTGCTGGGGCCTCGAAATGGGTATAATCAAGATTTGGTAGGGATGCTTCAGTCAATGACAGGTTACGGCAGGGCAGAGGTCCTGCTCGAAGGAGGAAAGCTCACGGTAGAAATCCGCTCCGTCAACGGCAAGAATGCGGAAATCAGCCTCAAGACATCCCTCCTTCCCAAAGACAAGGAAATGCCCCTCCGCAAGAAGATCGCCGACCGCCTCCAGCGCGGGACCATCGACGTCTTCGTCGGCTGGGAACCCAACGCCTCCGGTTCCGCCAAGGTCATCAACCGCGAGCTGGCGATGGACTACTACCGCCAGATACGCGAACTGGCCGGCGAGGTCGGAGCCGTCAACTTCATACTCAACGACCCCAACCAGCTTCTCTCGACCCTCCTCCGCATGCCCGACGTACTCGACTCCGCCAAGCACGAAGTCATCACGGCCGACAACTGGCCGCAGGTGGAAAAGGCCTTCGACGAGGCCCTGGAGGCCATTGTGGCCTACCGTGTCAAGGAAGGCGAGGCCCTTCGCCGCGACGTCTGCGACCGCGTCAGGCTCATCCTGTCCCTGGAGGACGAAGTCGAGGGCTACGAGTCAGAGCGCATCGCCACCGTCCGCGACCGCATAGTCAAGACGGCAGAGGACCTGCGCCTGCACCTCGATCCCGAGCGCCTCGAGCAGGAAATGGTCTATTACCTTGAAAAGTACGACATCAACGAGGAGAAGGTGCGCCTCCGCCAGCACTGCAAGTACTTCCTGGATACCGTAGAGAGCGAGCCATACCCCGGCAAGAAGCTCGGATTCATCGTCCAGGAAATGGGACGCGAAATCAATACCACCGGCTCCAAGGCCAACCACTCCGGCATCCAGAAGGCCGTGGTGCGCATGAAAGACGAATTGGAAAAAATCCGCGAGCAATCGCTAAACATACTGTAAACCAGAATGGAAGAAGAACGCAAACTGAATTTTCTCGAAGAGATTATCGAGAACGACCTCAAGTCCGGCAAAGTAGACAGCATACTTACCCGCTTCCCGCCGGAGCCCAACGGATACCTTCACCTCGGGCATGCCAAGAGCCTCTGCATAAACTTCGGCCTGGCGCAGAAATACGGCGGCAAGACCAACCTCCGCTACGACGACACCAACCCCACCAAGGAAGACACCGAGTACGTAGATTCCATCAAGGAAGACATCAAGTGGCTCGGATTCAAGTGGGAGAAGGAACTCTACGCCTCCGACTATTTCGACCAGCTCTACGAGTGGGCCGAGCAGCTGGTGCAGCGCGGGCTCGCATACGTCGACGACCAGACCCAGGAAGAGATTTCCAAGGGCCGCGGCACCGTCGAGACCCCCGGTACGCCCAGCCCCTGGAGGGACCGCAGCGTCGAGGAGAACCTCCGCCTGCTCCGCGAAATGAAGGCCGGCAAGTACGAGGACGGCGCCAAGGTGCTCCGCGCCAAGATCGATATGGCGCATCCCAACATGTTCTTCCGCGACCCCATCCTGTACCGCATCAAGCACGCACACCATCACCGTACCGGCGACAAGTGGTGCATCTACCCGATGTACGACTTCACCCACGGCCAGTGCGACTCCATAGAGCATATCACCCATTCCATCTGTACGCTGGAGTTCGACGTACACCGTCCCCTCTACGACTGGTTCATCGAGACCCTGGGCATCTATCCCAGCCACCAGTATGAATTCGCCCGCCTCAACCTCACCTACACCCTGATGAGCAAGCGCAAGCTGCTTGAGCTGGTGCAGAAGGGCCTCGTAAGCGGCTGGGACGATCCCCGTATGCCCACGCTCTGCGGTGTGCGCCGCCGCGGCTACACCCCCGAGGGCCTCAAGCTCTTCTGCGACAAGATCGGCGTGAGCAAGCGCGACCAGCTTATGGACATCCAGCTCCTAGAGTGGTGCGTCCGCCAGGACCTCAACGCCCGCAGCAACCGCTACATGGTCGTACAGGATCCCGTCAAGCTGACGATTACCAATTATCCCGAGGGCCAGGTCGAATGGTTCGACTGCCCGCTCAATCCCGCCGAACCCGAGGGCGCAAGCCGCAAGGTGCCTTTCAGCCGCGATCTCTATATCGAGCGTGCCGACTTCATGGAGGACGCTCCCAAGAAGTTCTTCCGCCTCAAGCCCGACGGCGAGGTGCGCCTCAAATACACGTACATCATCAAGTGCGAGGAGGTGGTGAAGGATGCCGACGGCAACATCGTCGAACTCAAGTGCACCTACGACCCTTCGACCCGTCCCGGAGCAGGGGAGTGGCGTTCCGTCAAGGGCACCATCCACTGGGTGAGCGCCGCCCACGCCAGGAAGATCGAGATCCGCAACTACGACCGCCTCTTCACCCTTGCCGATATGAGCCAGGTCCCCGAAGACAAGGATTACAAGGACTTCCTCAATCCCGATTCCCTCGTGCTCGCGGAAGGATATGCCGAGCCCGCACTTCTTGACGACGCCTCCGGCATCGCCGTGCAGTTCGAGCGTACCGGCTACTTCTTCAAGGATCCCGACTCCACTCCGGACAAACCTGTATTCAACCGTACAGCAACCCTCAAGGATTCCTACAAACCGGAGTAATGCACGATTTCGTTTTTTCGATGATGCTCCTGGGAGCCCTGTCCACCGGCGGCAATACGCCGTTCTGGGCGGCTTCCAACCAGTATGGCATCATGCCCGCCGTAAACGGAGGCCTGGGGGTGATGCAGGCATACGTCCCCTTCGACGAGAGCAAGACTTTCCAGTGGAGGGCCGGCACGTCGCTGGCCGCCAATTACAGCCCCGTCGATCCCCTCAACCCGGAGAGTTCCCCCTTCCATCCTATGGTGGATGAGCTTTATGCCGGCCTGCGCTGGAGCGTTCTCAGGATGGACCTGGGCATGCGTCACCGCGACCGCGAGTTCCTCGGCTCAGACCCTTTGCTGGGCTCCCTTTCCGTCACCGAGGGCCACATTATCGAGAGCAACAACGCCCGCACCATGCCGGGCGTGTGCTTCTCGCTTGAGCCCTGGGGCGTGCCTTTCACCAAGGACCACCTGCTCATCAGCGGCGACTGGGCCGACTACACCACCATCGACGACCGCTTCGTGCAGGGTGCCCTTGTCCACCGTCTTCGCGCCTACGTGCGTTACGACACCCGCAAGCACTTCTACATCCAGGTCGGGCTCGACCATTACGCCCTGTGGGGAGGTACGCCGAACGACCCGCGTTACGCCCCTATCGACGTCAATCTGTCCAACTATTTCCGTATCTGCACCGGCCGCAGTGCCTCCGCTTCCGGCTCCCTCAGCGACCGGATGAACTGCCTGGGCGACCACGGCGGTGCCGAACAGCTCCGCATGGGCTGGCGGGAAGACGCCTGGGACCTCACTTTCCAGTGGGAGAAACCCTACAGCGACAAGTCCGGAATGCGCTTCAACAACATCCCCGACGGCATCTATACGCTTCACTGGAGCCTCAGGGACAAGGACCGCTGGATCACCGACGCCCTGGTGGAATTCCACTATACGATGTGGCAGTCCGGCACCGTGCACGAGAGGGAGACCGACGCCGACGGCAAGCAGATCGAATGGTATCCGGGATTCAACATCTTCGGAATGGACAATTATTTCAACAACGGTGAATACAAGTCCGGCTGGACGCACTTCGGCCGTATGATAGGCGCTCCTACCTTCTTTACGGAAGGTGCAAAATACGGCATACGGAACAACCGCTACAAGGCCATTCATTTCGGCCTGTCAGGCAAACTCTTCCGCAAGGCGCCTTACCGCCTGATGCTCACGATGAGCGAGAATTACGGCACGTATTCATCTCCGTACGTCGGCAAGTCGTCAGCCCATTCCGGGTGGAACTGGTGGGAACCCAACACCATCGACCATGGCCTGAAGCAGTTGAGTGCGGCCTTTACGGGTTATGTCCCTCTGCGGCTTGGCTCCCGCCACTCGCTGGACATAGTCTATGGCCTCTACGCCGACGCCGGTGAGGTATTCTCAAAGAATTTCGGCGCCACCGCAGGTGTGCGCTACACATTTAGATAACAGCAGATATGGAACTGAGCCAGAGAGCCATAGCAATGCCGAGCTCGCCTATACGCAAGCTCGCACCCTACGCCGAAGAGGCCAAGCGCAACGGCGTACACGTATATCATCTCAACATCGGCCAGCCCGACATCAAGACTCCCGAGTGCGGCCTCGAGGCCCTCAGGAACATCGACCGTGACATATTGGAATACAGCCCCTCCGACGGCTATCTTTCGCTCCGTACAAAGATGGTGAGCTATTATGCCGAGTACGGCATCTACCTCAGCCCCGACGAGATCATCATCACCGCAGGAGGCTCCGAGGCCGTGCTGTTCGCGTTCCTCGCCTGCCTCAGCCCTGGAGACGAAATCATAGTCACAGACCCCTTCTACGCCAATTATATGGCCTTCGCCATATCCGTGGGGGCGGTCATCAAGTCGGTCAAGACCTCCATCGAAGACGGCTTCCGCCTGCCTTCCGCAGAGGCTTTCGAGGAGCAGATCACCCCGCGCACCAAGGCCATCCTAATCTGCAACCCCAACAACCCTACAGGTTACCTGTACACGCGTGCCGAGATGATGCGCCTGCGCGAGATCGTCCTCAAGCACGACCTTTTCCTCTTCTCGGACGAGGTTTACCGCGAGTTCATCTATACCGGCATGCCCTATATCAGCGCCTTCCATCTGGAGGGCCTGGAAGAGAACGTAGTGCTCTTCGACTCCGTCTCCAAGCGTTATTCCGAATGCGGTATCCGCATCGGCTGCCTGTGCACCAAGAACAAGAAGATACACGACGCCGTGATGAAGTTCTGCCAGGCGCGCCTGAGCCCTCCTCTCATCGGCCAGATCGTGGCCGAGGCCAGCATCGGGGTGCAGAAGTCTTACCTGCAGGCCGTTTACGAGGAGTACCTGGACCGCAGGAACTTCCTCATTGACGGACTCAACAAGATTCCCGGCGTGTACAGCCCCATTCCCATGGGCGCATTCTACACGGTGGCCAAGCTGCCGGTCGACGACGCCGAGAAGTTCTGCATCTGGTGCCTGAGCGAATTCCGCCATAACGGCGCCACCATAATGATGGCCCCCGCCGCCGGTTTCTACACCGAGCCGGGCGAAGGCCGCCACGAGGTGCGCATTGCATACATACTTAAGAAGGAAGACCTTGCCAAGGCCCTGGAATGCCTTGCAAAGGCCCTCGAATCATATCCCGGAAGATTAGCAGTTTAAACATATGAATCTAGATCATTTTCTCCAGCTTTTCGTGGTGAAGGAAAAGAGTTTCTTCCCCCTTTTCGTCCAACTTGCCGAGAATACAAAGAAGGCCTCGGAACTCCTTGTCAAGCAGACATCCACCTCCGACCCCGACGAGCGCAGGATGCTCGCCCACCGCATCAAGGAACACGAGACCGAGGGTGACAGCATCCACGCAAAGATTACGCAGGTACTCATCGACGCGTATCTTACGCCTTTCGACCGTGACGACATCCACGAGCTGGCCGAGGCCATGGACTCGTTCCTGGACTGCATGCGCGACTCTTCCAAGCTGATTGCCATCTATCAGCCCAAGGAGCCTTCGCGCAAGCTCATCCAGATCGCCGAATATATCGACCAGGCCGCCGCCAAACTGTTGGATATCACCGGACGCTTCGACACCCTGCGCAAGGATTCCAAGGTCATAGCCGCTCTGTGCGACGACATCAAGGAAATCGAGCATACAGTGGACGACATCTTCGAATCCTATATGTCCAATCTGTTCGAGAAGGAACCGGACGCCAAGGAACTCATCAAGAAGAAGAACATCGCCCAGGCGCTCGAGAACACCTCAGACGTGGCCAAGGTCGTCTCCAGCAAGATCCGCGGCATCGTAGTCAAGAACAGCTGAGATGATTGCCGTAGTCCTCATCACGGCGCTCATAGCGCTGGCGTTCAGTTTCACCAACGGAATGAACGATGCGGCAAACTGCATCGCCTCCGTCATCGCCACCAAGGCGCTGCCTCCCAAGGTTGCGGTGTTCTGGGCCGCATTCTGGATCTTCATGGCGATGTTCATATTCGACACCACCGTGGCGGCCACCATGGGCAAGGGCATCGTGGAGCAGCAGTGCATAGACGTGTATGTGATACTTGCGGCCCTGCTGGGTTCGGTCATATACATCTTCTTCTGCACCAAGCTCGGCCTGCCGGTTTCTGCCTCCCACGCACTTGTGGGCGGCCTCATCGGCCCGGTGTGGTTCGTTTACGGCGGCCAGTACCTCATCACCAGCGGCATCTTCAAGATCATCGCCTTCATATTCATCTCCCCGTTGCTCGGTATGCTCATGGGCTTCGTGCTCAACTGCATCATAATGGTCATCTTCAAGAATGTGAAGGTCAAGACCGTAGACAAGAGCTTCAGGCGGCTGCAGCTGGTATCCAGCGCGGCTTTCTCGCTCGGATTCGGCGGCAATGACGGCCAGAAGACCATGGGCATCATCGCCATTCTCTTCGCCACCGCCTTCGCCTCCAACCCGGACAGTTCACTTCTTCAGTTCCTTTACGGCAACGGTGCGGCTGCTGCCCAGGCGGCCGGTTATACCGGATTCTTCGTGCCCATGTGGCTCAAGTTTGCCTGCTATGGCCTCATCGCCCTCGGTACGGTAACCGGAGGCTGGTCCGTCATCCGCACGCTCTCTGAGGGCCTCAGCAAGCTTTATCCCACCCAGGGATTCTGCGCGGAGGCTTCCGGCGCCATCACGCTCATACTCACTGCGGTGCTCGGCATTCCCGTCAGCACCACGCATACTATCACCGGCTCGATCGTCGGCACCGGCCTTACCAGGGGCGTCAAGTCCGTCAAATGGATTACCGCCAAGAACATCGTGTGGGCGTGGATCCTCACCATCCCTGCGGTCATCGTGGTCAGCGGTGTGGTCTATCTCATCATGGTCCATTGGTTCGGCGTGCCCGTAAAGGTTCTGTAGGATGAAGGATTTCGGAAAGGTGTTGCGGCGTTACATCGGGCCCTACCGGGGATACCTCGGCGGGAGCGTGGTGCTCAACATCCTTTCCGCCGTGTTCAACATCTTTTCCTTCACGCTTCTCATACCCATTCTCCGCATACTGTTCGGCATCGACACTTCCAGTTACAGTTTCATCCCCTGGGACGCAGACGTCGCATTCAAGGAGAAGGCGCTGGGCAACCTTTACTTTTACGTCACTGAGGCTATCGGCAGCTGGGGCCCCGGCAGGGTACTCCTGGCGCTGTGCCTCGTCCTCTGCTTCTTCACGCTCCTCAAGACCGCCTGCTACTTCGGTTCGTCCGCCGTCATGGTGCCCATCCGTACCGGAGTGGTCAAGGACATGCGCAAGGAACTGTACGACAAGATATTGAACCTTCCGCTCGGATATTTCAGCAGGGAGCGCAAGGGGGATATCATCGCACGCATGAGCGGAGACGTCCAGGAGGTGGAAACCTCCCTTGCGGCGTCCCTGGACATGCTCATCAAGAATCCCATCCTCATCGTCTTCTACCTTGGGACCCTGCTGTTCGTGTCCTGGCAGCTTACGCTCTTCGTCCTCGTTTTCGCCCCGCTTATGATGTGGCTGATGGGCTTCATAGGGCGCAAGCTCCGTCGTCAGTCCACCGAGGCCCAGGCCCTTTGGAGCGACACCATGAGCCAGGTGGAGGAAACCCTTGGAGGCCTGAGGGTAATCAAGGCGTTCCTCGCCGAGAAAAAGATGTCCCGCCGCTTTGACGGAGTGACGGAAGACATGAAACGGGCGAACGCCCGGGTCGCCACCCGCCAGGCCCTGGCTCATCCCGTAAGCGAGTTCCTCGGGACCGTGATGATTGCGGTCGTGCTGTGGTTCGGCGGTACGCTCATACTTGGCGAGCGTTCCTCCATCGACGCCCCCACCTTCATCTTCTATATGGTCATGCTCTACAGCATTATCCAGCCAGTTAAGGACTTTTCCAAGG
The DNA here is from genome assembly GCA_902780175.1 of uncultured Bacteroidia bacterium. Classification (GTDB taxonomy): domain Bacteria; phylum Bacteroidota; class Bacteroidia; order Bacteroidales; family UBA932; genus Cryptobacteroides. The sequence goes on from CACZEU010000039.1 coordinate 13,452, forward strand.
CCGCATACGGCATTCCCAAAGGACTTGCCAGCATGGACCGTATAGATGCTATCCTCAATGCGGAAAACACCATCCGGGAGGCTGCAGAGCCCAAGCGCATTTCCGGATTCAACGATTGCATGGAGTTCAGGGACGTCAGCTTCAGCTATCCCGACGGCACTCCGGTGCTCTGCGGGATCAATCTCAGGATACGCAAGGGTACGACGCTTGCGATCGTGGGCGCTTCCGGGGCGGGGAAGTCCACCCTGGTGGACCTCATACCCCGTTTCTACGACGTCACATCCGGCAGTATCACCATAGACGGGACCGACATAAGGGAACTGTCAATCAAGGATTTGCGCTCCCTGATAGGAAACGTCAACCAGGAGGCGATACTTTTCAACGACACCATATTCAACAACATATCATTCGGAGTCGACGATGCTTCCGCGACAGCGGTGGAAAGCGCTGCCCGTATAGCCAATGCCGACGCCTTCATCGAGGAGAAGCCCCAGGGCTACGGCAGCATGGTGGGCGACCGCGGAGTCCTTCTCAGCGGCGGCCAGCGCCAGCGGCTCAGCATCGCCCGCGCCGTCCTCAAGAATCCCCCCATCCTTATTCTTGACGAGGCCACGGCTTCGCTTGATTCGGAGTCCGAGCGCAGCGTCCAGGAGGCCCTGGACCGCCTCATGAGCAGCCGTACCACCGTAGCTATCGCCCACAGGCTCAGCACGGTACGCGGGGCCGATGAAATAGTGGTGCTTGACGGAGGCCGCATTGTAGAGCGCGGCGTCCACGAGGAACTTCTCGCCGCAGGCGGATATTACAAAAAACTCTACGACATGCAGTCCCTATGAAACGTACCACCTTTTTCAAGATATTGACCCTTGTCTATATAATCATAGTCGGGGTGATTTGCTTCGCCAAATTCTCGTCCCTTCCTACCATACCGGGCAAATTCCTCGGGCTGGACGCCGACAAGGTTGTCCATTTCCTGCTGTTCGTTCCGTTCCCCATACTGGCATATTTCTCCTTCCCCCTTGACCGTCAGCACTTTCTGCTGACGCTGGGCGCCATAGTCCTGATATTCGCCATAGGAGCGGGCATCGCCGGACTTACGGAGTACGTGCAGGGACGTCTGCCTTACCGTACAATGGACATCAACGACTACAAGGCCGACCTCCTCGGACTGTTCTTCTCTTCGATGCTGGTGTTTTTCATCAGGGTTTTTACACGTCGGTCCAATAATGTCTAAACGCCTCATTGCCATAGTGTTGCTTACGTTTGCCTGCGGGCTTCTGCAGGCGCAGGACACTGCGGCTCCTCGCGTCTCCGACTTCTCGGTGGCGTGCGACACCCTTACGGCCCGCTGCAACAGACGTTTCGGTGTGACTTCGCGTGTGGCGCTGGAACGCATCGTCCAGCACGACGACAAACTGGACTTTACTTTCAACCGCTTCCTTTCGGACTATCCCTGGCATGCAGAAGACGTAAAATGGTTCCGTGAACAATTCTCCAAGGAAGGGGAGAAGGCCCTCCAGGGGCACGAGGCGGGGGCGTTAATCGTTTCCGGACTCAAGCTTGAAGAACTTGAGACGCCGAGACTTACCCGCAACGGCAAGTCGCCTTCGTTCGCATTTACTGCGACGAATTCGCCCCGTATCCCTCTTGTCCGGCGGGCCCACGGGCGCCAGGTCAGCAAAGGCCTCAGCGGCCGCCATATCGCCCTCTGGCAGAGCCACGGCATCTATTACAACGAAGAACAGGACCTCTGGCGCTGGCAGCGTGCCACCCTTCACCGTACGGTGGAGGACATGTTTACCCAGAGTTACGTCCTCGATTACGTCATACCTATGCTGGAGAACGCCGGCGCATATGTCTTCACTCCCCGCGAGAGGGACGTGCAGCGTCAGGAGGTCATCTGCGACAATGATTCTGCATTCGTCCGCGAGCCCAAGGGCTTTCCGCTGCGAGTTCTGGGAGCGTACGAAGAAAGCGGCGTCTGGAGCAACGGAGGCGTAGGTTTTGCCGACCTCAAGCAGGAATACGACATCACCGACAACCCCTTCAGGATGGGTACGGCACGCATAGCCCAGTGCAGTCCCGTTGCCGGCTCTACCGCCCTATGGACTCCTGTCATACCGGAACGGGGCGAGTATGCCGTCTATGTGAGTTATGCTTCCCGCACCAACTCCAACCGCGCTGCGCGTTACACCGTTCATCACCTTGGAGGCGACACCGGGTTCCTCGTCGACCAGCGCAAAGGCGGCGGCACCTGGGTGTATCTCGGGACCTTCGAATTCGGTGCCGGCACCTTCGGATACGTGGAACTGGACAACAAAGGCAACGCCGGAGAAGTGGTCAGTGCCGATGCCGTCCGCTTCGGAGGCGGTATGGGCAAAATACACCGCGGCGGACGCCTGTCAGGCATGGCCAGCTACATCGAAGGAGCCTCGTATTGGATCCCCTGGGCCGGCGCCGACAGCACCCTGCGCGCCTGGGATACGGATTACGTCAACGATTACGCGGTCCGCGGGGCCTGGGTGAGGATGATGAGAGGGCGCAAGGGCATACCCTTCGACTGCTCCCTCGCCATCCATTCCGACGCCGGAACCACCCCCAACGACAGTATAGTAGGCACTCTGTCAATCTATACCCTGCGCTGCGACGACTCCCGCAAGTTCACCAACGGCGAAGACCGCATGACCAACCGCACCTTCGCCGATTTCGTACAGACTCAGGTGGTGGAAGACATCCGTGTGGGATTCGAGCCCGCCTGGACCCGCCGCCAGCTGTGGGACCGTTCTTACAGCGAATCCCGTACTACCGACGTTCCTGCGATGCTTCTGGAAATGCTGTCGCACCAGAATTTCGCCGATATGCGTTACGGTCTCGACCCGTCGTTCCGATTCCTGATGGGGCGCGCTATATACAAGGGCATACTCAAGTATCTGGCGTGCCGTTACTCGGTGCCTTATGCCGTTCAGCCCATGCCTGTACACGCGTTTGCCGCGCGCCTGCTGAGCGGGAACGAAGTGCTTCTGTCCTGGGAACCCACCACGGACCCGCTGGAGCCTACCGCCAAGGCCAAGGGATACCTGCTCTATACGCGCGTCGATGACGGCGCCTTCGACGACGGCGTACCTGTCGACGGCAACTTCACCACTCTGGAAATCGAGCCGGGGCACATCTATTCGTACAGGATAGTGGCGTACAATGACGGCGGCGTAAGTTTCCCTTCCGAGGTGCTTTCGGTGGGCATTCCACGCAGGAAGATGGGGGATGCGGTGCTTGTCGTCAACAATTTCAACCGCGTCGCTGCACCGTCCTGGGTGGATACTCCCCAGTACGCCGGATTCGATTCCCGTATGGATCCCGGAATGCCGTATATGCGCGACATCACCTACATCGGAGAGAATTACGAATTCCGCCGTCCGCTTGCGTGGGAGAGTGACGACGCGCCCGGATTCGGCGCCACCTATACCGACAAGGCGGGCCTGATAGTCGCCGGCAATACCTTCGACTATCCTGCAGTGCACGGCCGCAGCATCCTGGCGCTCGGACTGCCATTCTGCTCAATGTCCGCGGAGGCATTCTGCGCCGATACCCTGCTGGCTTCCACTTTCAAGACCCTGGACCTGATCTGCGGTGCCCAGGTTACGACCAAATCGGGCCGCGGTGCTTTCCCGGACCGTTTCCAGGTATTCCCTCAGGAAATGCGCGGCGCCCTTCGCAGATGGACTGCCGCAGGCGGAAATATCCTTCTGAGCGGCTCCCATATCGCCACAGACGTGTGGAGCAGCGTTTATGACGTCCGTACCGACACTCCCGACCGCGACAGCGTCAAGGTGTTCGTAGGCAATGTGTTCGGA
>CACZEU010000040.1 GCA_902780175.1 uncultured Bacteroidia bacterium
GCCACATTGGTCATGCTGACCAAGGACAAGATGTCCTCAGGTCTTTCTTCCGCACTTTCCGTCAAGCCCAACGAGGTTGACATCAAGGGTATCACCATCGCCACAAAGGCAGGCAGCATCACCGTCAATTCCTGGCTGGATATCCCCTTCGTTTACAAGAAAGGCGATGTCATCAGCATCGACAGGACCCTGTCCGAGCTTGGCCTTTCCGGCGTAGAACTCGGATCCTTCGGTAAATCCTTCAAGGTCGAGGTCGAGGTGGACAGCTATCTGCCGTTCGTCATCACCTCCCAGGCTGAAGCGGGAGAGAAGGTAAAGGCCAAGCTTGACACTCCTCTCGCAGCCGGCACACCTTCGAGCGCCAAGCGCACCAATGCCGTCATCTCCGTCGAGAGCTCAACCGCCATCGATTCCATCAGCGACGCAGTCATCCACCTCCAGCTTACCGCAGAGGAAGGCGCCCGCCTCACCAGGGACTGCAAGCTCGTCATCCACTACAAGACTCTCAATATCAAGTAAGTTTCTCCGGCCCTTGCGGCCTCAGGATATACCTTAAGCGGCAGCTCCGGATTGGAACTGCCGCTTTTCGGTTATATTGTAATTGTCCTAATATGTGTTACTTGATGCCGGGGCGGACTTGCTGAGGATAAGCCAGTTGCGCAGTCCGTTGATGCTGTTTATCAGGTAGAAGCTGTATTTTATGATGTAAATCGCCGCATAAGAAGAATCGGCGTCGTGGGCCAGGGCGTTGCTCCACATTGCAATGGAGAAGACGTTCACCCCAATCCAGAAGAACCACTGCTCCATGTACGCCGTACTCATCAGCAGCTGGCCCAGGATGTTGCACATCAGCGGTAGGACGTCAAGCACTACGGCTACTTTTATGAATGAATCTGCGGCGGAGCGGTCGAACTGGGAAATTATAATGTATGCCACCACGCTGGCAGCCAGATACAGCCCCGCTACCATCCACCTCTTCCCGGGCGTCAGCCGCCTTGCCTTCACGCTGCCCCTGTCGTCATGGCCACGCTTGCGCCACTGCACCAGGCCGACGATCTGCATCGGCGTCATATACAGGAAATGCAACAGGGCGTGCCCCAGTCCGGAGCCCCCGTTGTACCAGTTGAACAGGCAGATTGAAGCGTATATGGTGACATTCACCAGCCCGAAAACGAAATTGACCGCCAGTCCGTTGGCTGAAGTGACCGACGCCGCTACGCCCATCAGTGAGCCGAACGCCGAAATCAGCAGCAGCGTACGGGCCTGCGGGTCCGACGGCCCGAACCTCAAAGCCGTAGCGATGACCGTCGCAACCGTCATCCCCACGAGGACGAATACCGAGAAGTATTTGTTGAACTTGTTGTTGTCCACGATACAAAGATAGCAAAGTTTGGAATTAATCTAAATAATTACTACCTTTGCGTCCGTGTTAGAGATAGAGGCCGCAGGCTTCTATTTTTTTGTATCCGCCATGAACAGAAACGAATTCGACAAAATCATCAACCAGGCAGCGCAGGAACGCGCTTGCGAGGTAGTCGCAGTAGATTTCAACGACGACGACAACGTATTCGAAGTAACCATCGACAGACAGTCCGAACCCGTAAGCCTCGAGGACTGCGAATACGTCCACAGGGCCGTGCTCGCAGCCTTCAACCGCGACATCGAAGACTACGCCCTCACCGTGACCTCCCTCGGAATCGATGCGGCGGAAGCAGATGAATTATTAAAAAGCATTCAAGAATAATGGAAAAAGAAAAAGTAATCACCCTCATTGACGCCTTCAAGGACTTCAAGGAGAAAACATCGACCGCTCCGTAATGATGGGCGTACTCAAGGACGTATTCCTCACCCAGATTGCGAAAACCTTCGGCAGCTCCGACAACTTCGACGTCATCGTCAACGTCGACAAGGGAACCTGCGAAATCTACCAGAACTTCAACATAGTAGAAGAAGTTGAGAACCCCAACGCAGAGATGACCATCGACCAGGTACGCGAAGACAGCGGCGACGACGACTACGAAATCGGCGACACCTACGCCAAGCTTTTCCCCCTCTCGTCCTTCGGCCGCCGCGGCATACTCAATATCCGCCAGAACCTCCAGGGCCGCATAATGGACATCGAAAAGGCCAACGTTTACAAGAAATACTCCGAGAAAGTCGGCGAACTCTTCGTCGGCGAGGTTTACCAGACCTGGAGCAAGGAAGCCCTCATCCTCGACGAGGACGGCAACGAACTCCACATCCCCAAGAGCGAACAGATCCCCGGAGAACACTTCAAGAAAAGCGAATCCGTACGCGCCGTCATCAAGAGCGTCGAGATGCGCAACAACACCACTCCCTACATCACCCTGAGCCGCACCACCGACGATTTCCTCGAGAGGCTCTTCGAACAGGAAGTCCCCGAAATCGCCGACGGCCTCATCACCGTCAAGAAAGTGGTCCGCGTCCCCGGCGAACGCGCCAAGGTCGCAGTTGAATCCTACGACGACAGGGTCGATCCCATCGGCGCCTGCATCGGCGTCAAGGGCAGCCGCATCCTCGGCATCGTCCGCGAGCTCCGCAACGAGAACATCGACGTCATCCCCTGGTCCTCCAACCCCACCCTTATGATCCAGCGCGCCCTCGCCCCCGGCCTCGTGTCCAGCATCGACATGGGCCAGAGCCCCGAGGACAAGGTCAAGGTCTTCATGCGCCCCGAGGAAGTCAAGAAGGGAATCGGCAAGGGCGGTGTCAACGTCCTCCTCGCCGGCAAGCTCATCGGCCGCGAAATCGAAGTCTGGAGGGAACTCTCCAAGGACGAAGCCGAAGAGGAAGATGACGTGCTGCTCGAAGAATTCGCCAACGAAATCGACGGCTGGGTGCTCGACAAGCTCCAGGCCATCGGCTGCGACACCGCCAGGAGCGTACTTGCAATCGCCCCCGAGGACATCGCCCGCCGCGCCGACCTCGACGACGAGACCGTAGAAGAAGTCATCCGTATCCTTAAAGCAGAATTCGAAGAATAATGGCAGACATCAGAATAAGCAAGCTCCTCAAACAGTTCAACATCGGCCTGAGCGACCTGGTGGATTTCCTCCGCCGCAAGGGCGCCGAGGTCGATGAGAATCCGAACGCAAAGGTTTCGGATGAATATCTGCCCGACCTTCAGAAGCAATTCGGCAAGGACAAGGAGGCCATGGAGCAGGCCGCCCTGGCGGATATAAAAGTAAAAGAGATACTGGAAAAGACCAACCGCAACCAGAAGGCAAAACAGGAAGAGGAAGAAGAGGAAGCGGAAGTCATCACCATCCGTTCCAACACCTTCTTCAACGACCGCAAGCCCAAACAGGCAGCGGCCAAGGAGGAAGAGCCCGAGGCCCCTGCCCAGGCCGAACCCGAGAAACCCGCGGAGTCCGAGAAGCCCGTCGAGCCCGAACTCCCGGCCGAGCCGGAAGTGCCCGCCAAGCCCGAGCAGCCGCAGGAACCCGAACAGCCTGCTGAGCCGCAGAAGCCAGTCGAGCCCGAAGTGCCCGCCGAGCCTGAAGCGCCCGCGGAATCCGAGCAGCCGGTAGAGGTGCCCGCAGAGGAGGCTCCCGTTTCCGAGCCCGCCCCCGAGGCCCCCTCGAAGCCTGCAGCTGAGGCCCAGCCTGCGTCGTCACCGTTCAAGGTGGTCGGCAAGGTAGACCTGAGCCAGTTCGAGCGCAAGCCCGCCAAGCGCGAGCGCATCAGCGGCAAGGGCGCCAAGAAGGTTGACGTGGCCAAGGCCGGAGCGACCATCGAGCGCAACTCCCCCAAGAAGGACAAACCTTCCCAGCAGCCCGCTCCCGGACAGGGCAAGCGCAAGCGCGACCGCGACCGTCTCAAGCCCGCCATGACCGAGGCCGAGCAGGAAGCGATGCAGAAGGAGATCCAGAAGCAGGTCAAGGAGACATACGCCCGTATGAACGAGGGCAAGAAGAACAACTTCGGCGCCAAGTACCGCAAGGAGAAGCGCGAAGCCGCCGCCCAGCGTACGCAGGAGGAGATGATGGAACTCGCAGCCGAGCAGAAGGTGCTCAAAGTCACCGAGTTCCTCACCGTCAACGACCTCGCCACCCTCATGAACAACACCCCCGTGGTGAAGGTTATCGGCGCATGTATGAGCCTTGGCCTGATGGTTTCCATCAACCAGCGCCTCGACGCCGAGACCATCGTCCTCGTAGCCGAAGAATTCGGATACAAGGTGGAGTTCGTCACCGCCGAGATTTCCGAGGAGATCGCCGCCGACCAGCCCGACCGCCCCGAGGACCTCAAGCCCCGCGAACCCATCATCACCGTCATGGGCCACGTCGACCACGGCAAGACCTCTTTGCTCGACTACATCCGCAAGACCAACGTCATCGCAGGCGAGGCCGGCGGTATCACCCAGCATATCGGTGCCTACAGCGTCAAGCTCGAGGACGGCCGCAAGATCACCTTCCTGGACACCCCCGGACACGAAGCGTTCACCGCAATGCGTGCCCGCGGCGCCCAGATGACCGACCTTGCCATCATCATAGTCGCCGCCGACGACGCCGTGATGCCTCAGACCGTTGAGGCCATCAACCACGCCCAGGCTGCGAACGTCCCCATGGTCTTCGCCATCAACAAGATAGACAAGCCCGGAGCCGACCCGGAAAAAATCCGCCGCCAGCTTTCCGAGATGAACATCCTCGTCGAGGACTGGGGAGGCAAATACCAGTGTCAGGAAATCTCCGCCAAGAAGGGTATCGGCGTTGACAAGCTGCTTGAGAAGGTCCTCCTCGAAACCGACCTCCTCGAGCTCAAGGCCAACCCCAACAAGCTTGCCGCCGGCGCCGTCATCGAGTCTTCACTCGACAAGGGCCGCGGATATCTGGCCACCGTCCTCGTGCAGGAAGGCACCCTCCGCCAGGGCGACGTAATGCTCTGCGGAAGCTTCTACGGACGCGTCAAGAGCATGTTCAACGAGCGCGGCCAGAAGGTGCAGGAGGCAGGTCCTTCCACGCCGGTGTCCGTACTCGGCCTGAACGGAGCTCCCGCCGCAGGTGAGAAGTTCAACATCCTTTCCGACGAGCGCGAGGCCAAGAGCATCGCCGCCAAGCGCGAGCAGCTCATCCGCATCCAGGGCATCAAGACCCAGAAGCACATGACCCTCGAAGAGATCGGCCGCCGTATCGCTATCGGCAACTTCAAGGAACTCAACGTCATCGTCAAGGGCGACGTGGACGGCTCCGTGGAGGCACTGTCCGACTCCCTCATCAAGCTCAGCACCGAGGAAGTCCGCGTGAATGTCATCCACAAGGCCGTCGGCGCCATCTCCGAGTCCGACGTCCTCCTGGCCGAGGCCTCCGACGCCGTCATCATCGGCTTCCAGGTCCGTCCTTCGGTAGAGGCCCGCAAGAGCGCCGAGCGCGAAGGCATCGAAATCCGCCTCTACTCCGTCATCTACGACTGTATCAACGAAGTCAAGGACGGTATCGAGGGTATGCTCGAGCCCGAGAAGAAGGAAGAAGTCATCTCCACCGCCGAGATCAAGCAGACCTTCCGCATCAGCAAGGTCGGCACCATCGCCGGATGTATCGTCCGTGACGGCAAGATGGTCCAGAAGTCCAAGGTCCGCCTCATCCGCGACGGTATCGTCATCTACACCGGCGAACTCGGTTCCCTGCAGATCGGCAAAGACTCCGTAAAGGAAGTTCTCGCCGGCAAGGAGTGCGGTATGAGCATCGCAGGATACAACGACATCAAGGAAGGTGACGTTATCGAGGCCTTCCAGATAGTGGAAATCAAGCGTACGCTGTAATACCGGCTTAAGTTCAGAACAGAACAGGGACGCCCGCAAGGAAGGCGCCCCTGTTTTTTATCTCATCCGGTCCAGGAACTGCCCGGGAGTCATTACCAGCATGGTATCGACCTCCCTGGCGAGGATGCCGGCGTCCGAGGTGAGGAAGACGTCGCACTCTTCGTCCTCGGCGCAGGCAAGCTGGGCGCTGTCTTCGAAATCGGGGTGACCGGAATTCAGGGCGATGCGCAGGCTGAAGCAGTCTATCGGCCTGACGTTTGCGTTGTTCAGAAGATAATTGACGAACACCATCGTTTTAACCTTGTCAATTTTTGACAGGACATAGACCATGTCAATCACGCTTTGTGTCGATACGTAGGGCTCCAGATGGTTTTTGTTGATAAGTTCGAAAAGGATCTTGGCGATCTCGTTGTTGGGCCTTTCTGCCTGTACATAATCCAGGAGGACATTGGTGTCTAAGAAGATTCTCATAAGTTATATTTTTCTACAAGGTATGCAAGTTTAGGATCTGCATCCAGTTCTTCCTGGGTAGGACGGACTGAAGGGATTGACCCGGCGAGACTCATTATCTCGTCCGAGATGATGAAGTCTTCCGGCTTGAGTTTGGGAAAGACCAGTTCCGTGGATTTGTCAAGAGTGTGTTCCACGTAGCTGTTGAATGAACGGTGCTCGCGCTTTGCCTGGCGCTTTACCCTTTCTACGAGTTCTTTCGGAAGGCGTAAGGTGGTTTGGACGGTAGTGTTATCCATAATGATTTCATTTCCTGCAAATATACATTAAAATAATGTCGTTCGCAAGAAAATGATATCATTTTCGGGCGGCTATACCAGTTTGAGGCTTATCCGGCCGCGTTCCAGGTCTGTGGACAGCACCTGGACGCGTACGTGCTGGTGAAGTTTGACTATTTTTGATGGATCCACTCCGCGGCGTCCCATTTGGGAGACGTGCACAAGGCCGTTGTCGTGCAGGCCTATGTCCACGAAGGCGCCGAAGGCGGTTATGTTGGTGACGATTCCCGGGAGCTCCATTCCGGGGACGAGGTCCGCGATGTCATGAACGCTGTCGTCAAAGGAAAAATCCGCCGCCTGCTCGCGTGGGTCGAGCCCGGGCTTGCGAAGTTCCTTAAGTATGTCGTTTACCGTAGGCAGGCCGACGTCTCCGCCAACGAAGTCCTCCGGCTTGATGCGGTCGCACAGTGCGGCGTTGCCCACCAGTTCATCGGTCCTTACCCCCAGCGAACGGGCCATCGCATCCACTATGTGATACGATTCGGGATGCACTGCGGAGGCGTCCAGGGGATTCCGGGCCCCGCGGATGCGGAGGAATCCGGCACACTGCTCGAACGCCTTGGGCCCCAGGCGGGGGACCTTCAGGAGCTCGTTCCTGCTGCGGAAAGCACCGTTCTGCGTACGCCAGGAGACGATATTCCCGGCAAGCGAGGGGCCGATGCCGGCAACGTACGACAGGAGATAGGGCGAGGCCGTATTGAGGTTGACCCCGACGGCGTTCACGCAGGATTCAACGGTATTGTCAAGCGTCTCCCGAAGGAGCGTCTGGTCCACGTCGTGCTGGTACTGGCCGATTCCGAGGTTCTTGGGGTCGATCTTGACGAGTTCCGACAGGGGATCCATCAGGCGGCGCCCTATGCTGACTGCGCCGCGTACGGTGACGTCCTCGTCAGGAAACTCCTCACGGGCGATTTCCGATGCGCTGTAGATGGAGGCGCCGTCCTCGCTTACCGTCCAGATCTTGCAGCCCTCGGGGAGCGTGACTTTCCGCATGAATTCTTCGGTTTCCCGCGAAGCCGTGCCGTTGCCTATGGCTACCGCCTGGATTTTGTATTTGTCGAGCATCCCCTGTATGGATATCAGGGCCTTTACCTTCTCATTCTGAGGCGGATGCGGGAATACTACGGTATGGCAGAGGAGGCCTCCCTGCTCGTCGAGGCAGGCGATCTTGCAGCCGTTGCGATAGCCGGGGTCGATGGCCATCGTGCGCTTCTGGCCCACGGGTGCCTGGAGCAGCAGCTGCCGGAGATTCTCTCCGAAGACGCGTATCGATTCGACGTCGGCCCGCTGCTTTGCCTCCCGGATGACCTCGGCGCTGACGGACGGCTCCAGCAGGCGCTTGAAGGAATCGTCGACCGCCTCGCGGATCTGGTCTGCAAGGGCGCCGGAAGGATATCCCTGCTCCTGGCAGAAGTCGTAGTATATCTTCTTGCCGCATTTTTCGGCGTCGGTGTCGAGCCCGACGGACAGGAAACCCTCGTTCTCCGCTCGCAGGATGGCGAGCAGATTGTGCGACGGCATGCGGTCCAGGGGCATTTTGAAGTCGAAGTAACTGCGGTACTTGGCCGCCTCCGGATTGTCTTTGGCGGCGCGGGTCGCCTTTGCCTCGAGCCTGCGGACGCGGAAGATCTCCCGGAGGTTCCGGCGTATCGCCGCGGTGTCGCTGAGACGTTCGGCGATGATGTCGCGGGCGCCTGCAAGCGCGGTGTCGATATCTTCGGCGCCTTGTTTGCCTTGCAGGGACGGACTGCCGTGGACGAACGCCGCAGCGCTTGCCTTCGGATCGCGGGTGCGCAGGTTCCACATCAGGTCTGCAAGGGGCTCAAGACCGAGTTCCCGGGCCGCAGTGGCGCGGGTGCGGCGTCTGGGGCGCCAGGGGAGATAGAGGTCCTCCACCTCGGTGGGACTGACGCTGTTTTCTATCTTGCCGCGGAGCTCTTCCGTGAGGGCGCCGGCCTCGGCAATGGTGGCGAGGATGGTCTCCTTGCGCTTTTCCAGGTCGCTGAAGACGTCCAGCAGGTGCTTGACCTCTGCGAGGGTGGCGTCGTCGAGTCCGCCGGTCTTTTCCTTGCGGTAGCGGCTGATGAAGGGGATGGTGCCGCCGTCGGCAAACATATCTGCACAGTTCTCAATCTGCCAGGGCTTGACTCCCAAGTCGGCAGCTATCTTTTTGATATATAACTCTTTCATTGGCTATTGCGCCTGCGCTTGACGCTTGGTGAATTTGCGGAACCTCAGCTTGATGACGCCCCAGAAGGCCTCTCCGAAGATACCGCCGGACATCTTGGACGTGCCCTCCTTGCGGTTGACGAATATGACGGGGACCTCGGCGATGCGGAAGCCCAGCCGGTGGGCCGTGTACTTCATCTCTATCTGGAAGCCGTAGCCTTTCATCTGGACGGCGTCAAGGTCGATGGTCTCCAGTACCTTGCGGCTGTAGCAGAGGAAGCCGGCCGTGCTGTCGAATATCTTGAACCCAAGCATCTTGCGTACATAGACCGAAGCGAAGTAAGATATGAGGATGCGCCCGATGGGCCAGTTGACAACGCTGACGCCGTTGCAGTAGCGGGAGCCGATGGCGAGGTCGGCTCCGCCGGTGCATGCGGCAAGCAGGCGGGGGAGGTCCGACGGGGCGTGGGAGAAGTCGGCGTCCATTTCGAACACGTAGTCGTAGCCGCGCTCCAGGGCCCATTTGAATCCTGTGAGATAGGCGGTGCCGAGCCCGAGCTTGCCGCTGCGCTCGATAAGGTGCAGGCGGCCGCCGAACTCACCCTGAAGGCCCTTGACCACGTCGGCGGTGCCGTCGGGGGAACCGTCGTCGATAATGAGTATCTGGAAACCCTCGGGCAGCGCAAGGACGGCCCTGATTATCTTTTCCGCATTCTCGACCTCGTTGTAGGTCGGTATGATCACAAGATTCTTCATAACCTTGCAAATATAAAAATTATTCCATTAGTTTCTTATACTTGAAGCGCTTGGGCTCGGTGTCGCCGAGGCGCATCCTGCGGTTCTCTTCGTATTCGGAATAACTGCCTTCGAAGAAATATACCTGGCTGTCGCCCTCGAATGCGAGGATATGGGTTGCGATGCGGTCCAGGAACCAGCGGTCGTGGCTTACTACGACGGCGCACCCGGCAAAGCCGTCAAGACCCTCTTCGAGGGCGCGTATAGTGTTGACGTCCACGTCGTTGGTAGGTTCGTCGAGAAGCAGTACGTTGCCCTCGTCCTTCAGCGTGAGTGCAAGATGGAGGCGGTTGCGCTCGCCGCCGGAGAGCACGCCGCATTTCTTTTCCTGGTCGGCTCCGGAGAAATTGAAGCGGCTGACCCAGCTGCGGGCGTTGATGTCGCGGTTGCCGAGGCGTATCCATTCGGAATTGCCGGCTATGGTTTCATATACCGTGAGGTCGGGATCGATGCTGCGGTGCTGCTGGTCGACGTAGGCAAGTTTGACGGTATCTCCGATCGTGATGCTGCCGGAATCGGGCTGTTCGATGCCCATGATGAGGCGGAACAGGGTGGTCTTGCCGGCTCCGTTGGGGCCGATTACGCCCACGATGCCTGCCGGCGGCAATTCGAAGCTCAGGTGCTCGAAGAGGAGCTTGTCGCCGTAGGCCTTGCTGACGTCCTTGAACTCGATGACCTTGTTGCCGAGGTGCGGGCCGTTGGGGATGTAGATTTCCAGGTTGGCCTCTTTCTCCTTCGTGTCTGCGGAGGCGAGTTTCTCGTATGCGCCCAGACGGGCTTTCTGCTTGGCGTGACGTGCCTTGGGAGCCATGCGTACCCACTCCAGCTCGTGCTCCAGGGTCTTGCGGCGCTTGCTTTCCTGCTTCTCTTCCATCGCGAGGCGCTTGCTCTTCTGCTCCAGCCATCCGGAATAATTTCCCTTCCAGGGGATGCCCTCGCCGCGGTCGAGTTCGAGTATCCATCCGGCCACGTTGTCGAGGAAATAGCGGTCGTGGGTAACGGCGATGACGGTGCCTTTGTACTGCTTCAGATGGGCCTCGAGCCACTGGATGCTCTCGGTGTCGAGGTGGTTGGTGGGCTCGTCGAGAAGGAGGACGTCGGGCTGGCGGAGGAGCAGGCGGCAGAGGGCCACACGGCGGCGCTCGCCTCCGGAGAGGGTGGCGACGGAAGCGTCGGGCGGGGGACACTGGAGGGCGTCCATCGCCCTTTCAAGCTTGGAGTCAATCTCCCAGCCGTCGGCGTGCTCGATGGCCTCGGTGAGCTCTCCCTGGCGCTCGATGAGGGCATTCATCTCGTCGTCTCCCATGGGTTCGCAGAACTTCATGCCGATTTCGTTGTACTCCGCGAGCATGTCCATCACCTCCTGGACTCCCTCCTGTACGACTTCCAGAACCGTCTTGGAATTGTCCATCTGAGGCTCCTGCTCAAGGTAGCCGACGCTGTATCCGGGTGCCCAGACGACCTCGCCGCGGGTGGGTTTCTCCACTCCGGCGATGATCTTGAGAACCGTGGACTTGCCGGCGCCGTTGAGGCCTATGATGCCTATCTTGGCCCCGTAGTAGAAACCAAGGTAGATGTCCTTGAGTATGACCTTGTTGTTGTGGGGGAGAATCTTGCTCACCCCGTTCATCGAGAATATTATCTTTTCGTCAGCCATAATCGGTACTTTTAATCTTCTGCGGAGATTTCCTTGAGCTCGTCGCGGTAGGCCATCAGGAGGCGGGACCGGGAGATGAAGCCAAGGTAGCGGCGCTCGGAATCCACCACCGGGAGGCGCCAGGCGCCGGTACGGTCGAATTTGCGCATCACTCTTTCCATCTTTTCACCCTGCAGGATGACGGTGGGGGAGTTCTCCATGATGTTGGCGGCGGTCCGCTTGTCGTACAGGTCGGTGCGGAGGAGGTATTTGCGGATGTTGCCCACGTCGATGAGCCCCTGGAAGCGTCCCTGGGCGTCGAGGACGGGGATGACTGCGGCGGTGCTGTCCGTAATCTCCTTTACGACCCGGCGAAGGGGAGTGTCGAGCTGTACCCGCGGATACTTGTCCCTTATCAGGGAGTCCGTGTTCATCAGCGTGAGGACGGCCTGGTCGGCGTCGTGGGTGAGGAGGTCGCCGCTCTGGGCTATGCGCTTGGTGTAAATGGAGTACTTTTCGAATATGCGGACGGTGCCGTATGATACCGTGGCGGTGAGGATCAGCGGGATAAGGAGCTCGTATCCTCCGGAAATCTCTGCGATGAGGAAGATGGCCGTCATCGGGGCCTGCATCACGCCTGCCATCATTGCCGCCATACCTACCAGGACGAAGTTCTGCTCGGGGACTTCGGCTCCGGCAAGATTGAAGAACCGTGCGATGACGAATCCGGCGATGGCGCCGCAGAACAGGGTGGGACCGAAGGTTCCGCCGTTGCCTCCGCCGGCGTTGGTGAAGGTCATCGCCGGTACCTTTACGAGGAACACCAGCAGGAAGAACAGCGGCACGCCCCAGCCCTTCTCCGTGAGCCACGAGAAGGCTGAACCGCCGTCCGCCTGTGCCTCCTGGCCGCTTAGCAGTTCGCCGAGTATGCCGTAGCCCTCTCCGTACAGCTGCGGGAAGAGGAATATCATAAGCCCGAGCGCAACGGCGCAGATGGCCCACCGGAGGTATGAATTGCTTATCCTGGCGAGCCGGTCCTCCATCCAGAGCGTGCTGCGCATGAAGTACAGCGAGCCGAGGCCGAGCAGCACTCCCATGACGATGTAGAAGGGGATGTTCCCCATGGAGAACGGGGTGAGGCTGCTGCTGAACATCGCCGTCTGCCCGCGGAAGATATAGGAAATGACCGTTGCCGAAACTGTGGAAATCAGCAGCGGGAGCATCGACGACAGGGAGATGTTGAACAGGAGGATCTCCATCGTGAACAGCACCCCGGCGAGGGGGGCCTTGAAGATGCCTGCGATGGCACCGGCCGCGCCGCAGCCGAGCAGGACGGTGATGTTGCGGTACGACAGGCCGCAGAGCCGGCCGAGATTGCTGCCGATGGCGGCGCCTGTATATACGATTGGTGCCTCCGCACCTACGGATCCGCCGAATCCGATGGTGACAGCGGATGTGAGCATCGACGACCAGGTGTTGTGCGGCTTGATCTTGGATTCACCGCGGCTGACCGCGAACAGGACCTTGGTGACCCCGTGACGGATGTTGTCCCGGATGACGAAGCGGAGCAGGAGCAGGGAAATGAGCATTCCCACGCCCGGCAGTATGAGGTAGAATATGTTTCTGTCCCGGATGACGCCGCTTTCGAGCAACTGCCTGATACTGTCGATGCACCAGGTCAGCAAAACCGCTGCAAGTCCGGAGCAGACGCCGACGAGGAGGCTCAGGATGAGCAGGCGGGAACGTTCCGGGATACGTGACAGCAGGCTCTTATGAGTCTGCTGAATCGTCATCTGAGCCGTATTGGGAGATGTTGTCGTCGGGCAGGGTGTCGGAGGTGTCGGGAGTGCCGGCGGTTCCGGCGACTTCCTCGGCTTCCGCTTCTTCTTCCCCTTCGAGCCAGCGTTCGACGTCCTCGGGGTTGTCGATGTCGACCTTGATCTTTACGAGGTAGATGTCAGTTTCCGTTTCCAGGGTGACGGCGTAGAACGGTTCAATCTGCTTGCCGGTACGGGGATTGATGCCCGGCGAGTACTTGACAAGGTCGGGCAGGAGGTCCTGGAACCCCTTGTTGTACTTCTCATTGAACAAAGCGGCGATGTCTGCAGGAAGGTTCTCCTGGCTGATGACGTGTCTCTTTTTGTTGTCTGCGTTCATTGTAAGGTTAGGATTATCCGGTGCAATTATAAGCCAAATATTTTAATCAAACAAAAAATTGTGCGTATCTTTGGGGGTATGAAGAAAAATAATCTTGTCGTCCTCAGTGGCTCCGGTATAAGCGCAGAGAGCGGTATTTCCACCTTCCGCGGAGGTAACGGCCTGTGGGACAATGTCCCCGTACAGGAAATCTGCACTCCGGAGGGTTGGCAGAGGGATCCTGCGAAGGTTTTGCGCTTCTACAACGAACGCAGGGCGCAGCTCAAGGGCTGTGAGCCCAACGACGCCCACCGTATCGTGGCGCAGCTGGAAGAAAACTTCAACGTCTGCGTCGTCACCCAGAATGTCGACAACCTCCACGAGAGGGCCGGCAGTTCCC
This sequence comes from uncultured Bacteroidia bacterium, assembly GCA_902780175.1. Lineage (GTDB taxonomy): Bacteria > Bacteroidota > Bacteroidia > Bacteroidales > UBA932 > Cryptobacteroides. The sequence continues at coordinate 13,707 of CACZEU010000040.1, forward strand.
GCGTCCTCCATCTTCACGGAGAACTCACCAAGGTGCGTCCCGAGGACTGCTACGACTATTCCGACGGCTTCTCGGAGAAATACGTAATGGACATCGGCTACCGTCCGGTGGCGATGGGGGAGAAAGGCGGCCCGCATATGCGCCAGCTGCGTCCCCACATCGTATGGTTCGGCGAGGCCGTCCCCAATCTGGAAAAGGCCGCCGGACTGGTGGCTCTGGCCGACATCCTCGTCATCGTCGGCACATCGCTCCAGGTCTATCCGGCCGCCAGCCTTTATCAGTACGCCCCCTCCGGCTGCAGGATTTTCCTCATCGACCCCGATTCCGCACTAGGCGGGCACATCCCGGGAGTTACTTTCATCAATGAAGTGGCTACCGCCGGAATGCGCCGTTTCAAAGAACTAATCACAGAATAATGGATAAAAATCTTCAACTCAACCCCAACGAGGTCATCTCATACCTCAAGAAGGCCCCTTCGGCATTTACCGCCCAGGATATGCTGGACTTCATCGTCGCCAAGGAGATACGCATGATAGACTTTATGTACCCCGCCGAAGACGGCCGCGTAAAGACTCTCAATTTCACCGTCAATTCCCTGGAATACGCAGAGACGGTGCTTGTGGAGGGCGAAAGGGTGGACGGCTCCAGCCTCTTCCCTTCATTCATCGAGGCCGGCAACAGCGACCTCTACGTCATCCCGCGTTACCGTACCGCCTTCGTCGATCCTTTCACCGAAATACCCACCCTGTGCTTCCTGTGCAGCTTCTTCACCAAGAGCGGCAGGCCGTTCGAGTGCGCCCCGTACGCCACGCTGATGCGCGCCGGTGAGGAATTCCACCGCAGCACCGGCCTCACCTTCGAGGCTATGGGAGAACTTGAGTATTACGTCATCACCGAGGAGGATCCCCTGTTCCCGGCCACCGACCAGCGCGGCTACCACGAGAGCGAGCCTTTCGCAAAGCTCAACGACTTCCGCCGCGCCTGCATGGACCACGTCGCCAAGACCGGCGGCCAGATCAAGTACGGCCACAGCGAGGTCGGCAACTTCACCCTGGACGGCAAGGTCTATGAGCAGAACGAAATAGAGTTCCTGCCCTGCCCGCTTGATACCGCGGCGGACCAGTTGCTCCTCGCCAAATGGGTAATCCGCAACCTCGCCTGGAAGTGGGGGCTCGACGTTTCCTTCGCACCCAAGATCACCGTCGGCAAGGCCGGATCCGGAATGCATATCCACATGCGCCTGATGAAAGACGGCCGCAACGTCACCCTCGGCGAGGGCGGCAAGCTGTCTGAGGCCGCACGCCGCGCCATCGCCGGAATGATGGTCCTGGCGCCGTCCATTACGGCATTCGGCAACAAGAATCCCACCTCATACTTCCGTCTGGTGCCCCATCAGGAGGCCCCCACGAACGTCTGCTGGGGCGACTGCAACCGCTCTGCGCTCGTGCGTGTTCCACTCGGCTGGTCCAGCGGCACTGATATGTGCTCCGCCGCCAATCCCCAGGTGCGTCCGACCGACCGTGACACCACCAGCAAGCAGACCTTCGAGATGCGTTCCCCCGACTGTTCGGCCGATATTTACCAGCTGATGGCAGGCCTGTGCGTCGCCGCCCGTTACGGACTCGAGATGCCCGAGGCCGAGGCCCTTGCGCTCGCAGACGCGAAGTATGTCGATATGGACATCCACCGTCCCGAGAATGCGGCCCGCCTTGCTACGCTCGACGCCCTGCCAACCTGCTGCGCCGAGTCCGCCGACTGCCTGGAGCGCCAGCGTGCGGTTTACGAGGCCTGCGGAGTTTTCGAACCCCGCATGATCGACGGCATCCTCAAGGGGCTTCGCCGCTTCGGCGACAGCAACCTTCACGAGGCCGCCCGCCGCGACCCCGAACTGATGGGCAAACTGGTCCGGGAATACTTCTACTGTGGATAATTTAATGCTTTAACGTTCTATGACACCTGAAACCGCTGCCGCCATCGACGCCATCGAGGTCAACCTCAATGCCGGCGGAATGAATACTATCAATATAGTCCTCGCGTTCGTGATGTTCGGGGTTGCCCTCGGAATCAAGCCCAGGATGTTCGTCGAGGTATTCAAGAAACCCAAATCGGTGCTGCTCGGAGCGTGCAGCCAGCTTATCCTGCTGCCCGCATTCACCTGCGGCCTCGCACTTTTGTTCGGCAAATGGATTTCTCCCATGATGGGGCTTGGAATGGTCCTGGTGGCCGCCTGCCCTGGAGGGAACATCTCCAATTTCATGTCGTCCCTTGCGAAGGGCAATGTCGAGCTGTCGGTCTCCCTTACGGCTATCAGCACCGCCCTCGCGGTCCTCATGACACCGTTCAATTTCTGGCTGTGGGGCAACATCTACCTGCATACCGCAAGCAACATCGCAGGTGACGTTCCGGTCCTTGCCATCCCCCTGTGGGATGTCTTCAAGACCATATTCATCCTGCTCGGCATACCACTCACACTCGGCATCCTCACCTCGCAGTTCCTGCCCAAGGTGGCGAATGCGTTGAAGAAGCCCCTCCAGTGGATTTCCATCGTGTTCTTCCTCGTCATGGTGGTGCTTGCGTTCAAGGGCAACATGGAGGCCTTCATGAAGTGCGTCAAGTACATCTTCGTGGTGGTGCTGATACATAACTTCCTGGCACTCACGCTTGGTTATACAGTGGCCACGGTCGGCAAACTTCCGTTCCGGGACCGCCGCACCCTCACCATCGAGACCGGCATCCAGAACTCCGGCCTCGGGCTTGTGCTTCTGCTGGGAACGAGCATCTTCGCCGGCTTCCCGCCTCACGGTGGCATGCTTGTCATCACAGCGTGGTGGGGAATCTGGCATATCATCTCCGGCCTTACGGTAGCCACGGTTTTCAACCTTACCAGACGTAAGGAGACTGCTGCCTGATGGTTTTGCGCAGACTCTTTGTCGCTTCAGCCCTGGTCTGTGCCTGCTTTGCGGCTTCGGCCCAGACCAAGGCTTTTTTCTGCACCTCCGAGGGCGCCGTTCTCCATTATGAGCGCGTCGCCGCCGGTACCGGCAAGCCCTGGTGGACACACACCGAGACGATTGACGCCGTGCGCCGTTCCGGCGGGGGAGGACTGGAGATCGACGTTACTTCCTTCATCACCTCCGACACCGGGAAATCGCCTCTGAAAGAGCCCGTCAGGTCAACGGTAACGGTCCGCACCGACGGCACCGTCGAGGTCGATGTGGCAAAGGCCGCCCAGGAGGCAGCCCGACAGCAGTTCTCCGCCTTTGACTTTACGTCTTCGGGAGGGGTTTCCCTGCTGCCCGCAACTCTCTCGCCCGGGGATGTCCTTCCGGATATCCACGCCGTGGTGTCCTGGGCCGGCATCAAGATGACGATCGACTATACCGAGCGCTCCGTCCTGCGCCGGGAGACAATCACCGTTGCTGCAGGCACTTACGACTGCGTCGTTGTCAGCGAACGCAAACTTGAAAAGGCGCCGCTCCATCGCCGCGAACGCCTCACCCTCACCTGGTACGCCCCCGGCATCGGCATGGTCCGTCACGACACCAACTTCCCCGACTCCCGCCCCGAAACCGTCGAGACCCTGGTTGCCGTTTCGCGGCCCTGAACCGTCGGGATCCTGGTTGCCATTTCGCAGCCTTGACCCGTCGAGACCCTGATTGCCGTTTCGCGGTCCTGCCCCGTCGCGTTACCCGCCCCTGTCCTCCGCTGAGGCTGGTTTTTCTTCTGCCCGGCACTTTCCCTTCACCCCTGTTGTGCGCGAAGACAACGTGAGCACCCTCACATCGTCTTCGCGAGCGGTTTCGCCAGAGATTTGCCCTTTTCTCGAACCTGAAGACAACGTGAGCACTCTCACGTCTTCTTCGCGCACTGTTTCTTTGCTGTTTTGCCCTTTTCTTGCACCTGAAGATAACGTGAGCACTCTCACATCGTCTTCGCGGTAAGGGGTGCAGCGCCAGCACAGCACTGCGGTAGATAGAAGGGGGAGCTGCATAGCTGCGTCGGGGGAATCCCTTCCCCCGTCCCCTGGGGTGCAGCGCTCGCAAAGCACTGCGGTAGATAGGGAGAGCCCGAGAGGACCTCCTCTCGGTCCCCTGGGGGTGCAGGGGGATTGAATGGTCAGATCATCCCGAAAACAAACAAAGCGGCAATTGCCGCTTTGTAAGTCGGGATGATCTGACTCGAACAGACGACCCCCACGTCCCGAACGTGGTGCGCTAGCCAACTGCGCTACATCCCGTGAAGAAAAAGACGCGTAGTGGAACGCGTCTTAGGTTTTAAAGGTTGTTGATGTAAACCTGGATTCCGCTCTTGAGGTTGGAAGCCTTGTTCTTGTGGATGACTCCGATCTTTGCGAGCTTGTCGATCATTGCGTAGACCTTGGGAGCATTCTTTTCGGCCTCGGCCTTGTCTGTGGTGTTGCGGATGTCGCGGATTGCAGAACCCACCGACTCTGGTCCCCCGGGCACACGGGCCCGATATAGGGACTGCAAAGGTAGGAATTATTTTTGAATTAACAAATAAATTTGTAATTTCGCGACCATGACTGTACTGATTGTCTTTGCGGTCCTGTTTGCGGTCCTCGGAATTGTCGGCAGCGTCGTTCCAGGCATCCCCGGTCCGCCCCTCAGCTGGATCGGAATGCTCCTCGTCTACTTTGCAGACAAGGCCGGAGAACGCCCCGACCCCATGACCCTCACGTGCCTGCTTATATGGCTGGCCGTCACCATTATCGTTACCATACTCGATTACGTCATCCCCGCAGGCGTCACCCGTATGGCCGGAGGCCACAAAGCCGCCTCCACCGGCGCCATCATCGGCCTCTTCGCCGGCATGATCCTCCCTCCCGTCGGCATCATCACCGGCTCCCTGCTCGGTGCGTTCCTTGGAGAGCTCCTCGTCACCAACAAGGGCGTCTGGCAGGCCTTCAAGGCCGGCGCCGGCGCATTCCTCGGATTCATCTGCGGTACCGGCCTCAAGCTCTGCGTCAGCGGCGTAATGGCCTGGCTCATCGTAAAATTCGCATTCCTTTAGTATGTGCCAGAGAACCCTGAGTGGACCGTGCAGCTTTGAAGGGAAAGGCCTCCATACGGGGAAATTCTCGCAAATCACCATCAATCCGGCTCCGGCAGACACCGGCATCATCTTCGTGCGCCAGGATACCGGCGCCGAGATTCCCGCCCGCGCCGACCATATCAGCGCCACCCGCCGCAGCACCTCCATCGGCATCGGCCGCTCCCATATCGGCACCGTCGAGCATCTTCTTTCGGCACTCACCGGCCTTGGGATCGACAACGCCCGCATAGACGTCAGCACCGCCGAACTGCCCATCCTGGACGGCAGTGCCGCACCGTTCGTGGAGGCCATCAAACACGCTGGAATAAAGGAACAGGACGCCCCCCGCCGCTGGATACGCCCGTCCCGGGAGATATTCGTCAAGAACTCCTCCGGCTCCTGGGTGCACATCGAGCCGTCCGACAGCCCGTCCCTGGAACTAACGGTCGATTACGGTTCGAGGATAATCGGCGTACAGACCGTAAAAGTAAACGAGGATACTGACTACGCCACCCAGATTGCCCCGTGCCGTACATTCTGCTTCCTCCACGAGGTCTGGCCGCTGCTGGCCCTGGGCCTTGCCAAGGGCGGCGACCTGGACAACGTGATAGTCGCAGTCGAGCGTCCCGTGAGCCAGCGCCGCCTGGACCGGATGGCCCGAATGCTCGGCAAGCCCGAGGTCCACGTCACCCCGCAGGGCTACCTCGACAACCTCAGCCTCCGTTTCCCCGACGAGTGCGCCCGCCACAAGATGCTTGACCTGCTGGGCGACCTCCGTCTCTGCGGCGGCTTCCTCCAGGCGCGCATAACAGCATTCAAACCCGGCCACGCCATCAATACCGCCGCGGCCGCCGAAATCCTGAAAAACATCTGAAAAATGCCCAAGATACATCCCCTCGCAACCGTACATCCCGGCGCCGTCCTTGCTGAAGACGTCGAGGTCGGCCCTTACGCATATATCGACGACAACGTCACCATCGGCCCCGGCACCCACATCCTGCCGCACGCCACCATCTTCCCCTACGTCTCCATCGGACGCGACTGCAACGTCTATCCGGGAGCCGTCGTCGGCGCCGTCCCCCAGGATCTCAAGTTCGACGGTGAAGTTACCAGCGTGCAGATAGGCGACCGCGTCAACATCCGCGAATGCGCCACCATCAACCGCGGCACGGCTGCCAGCGGCAAGGGCGTCACCCGCATCGGCAACGACACCCTCATCATGTCCTACGTCCACGTGGCCCACGACTGCAACGTCGGAAACCACTGCATACTCGTAAGTTACGTAGGACTTGCCGGAGAGACCGACGTCGACGACTGGGCCATAATCGGCGGCGGCACCAAGGTCCATCAGTTCTCCAAGATCGGCACCCACGCCATGGTCGGCGGCGGCACCGCAATCAACAAGGACATCCCCCCGTATTCCATCTGCGGACGCGTCCCCATCGTCTTCGCCGGCATCAACCTGGTTGGCCTGAGGCGCCGCGGCTTCGACTCCGAGGTCATCCGCACCATCAAGGACATCTACGACCTCATATATCATCAGGGTTACAATATTTCCGATTCCCTCGCCCGCATCGAGGAAGGCTTCCCCCAGTCGGAGGCCCGCGACAACATCCTCAATTTCATCCGCAGTTCCAAGCGCGGCATCGTGAGGGCAGGGGAGCCCGGCGCAAAGGACGTCGAGTGATCCTTTCCACCGCATATTTTCCTCCCGTCGACTGGTTTGCCGTACTGGCAAACAACCCCCGCGTGTGCCTGGAGGCCTGCGAGAGCTACCGCAAGCAGACCTGGCGCAACCGCTGCCGCATCCTCACCGAAGGTGGCCCGATGGACCTGCGCGTGCCTGTCATCCACGGTCCCTCGCGCCTCATAACCGATATCCGGATTGACTGGTCCACCCCGTGGCTCCGCCAGACGCAGTACGCCATAGATACGGCCTACTACAGTTCCCCCTTCTTCGAATACTACAGGGATGAACTCTTTGCCCTGATGGACAGCAAAAGGCCCCTCCTGTGGGACCTGAACAAAGACATTATCGATTTCTTCTGCCGCAAGATCGGCATGGCCCCTTCGATTGAGCCTACCGCTGACTGGGTGGCAGAACCGGAAGGGGACCTGCGCGACATCATATCCCCCAAACGCCCGCCCGTACGTGCCTGCAGGCCGTACTGGCAGGTCTTCCGTGAGCGCTGGGGCTTCGTTGACGGCCTGTCCATAATGGATCTGCTGTTCAACGAAGGCCCCGAGAGCCTGGGGTATCTTAAGGACTAAAAAAACCGGCCAGGGAACTGACCGGTTTTTTATCTCGAAATATAAATTATTTCTTGAGTTTGCCGAGACGGGCGGTAACCTTAACCTCGGTGGTGGTGAAGATACCCTGGACACCGGTGGTCTTGGTGGTTGTCTGAGGATAGAGGACGAAGTCGTAGCCCGGATTCTTCTCGAGGAGGTCGTAGAGAGCATAATACTCGTCTGCGTTGAGGAGGGCGCCGATGATGGAGGCGTTGCTCTCAATGAAACCTGCGGTGGAGGTGAAGAGACGTGCCCAGTCGATGCCGAGAATGCGGGTGACGGTGGCCTCGCCGCTTACAGGAGCGGAGACGGTGATGTCGTTGGCGGTGAACTCAAAGTGAGAACGGGGCTCCTGGAGGGACTTGAGGGTTGCGGAGCAGCTGGTTGCGAGTGCAAGAACTGCGAGCAGTGCAATGAAGAATGATTTTTTCATAACAATAAATAAATAGTTAATGTGCAAATATAGTCAATTTTGATTAAAAACAATTGCCTATTGCATAAAACTTGCGAAGTAGCCGGGGAAGAACACGTTCGTGATGAGATATCCGAGGATGGTCGACACTCCGACGCTTATCAGGCCGGGCATCATGAAACTGTGGTTCAGAAGATATTTCCCGATGACGGTAGTGCCGGAGCGGTCGAAATTGACGGTGGCGATGTCGGAGGGGTAGTTTGGAATGAAGAAATACCCGTACACGCTCGGCAGTACGCCCAGCAGCACCGGACCCGCGATTCCGAGTTCGTACGCCAGCGGCAGCATTGCCACGACGACGGCCCCCTGTGAATTGATGAGTACGGAGACGAGGAAGAACACGAAAGCGATGCTCCAGGGATAACTGGAAACGAGCCCCGACAGCATCTGCTTCATTTCCTCAAGGTAATTGCCGAAATAGGTGTCCGCCAGCCAGGCGATACCGTAAATTGCCACGACCGCAACCATTCCGGACTGCCATACAGCACCTGCGACCGCTTTCTTGGGCGATGCCTTGCAGAACATTATGTTTGCCGCTGCCGCCATCAGCATGATTATCTGGATGCAGATGTTCATCTTGGGCAGGTTGATGGCCGCGGCCACCGTCTTGCCGTCCGCGGTATGGAACATCTGGAGGAATGCAAAGGCGACAATGATAAGCAGCGATCCCAAAAAGATGAACACCGAAGCCTTTGCGGCGGGAGTAATAACCTTGTCAAGGGTTGTAGCGGTATTGCCATACATATATGCATACTGCTCCGGGTCCGATTTGCGGCGGAGGAATTCCGGGTCCTTGTCGAGGTCCTTGCCACGCCTGTACGACGCCAGCGCGGCGCACATCAGTCCGATTACGCACGCCGGAATGGTGACCATCAGCACCTGAGGTATCGAAACCATATATCCGTTGGCGTTGGAAATGGTGACGAACGCCACCACCGCCGCGGCGATGGGCGAGCATGTGATGCCGACCTGCGAGGCGATGGAAGCGACGCCGCACGGACGCTCCGGGCGGATATTCTTCTTGAGTGCTATGTCGCAGATGATGGGCATGATGGTGTAAACCACGTGCCCGGTGCCTACCAGGACGGTGAGGAAAAATGTGACCAGAGGCCCCAGGAAGGTGATATGCTCCGGATGCTTGCGGAGCATCTTCTCCGCAATCTGGATCATCCAGTCCATACCTCCCGACGCCTGTAGCGTGCCTGCGCAGGTAACGGCGGCTATGATGATGTAGATGACGTCCGTCGGGGGAGTACCCGGCTTGAGCCCGAATCCGAAGACGAGGATGGCCAGTCCGATGCCGGAGATGGCTCCGAGGGCGAGGCTGCCGTAGCGCGAGCCTACGTAGAGAGCCGCCAGGACTATCAGCAGCTCTATGACCATTACGAATGACATATCCGCTTAGAATTTGAACAGGTTGATGCCGGTCTCGGGGTCTGTTTCCCTGCCGATGTATCCGTCGAAGAAGTCCTCGACGATGAGTTCGCAGGCGCCGTTGATGCGGGCGCTGAGGAGGTGCCCTCCGATGCAGCTGTAGTCGCTGCGGCTTGCTGTGATGTGGATATGAAGGTACGGCTCTCCGTCCTTGATGGAAATGTTTCCGATGAGGTTGGTGATTTCCATCTGTTCCGTGAACGTCCTGTCGACGTACTTCATGGTAGCGGGGTCGAGGAAGCGGAACGTGGCTTCGCTGACGGCGCCGATTCCGCTGACGCTTCCTGCGTAGATTTCATTGTCCTTGCAGAACGCCAGCAGGGCGGAGACTATCTCTTCGTGGTTGTCGATGCTCAGTGCGTACTTGAAAGGTGCGACTTCAGTGTATTCGTACATTGTGGTTGTTGTTTTCCACAAAAATAATTCTTTTGAAGGAAAAAGACAACCCTGCGCCGCTCCAATCGGCATTGCGCGTCTATCTCAGGGCACGCATGGCGTTCAGGACGGCAAGTACGGTGACACCCACGTCGGCGAAAACGGCCATCCACATCGTGGCGACGCCGAAGGCCGCAAGGAGCAGCACCAGCAGTTTCACGCCGATTGCGAACCAGGTGTTCTCCGCTGCGATCCTGATGGTCCTGCGTGCAATTCCGACGGCAGTGGCGATCTTGCGGGGATCGTCGTCCATCAGCACAACGTCTGCGGCCTCTATTGCGGCGTCCGAGCCCATCGCGCCCATTGCGATTCCAACATCGGCCCTGGCAAGCACCGGGGCGTCGTTGATGCCGTCGCCCACGAATGCGAGAAGGCGTCCGTCGGCCTTGCCGGACATCAGTTCCTCCAGCTTGCGGACCTTGCCGTCGGGCAGGAGTCCGGAATACCAGGCGTCGAGTCCGAGTTCACCGGCCACCGCTGCGGCCGTTTCCTCATGGTCTCCGGTGAGCATCACGGTACGCTGTACGCCGGCCTTGCGCAGTGCTTCAATGGCTCCGGCAGATTCGGGTTTGACCACGTCGGACACTACGATATGCCCTGCATAGACACCGTCGATGCTTACGTGGACGATGGTTCCGTGTTTGTGGCAGGGATGCCACGCGGCTCCCTCGTCGTCCATCATCGCACCGTTGCCTACGCAAACGCGGCGGCCGTTTACCATTGCCGATACGCCCTTTCCGGCGACGTCCTGCACATTTTCCACCGTGCAGTCGTCATCCTCTTCAGGATAGGCGGCCCGCAGCGACGCGGCGATCGGGTGGACCGAGTACCGCTCCACGTGGGCCGCAAGGTGCAGGAGTTCCTTTTCTTCGATAAGTTCCGGATGCACCGCTGTGACCTCGAAGACGCCGCGGGTGAGCGTTCCGGTCTTGTCGAATACGACAGTGCCGACTTTGGAGATTGCCTCCAGATAGTTGGATCCTTTGAAGAGTATGCCCTTGCGGGAGGCGCCTCCTATGCCTCCGAACATCGAAAGCGGCACCGAAATGACCAGCGCGCAGGGGCAGGATACGACGAGGAAGAGCAGCGCCCGGTAGAGCCAGGTTGCGAATGTTCCCCCGAGAAGGGTGGGGATGACGGCAAGCAGTACCGCCGCGCC
>CACZEU010000041.1 GCA_902780175.1 uncultured Bacteroidia bacterium
TCCAGCAGAGTCCCTCCGGAAAGCGTCGCTTCGCTCCCCCTCCCACAGGCTACGCCTGCGGGCCCCTCCCGCTCCAAGCCGCGGGCGGCAATGCTTTCCGGAGGGACTCTGCTTCCGTCACTCCATCACCGGGGGCCTCATTGTCGGCGGCGGAGTTCTCTTCTCTTCCCCTTGGAGCAGTACCTTCCTCGGCGGAGCTCTCTTCGCTGTCATTTCGACCGGAGCGGAGCGGAGTGGAGAAATCTCCTGGCCCTCTTATGCGGACCCGGTATTGTATAAGGTACGAACTTGGAATGTGTCCAAAGTATCAGGGGGCGAAGCCGTCGGGCCCGCTGTTCCTGGTAAACAATGGCCGCCGGCTGGCGCTGGGCTTCGACTGCGCAGCGTGCGAGATGACGGTCGATAAAGCAGTATAGAGTTATGTCAGACAACGATTGGAAATCCCGTCTGGGTGTGGTTTATTCTACGAATCCGGACTTTAAATATACTACGGAGGAGGCTCCGGAGCAGGAAACCCTCGCTCCCGGCAAGCAGCGCCTCATCGTCCGCATCGACCGCCGTCAGCGCGCCGGCAAGCAGGTGACGCTGGTGGAAGGGTTCGTCGGCACGCAGGATGACCTTTCGGCCCTTGCCAAGACGCTCAAGACTAAGTGCGGCGTCGGCGGGACGGCCAAGGACGGCGAAATCACCATCCAGGGGGACCTCCGGGACAAGGTGACGGCCCTTCTGCAGTCTATGGGATACAACGCTAAGAGAGGTAACTGATGCCGGAACTGTTCTATCAGGGCGTACTTCAGATGTCCGCTTCGCCGCTTGCGCAGACGGCCACCGAACTGCTTTGGAGCGAGGTGGTGGTCAACCGCATCGCGGTTATCGTGGCGCTGGCGCTTCTGGTGATAGAAATCCGGGACATCATCCTGCTCGGTCCGTCGCTGCTGCGCGGAATCGTCATCTGGAAGGCCAACGTGGAGCTGGAGCACAGCGTCAACCTGTCACGTACGCGCAATACCGTCGCCCTGGTCTGCGGTGTCCTCTTCTGCATCATCGCCGACCGTTATTCCCTTCTGGACCCTTCGTGGCGGGCTGCCGCTCCTGCGGGGCTTCAGCTTGCGCTTACGGCGGCGGTCATCGTCGGTTTCGTCGCCGTCCGGGATATATTTTACCTGATATCGCCCCTGAGGAGCCGGACTTCCGAATTCGCCTGCACCGTGAGGCACGCATTTTACAATTACTTCATACAGTATGTGCTCCTGGCGCTTGTCAGCACCGTTATCCTGGAGGCAATCGGCGCTTCTGCGGCAGTTGGAAGGGTGGTTTTGACGGTTGAGGCGGCTTTGGCCTATCTGATTGATATTACGCGTACTGCGCAAATTTTATCGTCCCGTTATGGGGTTTTCCCAACAATTTTGTATCTTTGCGCCCTTGAACTTTTGCCCCTGGGCATTTTGATATTGACGTGTACCCGATGAAGATATTAGTTTCACAGAAAACTCCCTCCAATCTCAACGCCTACAAGGCACTGGAGGAGAAGTACGGAGCCACTGTGGAGTTTGTTCCGTTCTTCCTTATAGAACCCCTCAGCGCAAAGGAATTCCGCGCACAGAGAATCAACCTTCCCGATTATACCGCCATCGTCTTTTCCTCAAGGCACGCCATCGACGCATACTTCAAACTGTGCGAAGAGATGCGTTTCAAGGTGCCGGAGACCATGAAGTATTTCTGCACTACGGAGCTCGTCGCCCTGTATCTGCAGAAGCACGTGGTTTACCGCAAGCGCAAGATTTTCTTCGGAGACGGCACTCCGCAGAGCGTCGTTTCCCTTATCGGCCCCAAGCACAAGGGTGAGAAATTCCTCATCGTAACTTCTGCAGAATCCAACGGAGGCGCTCTCACCGCCCTGTTCGAGAAGGCCGGCCTCGACGTCACCGTTTCCGTCATGGTCAAGTCCGTTACCCAGGACATTTCCGGCGTGGACCTGTCTCAGTACGGCGCAGTCGTGCTTTACAACCCCTACGACCTCAAGTCGCTCCTGGCGTCCTTCCCCGGCTTCAGCCAGGGAGACCTTGCCTTCATCTCCTACGGCCGCAGCATCACCCGCGAGCTCGAGGCCGGCGGCTACAGGATCGCCGTCCAGGGCCCGTCCGAGGATGTCCCTTCAGCCGCAAAGGCCATCGACGTTTTCCTCAGCTCCAGGTAGGATGGACTTCACGCTCCCAAAGGAGGAACGGCTGTGCGGAAGGACGGCCATTTCCGCCCTTATGAGCAAGGGCAAGTGGGAGCATAGTGCGCACCTGCGCTGCTGCGTGGGCGCAAACGGACTGGAGTTCAACCGCCTGATGGTTTCCGTCCCCAAGAAGCATTTCAAGCGCGCCGTCAAGCGCAACCTGCTCAAGCGTCGCATGCGCGAGGCCTACCGCCTGCAGAAGGACCTGCTCGGCGGCGGGCACGACGTGCTGTTCACCTACAACAGTGCGGACATAGTCGATTTTGAAACCATCAGCGGCGAAATCACCGTCCTGCTGGGTAAGATTTCCGCAAAATGACTGCCTGGGACATAGCCAAGCGGGTGCTGTCGGCTCCGTTTATCCTGCTGATACATTTCTACAGGTTCTGCATCTCGCCGTTCACCCCTCCGAGCTGCCGCTTTACCCCGACATGCTCCCAGTACGCCCTGGAGGCTTTCCGCAAGTACGGGCCGTTCAAGGGGGGATGGCTGTCGCTTAAGCGGATACTGCGGTGCCACCCTTGGGGCGGCTCGGGTTACGATCCAGTTCCTTAGAGCTGCGCCCTAAGGAACGTTCGATCCCCTTGCACCCCAAGACCATCATTCACATCAGAATCAGTGCCGTTCTTCTCATTTTAACTTGAAGATGATCGGAAATACGAACTGTACGGGTACGGGCTTGCCGTCCTGCGTACCGGGCTCCCACTTGGGAGATTCTGATACTACCTTTACCGCCTCGGCATCCAGAAGGTCGTTGACACTCCTCAGGACCTCTACATCACGAACCACGCCGTCGGCCCCTACGGTGAACTGCAAGGTCACGCGGCCTTCGATATTGTTCTTTTTAGCCTCCTCGGGGTAGTTCAGATGGCTGTTGACCCATTTGGCGAAGTTGTTGGCGTCGCCGCCGTCGAATGTGGGCTTGTTTTCAATAAGCTGATAGGGAAGAGCCTCTTGTTCTGGAGTGGGCTCAGTCGCTTCAACGTCAATTTTTTCATCTTGAGCGTCTGCGTCCTGATTGCTGGTATTCCTCGCGGGGTTGCATGCGAACATGCAGGCCGCAAGTACGGGGATAATGGCAAGATACGACCAGCGCATCCAGCCGGAAGAAGAAGGTTTGAGCATCATGGTAATTCTGTTTTTAAGTTTTGCGTGCTGAAATCCGCTGGCCAGGGAGAAACGTTGTTCCCCTACGGCTTTCCGCACCAGAAGCAGTTGATATTGAGTAGCATCGATGCCATTTTGGATGACCCCTTCGTCGGCCTCGTATTCGTGGACGAGCCGCAGTTCCTCGCGGGCGATCCACACCAGTGGATTCCACCAGAAGAGCACTTGAATCGGGAGTAAAAGGACGAGGTCCAGCGAGTGCCGGCACCGTACGTGCATCAGTTCGTGAGTGAATATCGCAGGATTATTCTCCAGGTCCAGACGGCTCATCACAATTGTGTGACCCCAGCTGAACGATGGGGTGTCCTTTTCCTGCAGCACCAGCGAGCATCCGTCGCGCTCCTGGGCCTTTCCGCTCCTTATGACCCTTCCCATTTTCCAGGCCGGGACGAGATATAGCGTCAGCGTAACGGCCGCACCGGCGATAAGCAGGCATAGGAGAACTGAATCCCACGGCAAAGCGTACGCCTCCGCGGCCGGGCTCTCCGTGGCCGCCCCTTCCGCTACCATAGTCAAGCCGGATGCGATCCCCACGGCCGACATGGCCCGAACCCGGAACAGCGGGAGAATCAGGCAGAGATAACTCCCTGCCAGAAGCAGCACCCGGTTCAGCCGGAAAAACGTAGTCTGCCGCATCACCAGGAGGTAAAAAGCATAGAACAAGGCCAGATACAGCCCTGCCCTCGCGGCATATAAAAGGAAGGGTGTCATTTCTTGTTCTTTTCGATTTGCGTAATAAGGTTCTTCAGTTCCTGGAGGTCCATTTTATCTTCCTCCACGAACTGGGATACAAGGCTAAGGTATGAATTGTCGTAGTATCTGGCCACTACCTCGGAGACCGTATCTCCGTGATACTGCCGTTCGCTGATCCTTACCTTATAACGGAAAGAATTGGCCATAGGCTCACGCTCCACGAATCCTTTCTCCTCGAGAAACTTCACAAGCGTAGCCACGGTGTTGTAGTGCGGCTTGGGGTCTGGTATGTAGCTGATAAGATCCCTGATGAACAAGGGGCCGTGTGCCCAGAAGATATTCATCAGCATCTCTTCCCTGGCTGTCAGTTTTTGCTTCATCTCTGTCTTGCATAAGGTGTTACGATGCAAAGATAGCGATAAATTCTTAATATCCTAATTTTTTTAGGAGATGTCCGTTGTTTTTTCGGAGAGTGTTTGGTTTTCTTCTCCCCCAGCACGCACCAGCGCACCAGCGGTATGCGGCGGATGATTTCGTACAGCAGGGGAGAACTATCTGCCGCACATCCTCCTATATCCAGCTCTTGCTGTCGGTAACGCGACGGCCGTTAAATTGATGTCGCTGACTTATAGTATGTTACCGAAAATCGCCTGGTCAAAGTTGACCGGACGATTTTGTATAATTGCCTACTGGATATGTGTTTACATTTTACGCTGTTTTTTGAGGAGAGGGGGGCGATTCCGCCCTCCCCTCCTTTTGCGACGGGATTCTGAACGCTGTCCCGGTCCTGTCGCGGTGGGTTTATCGTCTCTTCCATCATTTTTCCCTCTTGCGACAGGATTCTGAACGCCGTCCCAGTCCTGTCGCGGTGGATTGACGGCGCCGGTCTGCCTCAGAATGGCGCCGGTCCCGGCTCCTTGGCGCGGGTCTGTTTTTTGGCGGGGGACCTGCGCCACTGCAGGTCGTACAGTGGCGATTTGCGGCGCCGGTCCCCCCGACTTTTTCGGACCTGCGCCAAGCCCGCCCCTTGAATGGCTCTCGACCATATCAACGGGATCCCGTTTGGGATCGTTTTGTGGTTTTTTGATCCCGTTGTGGCGTCCGGCATCCCGTTTGGGATCGTTTTCGGGATTATTGATCCAGTTGTGGCGTCCGGCATCTCATTTGTGATCGTTTTCGGGATTATTGATCCAGTTGTGGCATCCGGCATCCCGTTTGGGATCATTTTCGGGATTTTTGATCCCGTTGTGGCATCCGGCATCCCGTTTGGGATCATTTTCGGGATTATTGATCCCGTTGTGGCGTCCGGCATCTCATTTGGGATTGTTTTCGGGATTTTTGATCCAGTTAGGGCCTCCGACCACCCGTTTGGGATCATTTTCGGGATTTTTGATCCCGTGGGGGCATCCGGCATCCCGTTTGGGATCGTTTTCGGGATTCTTGATCCCGGGAGGGCGGTTGCCGCTGTCGAAAATAATGCTTACATTTGGAAAAATTAGCGACCTATGAAACGATTACTCCTGTTATTTTCCGTCGCAGCGGTGCTTCTGTCCGGCTGCGTCGGTCTCGGCAAAGATGAATGGACTCCGGTCAACCTGCCCAAATCTCTTGAGAAGCAGTGGCTTGTGTTCAACTACTTCAAGGGGTCAGATGTATATCTGATGGACTTCTCTGCGGTAAAAGGGAAAGTCGGTTTTGTATCATACACTCAGGAGAAGTTCGATTCCGGAAAGACCAAATTCAGAATTATTCCAAGTAAACTGTATTCCTATACCTGTGAGAGGAAAGGCAATGAGTACCGTCTTATCTTCAATCCGGAAACCACTTATTATTTTTCCGACATCAAGGCGAACAGCGCCACATTC
This sequence comes from uncultured Bacteroidia bacterium, assembly GCA_902780175.1. Classification (GTDB taxonomy): domain Bacteria; phylum Bacteroidota; class Bacteroidia; order Bacteroidales; family UBA932; genus Cryptobacteroides. The sequence continues at coordinate 5,950 of CACZEU010000041.1, forward strand.
CGGCTCAACGGCGAAGAAAACCCCACCACGACGATAAAGGTGGCCGATCCTCCGATCGAATACGATATAGTAGAAGAATAATGCACCGTCCAGGTGCATTTTTTTTGCCCCCGCCGGAACAAAAATCTTAAAAGTATTTTGTTTTTCGATAAATATTTATTTTCTTTGCGAAAGAATAACCCATAAAACAATAAAAGTTATGATTGAATGGTGGAACTCTCTCAGCGTGATGATGAAGGTACTGTGGGGAATAACCCTCTCCGCGTCACTCATTTTCATCATCCAAAGCGTAATGACCTTCCTGGGCGCCGACACCGGCGACACCGGTCTTGACTCCGACGTCTCCGGCGATATCCCGGACAGCCCCGACGGCACGGCCGACGGCGCAGACGCCCACGGCACCGGCCAGGGACTCCTGACCTTCCGCAATTTCGTCAACTTCTTCCTCGGCTTCGGGTGGACCGCCATCGTCCTCAGGGACAATATCTCCTCCACCGGAGTCCTGATGCTCGTGTCAATCCTTGTCGGCGTAATCCTCGTCGCCATCGTCATGCTGCTGTTCAAATGGCTCAGCGGTATGCAGCAGGCCGGCAACATCAATGTATTCACCTCCGCGGTCGGCTGCGAGGGAAAGGTTTACCTGACCATTCCCGGAGAACGCGCCGGCGCCGGTAAAGTCCAGATCACAATCAACAATTCAGTACGCGAGTACGATGCCCTCACCGACGGCGACACCCTCAAGACCGGCACGCGCATCCACGTGACCGAGGTCATCGACGCCGACACCCTTCTGGTTGAACCCCTTGAATCACTAATCATTTAATAATTATGCCACTCTATCTTATCCTCATCCTCGTATTCGTCCTGTTCGTAACGTTTGCGGCCATCCTCAGGCGCTACCGCAGGTGCCCCTCCGACAAGATCCTCGTCATTTACGGTAAGACCGGCAACAAGAATTCGGCAAAGTGCATCCACGGCGGTGCAGCCTTCATCTGGCCCGTTTTCCAGAGCTACTCCTACCTTGACCTGACCCCCATCAGCATCGAGTGCAACCTCACCAATGCCCTGAGCAAGCAGAACATCCGCGTCGACGTTCCCTGCCGCTTCACCGTCGGTATCTCCACCGACCCCGACAGCATGACCAACGCCGCCGAGCGTCTGCTGGGCCTCTCCATCGACGACATCCGCAACATCGCCACCGATATCCTCTTCGGCCAGCTGCGTCTCGTCATCGCAACGATGGACATCGAGGAAATCAACGCCGACCGCGACAAGTTCCTCGCCAACGTGTCCACCAACGTGGAGGCCGAACTCCGCAAGATCGGCCTGAAGCTCATCAACGTCAACGTCACCGATATCCGCGACGAGTCCGGATACATCGAGGCCCTTGGTAAGGAAGCCGCCGCAAAGGCCATCAACGACGCCAAGAAGAGCGTCGCAGAGCAGAACCGTTACGGTGAAATCGGTAAGGCCGAGGCCGACAGGGACAAGGACATCCGTATCGCCGAGACCACCAGGGATACCCGTATCAACACCGCGGACGCCAACGCCAAGGCCGTCGAAGGTGAGAACAATTCCCGCATCGCCATCGCCCAGTCCGACGCCCTCCGCCGTGAGAAGCAGGCAGAGGCCGAGCGCCTCGCAGTCGCCGCCGAAAAGGTCCAGGCCGCAAAGGCTCTGGAGGAGGCGTACAAGAGCGAGCGCGACGCCGAACTTGCCCGCGCCGAGCGCGAAAAGGCAACCCAGCAGGCCAACATCGTCGTCCACGCACAGATAGAGAAGGAGAAGGCCATCATCGAGGCCGAGGCCGCGGCCGAACAGCTCCGCCGCAAGGCAAAGGGTGAGGCCGACGCCATCTTCGCCAAGATGGACGCCCAGGCCCGCGGTACCCTCGAGATACTCTCCAAGCAGGCAACCGGTTTCGGCCAGCTCGTCAGCGCAGCCGGCGGCGATGCAAAGCAGGCCATCACCATGCTCATCACCGACAAGCTGCCCGAACTCGTCAAGACGCAGGTCGAGGCCGTCAAGGGCATCAACATCGACAAGGTCACCGTATGGGACGGCGGCAGCAACGTAAACGGCAAGACCGCAACCGCCAACTTCGTATCAGGCCTGATGCAGTCGGTTCCCCCTCTCCAGGACCTCTTCAAGATGGCCGGAATGGAACTTCCCAACTACCTGAAGGGTGAAGCCAAGCCCGAAGAACCGGAAAAGGAGGCGGAATAGTATGATAGTCATCAATCTGGACGTGATGCTCGCCCGGCGGAAAATGTCCTCCGGGGAGCTGGCCCAGAAGGTGGGCATCACTCCCGCGAACATCTCCATACTGAAAACCGGCAAGGCCAAGGCCATCCGCTTCTCCACCCTCGACTCCCTGTGCGCTGCTCTTGACTGCCAGCCGAGCGACATACTGGAGTACAGGCCCGATTAGTAAAAGGAACATACCTTCGAAGCCCCGCGTAATGCATGTGCATTTGCGGGGCTTTTCTTTGAACAAAAAAAACCTTAACTTTGTAAGCTATGGACGAAAAGAAATTCACTCTCTGGCACCGGATCGCAGCACTCGTGGCGTTTGCGGTCAGTGCCGTCACATATCTCCTTACCATAGAACCCTCCGCGTCGTTCTGGGACTGCGGCGAGTTCATCGCGTCTTCGTACAAGCTTGAGGTCGGCCACCCGCCGGGAAACCCCGTGTTCCAGCTGTTCGCCCGCTTCTTCACGATGTTCGGGGACAACATGCATGCGGCGATACTCGTCAATGCCATGAGCGCCCTGTGTTCGGCCCTCACGATACTTTTCCTGTATCTTACCATCGTGTGGTTCACCCGCCGTATCGTCAAGACCGATACGCTCGGAGGAGCGATTGCGGTCATCGGTTCGGGCCTTGTGGGCGCGCTGGCCTATGCTTTCTCGGACACCTTCTGGTTCTCCGCTGTCGAGGGTGAGGTCTATGCCATGTCGTCCCTGTTCACCGCCGTGGTATTCTGGGCGATGACTATGTGGTACGACCATTACGACGAGCCCCACGCCTTGCGCTGGGTGGTCCTGATCGCATTCCTGATGGGCCTCAGCATCGGCGTGCACCTTCTCAACCTCCTGGCCATTCCCGCCATCGTGTTCATGTTCTACTACAGGCAGAGGCAGGACGGTCCCTTCACCTTCTGGGAGTTTGTCAAGATAGTTGCCATCGGCATAGCGATACTCGGGTTCCTGGTGTTCCTGTTCATCCCGTATATGCCCAAGCTGGCCGCATACGTGGATCTCTTCTTCGTCAACGTCCTCGGCCTTCCGTACAACAGCGGCGCGGCATTCTTCCTCGCTGCGGTGTTGGCGCTGTGCTTCTGGGGGCTTTTCGCCACACTGCGCAGGCAGAAGGTATTCCTCAATACCGCCCTGCTGTGCCTGACGATGGTCATCATCGGCTTCAGCCTGTTCAGCATAGACATCATCCGTTCCTGCGCCAAGACGCCCACGAACGAGTACCAGCCGGACAACGCTTTCACGCTCGTGCGTTACCTCAGCCGCGAGCAGTATGGCTCCACCCCTCTGCTGTACGGTCAGTATTACGACGCCCCGTACGACCTCAAGACATCCAAATACTGGGCACCCCTTAACGGTAAGTACAAACACGTCGACGGTCCGGTGGACGCCAGTTATCACGCCGAGGGCAAGATGCTATTCCCCCGTATGTGGAGCTCTTCCCCCGACGGCCGCAACGAGGAGTTCTACCGTGCCTACACCGGCGGCAAGGGCCGCAAGATTGCAGGGGCGAAGGACCGCAAGCCTTCGTTCGGCGCCAACCTGTACTACTTCTTCGACTATCAGCTGGGATGGATGTACTGGCGCTACTTCATGTGGAATTTCGTTGGCCGTCAGAATGAAATCCATTCGCCCACGCCTGGAAATATATTCCTCGGCAACTGGGAGAGCGGCATCAAGTTCATCGACGACATACGCCTGGGCGACCAGAGTGCCGCCCCCGCCACCCTTGCGGAAAACAAGGGCAAGAACCACTATTTCTTCCTGCCGCTTCTGCTGGGCCTGCTGGGCCTTTTCTTCCAGTTCGACCGCGACAAGAGGGGCGCCTGGCTCACGTTCCTGATGTTCTTCATGACGGGCATCGCCATCGTGATATACCTCAATCAGCCGCCGTACCAGGTGCGTGAGAGGGATTACGCCTATGCCGGATCGTTCTACTTCTTCAGCGCTTGGATAGGAATGGCCGTGGCGGCGCTGTACAAGTGGATCGGCGGTGCGCTCAAGGGCAAGGCGGGGGCCTCGCTGGCCGCCGGCCTTACTGCCGTGTGCCTCCTGGTTCCCGTGCTTATGGCATGCCAGAACTGGGACGACCATGACCGTTCGGGCCGCCGTACCGCAGTCGAGATGGCCTGCAACTATCTCAATTCCGTCGGCCCCCAGGGCATACTCATCACCCACGGCGACAACGATACCTTCCCCGTCTGGTACGCTCAGGAGGTGGAAAATGTCCGCACCGACGTCCGCATCTGCAATACTTCGCTCCTCGGCACCGACTGGCACATCGACCAGATGAAGTGGGCCTGCAACGAGTCCGCTCCCCTCAAGCTTTCCATCGGCCCCGAGCAGTACCTGTACGGCAACAACGAGTATATCCCCATCGTCGATATGCGGGGACAGGAGATGGACATCTCCGACGTCATAATGCTGTTCAAGCACCCCGACGTGCGGCTTCCTATGACCAGCGGCCGCAAGGTGGACTATATAGCCGCCCGCAAGATAGTCATACCGGTCAACAAGGCCAACGTCATCGCTTCCGGCATACTCTCCGCCAAATATGAGGATATGATTCCGGACAGCATCGTCCTGCAGATCCCCGAGGGCAAGGAGTATCTCACCAAGCCCGAGCTCTTCATGCTCGACCTCCTCAGCAATTACGAATGGGACCGCCCGCTGCATATGCTCAATATGGGCGGCGACCTCAATATCGGCCTGAAGGATTATCTTGTGTACGAGGGCTATTCATACAAGTTCGTCCCCATACGGAATAAGGTGAGCGCCACCGACATAGGCTTCGTGGACACCGACGAGCTGTATCGCAAGATGACGCAGGTGTACAGATGGGACGCCGTAGGTGCGGATGACTATTTCATCGACTATCAGAACATCTACACCAACCTCGGCGTGATTTCCGTCCGCAACATTTTCCTGAATGCCGCCAACGCCTTCATCAAGGCCGGCGAGAACGACCGCGCCATGGAGATGCTGGAGAACTGCATGCAGATTATGCGCAGGTATCCGATAGAGAGCATTCCGCTGGGTATGAATACCAACGACTACCTGATGACGTGCATCGCCGACGACTTCTACAAGCTCGGCAACTCAAACCGCGGACGCGAAATCACCGCGCAGCTTGCCGCTGACCTGCTTATCAGCGCACGTTTCTATCTGGAGTTCTACGACTACGCCCAGGATAATTTCGAAACCTGCGGCAGCTACATTTACTTCCTTGCAGACGTACTCGACAGGAACGGAGAGGAAGAATTGAGCAAACGCCTGACCGACACGTTCAGACAGATGATGGAATTCGCCGCCGGAGTTGCGTCGGACGCTGCGTCAGGCGCCAAGCAATAGCGTCCGTCCGCCGTCCGGTTCTACTTCTATCCTGACATCCAGGGCCTCTTCTCCAAGGAGAGGCCCTATGTTTTCCGGCCACTCGATGAGGCAGAGCGCTCCGCTGTCCAGATAGTCGTAGAGACCTATGTCCAGGGCCTCCTCGGGGTGCTCGATGCGGTAGAAATCGAAGTGGAAAAGAGGCTCGCCGGCTGCTGTGCGGTACTCGTTGACTATTGCAAAGGTAGGGGAGCTGACGGCGTCTTCCCGTACTCCGAGGGCCTTGCAGACGGCGGTGATGAAGGTGGTCTTGCCGGCGCCCATCGGGGCGTGGAAGGCGATGATGCGGTGGTCTCCGATGGCCTGGAGGAATTCCTTTGCAGCGCCGTCCAGGGCCTGCAGCGAGGGGATTTGGATCTTTGTCATTTCAAATAATGCTTCGGACGCTGCGCAAAGATACTAATTATAGTAGTAAACCTAATCCTTCTCATCGCAAAATGTTCTGCCGGTCCAGGAACCGGTACCCTGCGGCCTCGCTGATGTGGGTTGGCGTGATTACGGGGGAGCCGGCAAGGTCTGCGATGGTACGGGCCACGCGGATGATGCGGAAGTATGCGCGCATGGACAGGCCGAGTTTTTCCATCAGCTTGACGAGAACTGCCTGGCAGGCGTCGTCCAGAGGGCAGTAGCGCTCGATGAGTTTGTTGGTCATCTCGGCATTGGTCTGTATGCCGGCGCCCCTGAAGCGCTGCCGCTGGATCTCCCTCGCCCGGAGTACCCTGGCGGCCACGGCGGCGCTCGATTCGCCCTTTGGCGCGCCTATGATGGCATTTCCGGGAACGGGGGAGACTGTCACCTGCAGGTCAATCCTGTCGAGAATCGGTCCGCTCAGGCGTGCCATATAATTAAGCCTCTGGGTGACGGTGCAGGTGCACCGGTCGCCTACGCCCCAGTAGCCGCAGGGGCAGGGATTTGACGCGGCGACAAGCATAAACGACGCCGGATACTCCACCTTGGCCTTGAGTCTGGAGATGACGACCTTGCGGTCTTCGATAGGCCCCCGGAGGGCTTCTATTACGCTTTTGGGCATAAGGGACATTTCGTCGAGGAAGAGCACGCCGTTCTGCGCCAGGCTGATTTCGCCGGGGATGATGCCGTCCCCTGCGCCGCCGCCGATGATTGCGGCCATCGAAGCGGAATAATGCGGCGCACGGAAGGGCCGGCGGTCCATCAGGCCGTAGCGCAGGTTCCCTTTGCCGGCGATGCTGAAGATCTTGCTTGTAACGAGGCTCTCTTCCCGCGTCATCGGAGGCAAAATGCCCGCCAGGGCCTTTGCAAGGGAGCTTTTGCCGGAACCTGGAGCTCCGACCATAATTATATTGTGCCCTCCCGAAGCGGCGATTTCCATCCCCCGCTTGGCGGCCTCCTGGCCGACGATGTCGGCGAAATCCATCACCGGTTCGGTCTGCCGCTCCGGAGATATTATCTGCCGGTACTCCTGGGTCTTCCAGACGAGGAGGTCGTCCCGGTCTTCTATGTCTTCCAGTATGCGGACTACCTCTTGCAGGTTGCGGACGCCATATACCGGCTTGCTTTTCAGCTCTGCGGCCTCCAGGGCGGACGCCAGCGGCAGGATTATGCCGTCGAAGTCTTCCTTTTCCGACAGTTCCGTAAACGGGAGGGCGCCGGGAATCTCCCTTACGCTGCCGTCCAGGCCCAGTTCGCCCATCATCAGGTAACGTTCTGCCAGCGGGAGGACTTTCTGTTCGGTTGCGGCGATTATTCCGATGGCTATTGGGAGGTCGTAGCCGCTGCCCTTCTTGTGTACGTCGGCGGGTGCGAGGTTGATTACCAGGCGCTTGCCCGGAATTTTGTATCCGAGGGCCTGCAGGGCGGTCATCGTCCGGAGGAGGCTTTCCTTGACGGCGGCGTCCGCAAGGCCTACCAGGTGGATCCCGATACCCTTGCTGACGTTGACCTCTACGGTAACGCGTACGGCGTCTATACCGACGCATTTGGCTGAATAAATGCGGATCAGCATAACTTATTCCGGTAAATGAAAGTCTATTCCCGACAGAAAGCCGTGAACTGGGTATTCCGTGCGGGTACCCTTGTAACTGACGAATGGCGCCGAACCGTCGCGGGGCGTGAGTGCCACGGCGAGATTGCCGTCCAGCGCCCTGGCGCAGCTCTTCCCGAAGAAGCGGCAGCCGGGATACTGGTCCAGATACAGCGGAATATACTGGGCGCCACAGAAGTAGAGCCGTTCGGGAGAACCGTGCAAGAAGTAGAAAATGCTTCCGTCACATAATATACGGCATTCGCTCTCCGTATATGAATTCATGCACCAGCCGGCACAGAACAGGGTTCCGCCCAGTTCAACCAGGCCGGCGTCGATGAACCTGATCCTGTTCAGGGTGACGTATTTGCCGTTTTGATATATCCTGGAGGTTCCTGCCTGATTGTACAGGACGCACTTGGCGCCGTTGATGTATCTGGCGTCCAGGACAGTGGATTCCGACGGGGAGAACGGAGGGCCGTCCTTCTCACCGTCCCGGACGAAAACTGCCTCCGAGCCCTCCCGGCTGTAGGCGAAGCAGACGCTGCCGCCGTCCATATACAGCGCCCCGCCAGGCCCGTATGTATCGGCCCCGAAGCCTCCGAATGGTACTCCGCCGGCGTCCCTGAAGTGCTCGCGGCCGTTGCACCGGAAGGCCAGTCCGCCGTCCTGGCACAGTCCTAGGGTGAAAACATCATTCCCCGAAGGGAGCAGGCCGACTATATATTCCTTCTCCGCCCAATGCGCGAGAGGTGTGCCTCCGCGTCCTATATAAGTGCCTCCCGGGTCCGCGTAGACCGTATATAACTCCCCGTCTATGATATGATGTCCGTCCGGAGAAGCGCTGACGGTCGTCCCTGGCCCGGCGGGAATGCTTAGCATTTCCCGTTCTCCGCAGAACAGCCTGAGCGTGCAGGATACGTTTCCGTATGCGCTGTCCCTCTGCCAGTCGTACGATTCGGGGAAGCAGACGGCGGATACGATGAACAGGGTGTCCCGCAGATCCTCCGTTATCTCTCCGTGCGGCGGGCGGCTCCTGTGCTGGTCTTCCGCCCGCGGGTTGCCGAATGAGAGAGGAGGGTCCAGCAGTGAGCAGGACCATAGTAATGATATGAAGAGAAACTGTTTCAGCGGCAGCCCGCTTGCGGAAGAGGAAGCTCTCATAGCGTGTGTGTTTTTCGCAAAGGAAGACAAATTCCCCGAAATAACAACGCCTGCCGGGAGCCGTTCGTCACAAGTTTACGATTTTTTAAGACTTTTCGTCACAAGGCCCGCTGAACACAAAAAAATCAGGGGCGTCCGGGCAATCCGGACACCCCTGAAGCATATTGAGAGGTTAGAATTACTTCCTCTCTTCGCGGCGGCCACGGCGTTCTCCGCCACGGCCACGGCGGTCGCCACCACGGCGGTCTCCGCGAGGAGCGCCGGCGGCCTGTGCGTTTGCAGCTGCGAGGGCTGCAGGAGTAAGATCCTGACGGCCATATTTCTCACCGTTGCAAATCCACACCTTGATACCGAGGGTACCGACCTTGGTGTTGGCTACTGCAAGAGCGTAGTCGATGTCTGCACGGAAGGTGTGCAGAGGAGTACGGCCCTCTTTGAACATCTCGCTGCGTGCCATTTCGGCGCCGCCAACGCGACCGGCGATCTGGATCTTGATGCCCTCTGCACCAACGCGCATGGTGTTGGCGATGGCCATCTTGATGGCGCGGCGGTAAGCGATCTTGCCTTCCACCTGGCGAGCGATGGAGTTGGCCACGATAGTAGCGTCGAGCTCGGGTTTCTTCACTTCGTAGATATTGATCTGGATCTCCTTGTTGGAGACTTTCTTCAACTCTTCCTTGAGTTTGTCGACGTCCTGTCCACCTTTACCGATGACGATGCCCGGACGGGCTGTGCAGATGGTAATGGTGACGAGTTTCAGCGTGCGCTCGATGACGATTTTCGACACGCTGGCCTTTGCGAGGCGCTCGTTGAGGTACTTGCGGATTTTCTGGTCTTCAACCAGGTTGTCACCGAAGTTCTTGCCTCCGAACCAATTCGAGTCCCATCCTCTGATAATTCCCAGACGGTTGCTTATTGGATTAACTTTCTGTCCCATTCTGCTTTGTTATTTTTCGTCATTAGTTTTAGAATCCACGAACAGTGTGACGTGGTTGCTGCGCTTGCGGATGCGGTATCCGCGTCCCTGTGGTGCGGGGCGCATGCGCTTCATGGTTACACCCTCGTCGACGAACACGCGTGAGACGTAGAGTTCGCCGTCTTCTGCCTTGCGGTCGTTCTTGGCCTCCCAGTTGGCCACTGCCGAGCGGAGGAGTTTCTCCACGTCGATGGCAGCCTTTTTCTTGGAGAACCTGAGCACGCCGAGTGCCTTATTGACCTCCAGTCCCCTGATCATGTCTACGACGTAGCGCATTTTCCGGGGTGATGAGGGCACCCCTACGAGTTTAGCGAAGTAGAGGTTTTTTGCAGCCTCTTTTCTTTTCTCGGCTGCGATTTTCTTTCTTGCTCCCATTATATTATTCTTTTTGTTTCAATGGTTAGCCTGTCGTTACCGTTTGTTTCCGGCATGTCCGCCGAACCTGCG
>CACZEU010000042.1 GCA_902780175.1 uncultured Bacteroidia bacterium
TCTAGCCCTTGTGGATCGGCTCCACGAAGTTTCCGCACTCGATCTGCGCGTCTTCGGCTTCCAGAACGAGGAAGGCGGCGAAGCTGCAGTCGGTGGAGGTGTAGAGGGCGGTTCTGCCGGGGGCGGTGACGTAGCGCACGACCGTGAAGTAGTCGCAGGAAGCCAGCACTTCGCCGTTGGCCCCGATCTTGACGGGGACGGAGAAGCGGATGGCGTCGATCTCTTCCCGGGTGCGGAGCTTCACCACGTCGAGGGCTTTTTCCGTGTGGAGTTCCCGGGGCTTACCGTCAAGGCCCGGACGGTTATAGTCGTAGAGCCGGTATGTCATATCGGAAGTCTGCTGGATTTCAGCAATATAACTTCCTGGCAGAAGGGCATGGATGCGTCCTGTCGGAATGAAGAATACGTCGCCTTCCGATATGGAATGATGCGCGAGGACGTCGGTTATGGTGCCGTCGGCCACGCGGCGGACGTATTCGTCCGGAGTAATCTGCTGCGAGAGGCCGGCCATAAGTTCGGCCCCTTTCTCCGCCCGGATGACGTACCACATCTCATTCTTGCCGTGCTGGCCGCAACGCGCCTGGGCAAGTTCCTCGGAGGGATGCACCTGAATGCTCAGGGCGTCGTGTACGTCGAGGAACTTGACAAGGAGCGGAAACTCGTCACCGAAGCGGCGGTAATTCTCCGCGCCCAGGAGCGAGCCCTTGTACCTTGCCACCAGTTCGTTGATGGTCATCCCCTTGCAGGGGCCGTCGGCGACGACCGACATACGCTCGGGGTAGCCGGAAAGCACCCAGAGTTCAGACCCCCACACCATGGGGCGCAGAATGGGATCGAGCCGGAATATCATATCAGCGGCTCCGCAGTCATGGCCTCAGGCTGGGGTATGCCCATCAGTTTGAGGATGGTGGGAGCGACGTTGCAGAGGGCTCCGTCCTTTACGGCCTTAACCTCGTCGCCGGCGCCTATCACTATGAACTGCACCAGGTTGAGGGAGTGGGCGGTGTTGGGGCTGCCGTCCTCGTTGACCGCATAGTCGGCGTTGCCGTGGTCTGCGGTGAGGAGTACAGTGTAGCCGTGGTTGAGGGCGCAGGTGACGGTGGTCTCGACGCAGCCGTCGATGCATCCTACGGCATTGCAGATGGCCTTGTACACACCGGTGTGGCCGACCATGTCGCCGTTGGCGTAATTGAGGATGATGAGGTCGTTCTTTTCGCTGCGGATGGCTTCGCAAAGCTTGTCGGTAACCTCAACTGCGCTCATTTCGGGCTGGAGATCGTAGGTGGCAACCTTGGGGGAATTGACCAGGATGCGGTCTTCGCCCTCGAACGGGGTTTCGCGTCCGCCGTTGAAGAAGAAGGTCACGTGGGCGTACTTCTCGGTTTCGGCTATGCGGAGCTGCCTCAGGCCGGCCTTGGAGATGGTCTCTCCGAGGGTATCGGTGACCTCCTCCTTGGGGAAGAGGATGTGCAGGCCCTGGAAGGAGGCGTCGTAGGGAGTGAGGGTGCAGTAATACAGGGGTATCGTGTGCATGCCTTCCTCGGGCATCTCGTTCTGGGTGAGCACATTGGTAAGCTCGCGGGCGCGGTCGTTGCGGAAATTGTAGAAGATGACGCAGTCACCTTCTTCCACGGTGGCGAGCGGCTTGCCGTCCTTTTCTACCACGATGGGCTTGATGAACTCGTCGGTGACTTCTGCGTCGTACGAGGCCTGGATGCCCTCAAGCGCGCTGGCGAACCTTGCGCCCTTGCCCTCTACGAGCATGTCGTAGGCCTCCTTGATGCGGGCCCAGCGCTTGTCGCGGTCCATGGCGTAGAAGCGGCCGCAGACAGTGGCGATCTTGCCGGTTGTGGCAGCCATCTTCTCTTCAAGCTCCTTCACGAAGCCGTAGCCGCTGCGGGGGTCGGTGTCGCGGCCGTCCATGAAGCAATGGACGAAGACATTGTCGATGCCCTCGTTCTTCGCTACGGCGAGGAACTCGTACAGGTGCTCCAGGGAGGAATGCACGCCGCCGTGGGAGCAGAGGCCGAAGAAATGGAGCTTCTTGCCGGACTGTCTGACGTAGTCGTATGCGGCGCGGATTTCCTTGTTCTGAAGCAGTTCGTGCCTGCGGCAGGCGATGTTGACCTTCACCAGGTCCTGATAGACGACGCGGCCGGCGCCGAGGTTCATGTGGCCGACTTCGCTGTTGCCCATCTGGCCGTCGGGCAGGCCGACGTACTCGCCGCAGGCGTGAAGATGCGCCATGGGATATTTTGCCCGCAGGCTGTCGATAAAGGGCGCGCCCTGGGTATAAATTGCATTGCTGCGGTCGTGGCGTCCTTCGCCCCAACCGTCAAGGATCATCAGTAATACTTTTTTCTTTTCCATTATAGTTTCAGTTATTCTATAGTCCGCGGGCACGGAGAAGGGCTCCCGGGTCGGGTTCTGCGCCTCTCCAGCTGCGGAAGAGAGTCATAGGCTCCTCGCTGCCGCCCTTCTCCAGGAAGGTGGCGCGGAAGCTGTCAGCGGTATCTTTGTTGAACACTCCGTCGCTGAGGAACTTCTCCCAGGCGTCGGCACAGAGCACCTCGCTCCACAGGTAGCTGTAGTAGCCGGCGCTGTAGCCGCTGTTGAAGATATGGTTGAAGTAGCTGGTGCGGTAACGGGGAATGATTTCGTCCACCAGACCCATTTCCTTGCATACCTTCTCCTCGAAGGCGCGGATGTCGTCGGGACCGTTGAATGCGGCAAGCTCGGCGGCGCTCAGCTCATGCCACTTCATATCCAGGATGGATGCGGCGCAGAGTTCGCCGGTGGTGAATCCCTGGTTGAACTTGAGCGCATTGCGGACCTTCTGCACCAGTTCGGCAGGAATGGGCTCGCCGGTCTGGCAATGATTGGCGTAGATGGCGAGGATTTCCGGCTCGAAGGCGAAGTTCTCGTTGAACTGGGAGAACATCTCCACGAAGTCGCGTGCCACCGAGGTGCCGCTCACAGTCTGGTACTTGCACTGGGTGAGGAAGCCGTGGAGGGCGTGTCCGAACTCGTGGAAGGCCGTCTGCACGTTGTCGATTGTGAGGAGCGAGGGCTGCTCGGCCGTTGGCTCGGGGAAGTTGCATACGTTGACGATAATTGGACGCACGCCCTCATGCTGCTCGCGGAAGTTGTTCATCCATGCGCCGCCGCGCTTGGTGGGGCGGACGAAATAGTCGCGGTAGAAGATGCCAAGAAGGGAGCCGTCGGCGTCGGTGAGCTTGTACGCCTTGACCTCGGGATTGTAAACCTCGACGTCTTCCGCGGGCTCGATATGTATGCCGTAAACGCGCTCAGCTGCCGTAAAGACGCCCTTGAGGACGCTGTCGGCGGCGAAGTAGGGCTTGGTCTGGTTCTCGTCGAGGGCGTACTTCATCACGCGCACCTTGTCGGCGTAGTAACTGTAATCCCAGGCCTCGATCTTGTGGCCTGCGAGGGCCTTCATGTCGGCCATTTCTTCCTTCGCCTTGCGCATTGCGGCGTCCATTATGGGCTGCAGGAAATTGTCGACGGTGGCGGGGTCGCCGGCCATCTTGTCGGACAGCTGGTAGGCGGCGAAGTTGGGATATCCCAGCAGTTCGGCCTGCTCGGCGCGGAGCTTGAGTATCTCCAGGACGATGGCGTTGTTGTCGTGCTCGCCGCCGTTGTTGCCGCGGGTGGAATATGCCTTGAAGACCTGTTCGCGCTTGTCCCTGTCGGGGCAGGAGGACATGAAGTCGTAGTACTCGCTGACCGTGATGCCGGTGGCCTCCTTGAAGGCGTTGTTCTCCGCCAGCAGGTTTTGGCCGAACTTCTGGCTGAGGGTGCTCAGGCGGGTGTTGATTTCGGCGAAACGCTTACGGGCGTCGCCGGTGAGGCCAACGCCGTTACGCTCGAATGCCTGGTAGATCTTCTTGACAACCATCTGCTGCTCGCGGGTGAGGGAGGCGGAGCCGTCGTAAACGGCCTTCACGCGGGCGAAGAGGTCCTCGTTCATGAGGATCTCATTGCCGGCGTCGGCCAGCATGGGGGTGACCTTCTCCTCGATGGCCTGCATCTCGGGGGTGGAGTCGCTTTCCGCAAGGTTGAAGAAAACGCCTTCCACGCGGTCCAGGATGGGGCTGGCCTGCTCGTACGCCAGTATGGTGTTGTCGAAAGTGGGGGCCTCGGGATTGTCGATGATGGCCTGGATGTTCGCCTTCTGCTCCTTGATGCCGGCCTCGAAGGCGGGCATATAGTCGGAGGTCTTTATCTTGGAAAACGGCGCGCTGCCGTAAGGGGTATCCCATTCCTGGAAGAAGGGATTCTTGTCTCCACAAGCTGTCATTGCCATTGCTGCTGCAATCAGAAGTATTGTCTTTTTCATTCTATTCTTCACCTATGATGAGGATATTCTTGCTGTCGCCGCTGTAGGTGGCGCTCAGGAGCGTGAACTGTGCGCTGCCCTGGTAGCGGGACAGGATGCCGACTATGTCGAGGGTCTTGGAGCCGTCGCGTACGTCGGCGGGGATTTCGAAGTCGGCGAAACGGGCGTAGCCGCTGGTGCGGATCTGGATTTCCACTCCGTCGTACATGAAGTACTGGCTGACGCTCTGCGAATTCGCGAATTCAAGTATGACGTCCTTGTAGGGGCGCTCGTAGCCGAATTCGTTCATGGAAGTGACGGCTGTGCCGACAGTACCGTAGTGCGTGCTGCCGCTGCCCACTTCGAGCTCATCCCAGTCCCCTGCCTCCATGTGGGCGATGAAGCGGTGCTTGGTAAGCGCCCAGGTGGTTATGCCGTAGGTGTAGTCGTTCTTGCTGGTGTTGTTCTGGGGAGAGGAGATGAATACGCGGTTCCAGGGCTCGTTGGAGGTGTGGTTCTGGTTGGGGTCGGGGTAGAAGAGGCAGAAGACCTCCTTGCCGCCGTACTGGTTTCCGTACTTGACACCCTTGAGTTCCACGATCTGGCCGACGAGCTTGTTGTGCAGGTCGTTCTTGATGGCGGAAATCTGCTGCCCGGTGATGGCCGAAAGGGGCTTGATGCGCTCAGCCTCCGGCAGGATGGGGCCCTTCTTCACATGCTTGTCGATGATGGACTGGAGGTCGATGTACGAGACTTCGTAATCGTCGGCATTGACCCATTCGCCCTTGTCGTTGACCTTCTGGGCGCGGTCCACGCCGAGCTGGACGAGGCCTGCGCCGCCGTAGTTGCCGCTCTTGTAGCCATACTCGCCGAGAGTGAGGCCGTTGCAGTCGACATACAGGATCTGGCCGGGCTTGTAGTCGTCGTAGGAGCTGCTGCGGCCAAGCTTGAAGTCTATGGCCCCGGATGCGTCCTGGAGGTATATCTCACGGTAAACGTTGCCGCTCTCGTCGGAGGTGGTGACCTCGCCGCGGATGACCAGCGGTTCCTCTATCTTGACCGGCTTCTCGTGTACCTTGTAACGGGATTTGAGCTCGGCTATGGTGGTGAAGGACGTGGCGCCGAATGCGGCGAGGGCCTCGGCGTCCGTGGCACCCACGAACGGGGCGGGCTCATCGTTCTTGAATGTGAACACAGGTTCGAACTCCTCGCAGGATACTGCAAGGGCCAATGCGAAAAGTGCGTAAAGTATCTTTTTCATGGCTTAGAATCTGAAATATATGTTCAACATGTAATTGATTCCGGACATATAGAAGTACTTGGAATCGAAACGGTAGTAGCGGGACTTGCCCTCGGTGTTGTCCACCATTCGGGTCTGCTCGTAGCCGCCGGTCTTGACGCCGGTGTTGTTGAGCAGGTTCTTGGCGTTGAGGGAGAAGCCCAGCTGGTACTTGCGCTGGATGAACCAGGACTTGCCGACGGAGAGGTTGAGCAGCACTGCGGGGTCGAACTTCTCCTGGGTGGTCATGTACTCGATCTCTTCGGGGGTGGGGAGATGGTCGGGACCCTGGACGGCATAGTCGGTACGGTAGAGGGGGTTCATGTCGAGGTAGGCCTGGTCGAAGTATTCGACGTCGGCGTCGATGAACCAGTAGTTGTAGTTGTATGCAAGGCCGAGGCTGGCTGCAAGCTGGGGCGTGGAGGGCACGAAGTGCTGCTGCATCTTCTTGACGTCCTGCAGTCTAGTATCGGCGGGGATGCGTCCGTAGGCGTCTTTGGCATATACGGGATTCTCCTTCCAGAAGCTTACGTTGACAATCTGCTTGCCGTTGTAGGAGACGGGCTCGGCGCTGTTGTCGAGGGTCTGGACCATCTTGGGATTGGACGTATAGACGTAACGTCCCCAGGCGAAGACGCCCTGCAGGGAGAGGTTCTCCACAAGGTAGGTGGGAACCTTGAATCCGAGTTCCACGCCGGCGTGCATCTCGTCGATGCCGCTGAGGGCGAAGTTGGAGAATGCGTTCTGGATGTCGTCATAGGCGCTCATCACCTTGGACTGGTCCTTGATGGTGGTGTAGTAAGCGGTGGCGCGGACGTTGATGCCGTTGCCGCTGTACTGCCAGTTGACATCGGACGCGAAAGTCTTGACGGTGGTGAGGTCGGCGACCATGGAGTTGCGGGTCCTGGGAGAGAGGAACACCTGGTTGAACTTGGGAGCGTCGTTGAAGTAGCCCACATTGAGGTACGCCCTCTGGTTGCCGGTGATGACGTAGTTGAGTCCGAGCTTGGCGGCGTAGGTGAAGAACCTGGCCTTGTCGGACACCCAGGAGGAAGTTTCAGCGGTGGGGACTATGCCTGCGGCGGCCCAGGCCTCCTTGTCTTCTGCCTTGGGATAGCCGGGGAAGAGGCCCTTGCGCACGAGACCGTGGCGCCAGAACACTTCGTATCCGGCCTTCAGGCCGACGTTGGCGCTCAGTTTGTCGAAGACGAACTGGCCGTTAGCCCATGCTCCGAAGCTGCGCATCTGGGCGAGGTAATCGTAGCCGTACCTGTCGCCGACGTGAAGCTTGCGGGGCTCGCCGTTGGCGATGTAGTAATTGAGGTCGTTCTGGCTCTTCCAGGGCTGCGCGGCGTAGTCGCGGTCGGCGAAGTTGTCGACGTCGAGGAAGTACTGGCCGCCAAGCAGGTCTGCGAGAATCTTGTAGTACTCGGTATTGTTCATGCGTCCGTTCAGGCCGCCGGTGACGGTTATCCAGCTGAGCGGGCGGTACTTGAAGGTCGCGGCAAGGTTGAAGTCGAGCTGGTCGGTGCGGCGCTCCTCCTGTACGTACTTGGAACGGCCGTTCGCACTCTGCTGGTTGACCCTGTAGATGCGGTCCCAGTTCAGGTGGACCACGTTGGGATCTTCATTGTACCAGCTGATGTAGGCATCGAGGGCCTTGGGCTGGTTGTTGCGGTTCCAGTCGGGGTCGGTGTTATAGAAGTAACTGGGGAGGTTGCGGTAGTAGTCGGGCCTGGGGTCCTGGGCGTTGTACCAGTCGAGGGCGGTGTAGCCGTTCTTGCCGAAGCGGAAGAGGGCCGTGGCGCTTGCCGAGAACTTGTCGCCGGGGTTGTAGTCGTACTTGATGACTGCCACGGGCTCGTGGGTCTTGCGGACACGGGCGTTGCGGACCTTGCCGTTCTGGTAGCCCCAGTTGGCGTTGTACATATTGTCGTACATCAGGTCATAGACCTCCTGGGTGGATGCCATCTGGGCGCCGCGCTCGCCGGGAGTGCCGAAGAAGATGAAGCCGATCTGGTGGTCGTCGCCGATCTTCTTGTCTGCTGCCAGATAGTAGGCGAAGGAACGGTAATAGACGCCCTTCACCCAGTCGTTGCCGCCCAGTCGGGCGCTGACGTTGGCGGCGAACGCCCAGCCGTTGTCGAGCCAGCCGGTGGCGTAGGAAGCCATGAGGCGGAGGCGGTACAGCGTGCTGTTGGTGAGGACGCTTCCGCGGAGGCCCTTGCGGACGTTGGCGGCGTTGCCGAAGATGTTGGTGACGCCGTTGTAGCCGCCGAATCCGTAATCGGACACCTCGGAGCCGAATACCGACTCCTTGGAACGCATGGCCTCATTGAGGCCGCTCCAGAGGGAGAATGGGCTGTATCCGGTGATGGCGTCGTTCATCTTGACACCGGCGAGATAGACGTCCTGGCTCTCGGAGCTGTAGCCGCGGGCGCGGAAACGCACCGACGAGAAATTGAAGCCTGCGATGTTGTTGAAGACGTCGTTGGAACCGAAGAGGATGGTGGGATTGTCGTTGTAGCCGGAATCGTCGAGGTCGAATGCCGCGAATGAATCGTCGTCCACTTCGGAAAGCTGACGCAGGGCGGTCAGCGACAGGTTGAACATATTCTTCACGTAGCCGTCGTTGACCGTCACCTGTACCTGGCTCTCCAGGAAGTCGGGAGCCTCGATGACAAGGGTGTACTGGCCGTCGTCGAGACCCTGGATCTCGAATGTGCCGTCCTCGGCGGACTGCACGACTGCGATCTGGCTGGCGCCCTGCATGAGGGTGAGCCTGGCTTTCTCAATGGGCTCCCTGCCGCTGCGGTTGATGACCGTTCCCTTGACGCCGCCGGTGAAATCCTGGGCGGAGAGGGTGACGGCTGCAAGCAGGGCGGCGAGAGCGATGAAATATCGTTTAGACATAGGCCTGAGGTTGTTATCTTGCGATTACGATGTAAGTAGGATAATGGTCGGAGTAGCCGCCGACGAAGGCGCCGCCGGAGAAGGTACGGAACGGAGTGCCCTTGTACTGGCCGCTCTGGTTGGTCATGAACGGCTTGGTGAAGATGCGTCCGTAGAACTTGCCCTTGATGATGGGCTGGATCTGCCAGGTTCCGGCTTGCGCCTTGGCGAGGCTGGAGCTGACGAGGATGCAGTCGTAGATATTGCTCTCGCCGCGGTAGTACAGGGAGCTGTAACCGGCCTTGAGCATGCTGAGGAACGGGGAGAAATAGTCTTCAGGGCCCACTTCCTCAAGGGTTTCGCGGCCCCTCATGTATACGGCCATGGACGGGTCGGTGGGGTTGTCGTTCATATCGCCCATGATGACGCATTTGATGCCGGGATACTTCTCCATGAGGGTGCGGGAGTGGTTGTAGGCGATTTCGCCGCCGCGGGCGCGGTTGTCGGCGCCCTTGCCGCCCAGACGGGAAGGAAGGTGGCAGACGTAGAATGCGAACATCTCGCCGCCGATGAGGCCTCGGCACATCAGGATGTCACGGGTGCGGAAGTTGGCCTGCTCCTCGGGAGTCATGTCGAACTTGATGGCGCTGCCCTCGAAGGTGAAGGGGATGGACTCGCTTTCGAGCAGCGTGAACTTGGTGGGGTCATAGAGCAGGGCTACATCGACGCCGCGGCGGTCGGGACCGTCGTAATGGACTATCTGGTAGTTGGCTGCGGCAATCTGCTCGTCGGCCACGAGGTCCTCGAGGACGTGGCGGTTCTCGATTTCAGAGACGCCGAGGACGGTGTGCCATACGCCGTTGTCTTCCTTCATGGCGGCTATCACGCGAGCCATGTTGTGGAGTTTCTTCTGGTATTTGGCCTCGGTCCACTGGTTGCCGCCGTCGGGCAGGTACTCATAGTCGTTCTTGCCTTCGTCGTGGAAGGTGTCGAAGAGGTTTTCTAGGTTGTAGAACCCGATGATCTGGGACTCCCGGACAGTATTGGAGGAAACTTTCGCTGCCGGACCGCACCCGAACAGAAGCGCGAGTGCGGCAAGAAGGGCAAATGCTTTGATTCTCATATGGTTAGTTTTATATTACCAGTTTTTGACGGTCTGAAGCGGATCCGCCGACTCTATGGCGTCGGCATTGGAGGTGCCCACTACTACGGAAAGGTTGACGAAAAAGTCCACTCCGGTCTTCTGCTCCAGTTCGTCTATGGACATTATGTAATCCATGAAGCTGTCGCCTGCGATCAATGGATCGTGGGGCAGATAGAAACCGACGGCGGAATAGTCGCTGCCTTTCCTCCGCAGGAGAGCCTTGTAATATGCGACGGGGACGGGAACGGAGAATCCGGTATTCCAGCCGGAAGACATCCTGTAGCCGCGTATGTCACAGCCGGTCACGACATAAAGCGTGTCGCACTTGGATGAATAATTCCTCACCTGCTGCTCCAGGTCGGCCCATATCTCCCCGTTGAAATCGTAATTCTGGGGGGTCATGTTGGTGGCGTAGAAGGTGGAGATGTTGGCGTCCCGGTTGAGCCTGTCGGCGGAAGGGATCTGATGTCCGCGGGTCCAGCCGCCGCCGTAGGTTTTGGTGACGTCCGGCTGCACTTCCGCAGGAAGCAGGGGGTCGAAGCCCCAGAGGTCGGTGCGGCCCCCCTTGCCTATAAGGCCCTTGTTGAGCGGATAGGCCACCCAGTGCGACAGGTGGTTCTCGTAATCCCAGAGGAAGGACCAGTTGCGGACGCCGCTCTTCTCGCTGTCGACGTAAAGTCCGCCGGACATATTGTGCGTGAAGAAACCGAAGCCGTCGGCACCGCTGACGGCAGGCATCTCAAGCCACTGCGGACCGGCCATTACGCCGCCCGACTGGCTGATTTCTGCCTTCGCGAAATAATGGGGCGAACGGAGGAAGACCGTGGCCTGGCGGGGAGAGTCGCCGGAATTGGTATCGACGGTCATGGTCGAGGAGCCGAATCCGGAACCGGAAACGGGATCGAAATGGATCCAGTCCGTCGGCTGCCCGGCGGCATATTCAACCTCGAACTTCCAGGTGCTCGTAGCGGCGACCTGCACCACCACCGTGCCGCCGGCGGCCTTCCACAGGGTGGAGCCGACGGTCAGCACGGGGATGGTCTCCTCTTCCCCGGGCTCACAGGCCGCTGCAAAAAACAATGCAGCAGCCATGACGAGGAGATATGGAATCCTTTTAAGCACTATTCGTAGTAAAGGGTGAGATTCTGGAACTGGGCGTTATATGCGTTGGTTACCACCAGGCGGTATGCGACGCCGGGCTCGCCGGAGATCTCCCACTCATATTCGGTACCCTTCTTCATCTTGCCGGTGTTGACGTTGAGCCTTTCACTGTCCTTGGCTATGTCGCATATCACATTCTCGGAAGCACCCGCTCCGGTCTTGAAGGCGACTTTGACCAGGGACTTGCCTTCCAGTCCGGGGAAAATAATGTAGGAGTTGGCCTTGCCGATAAGCAGATAGAAGTTATCGCCGCTCTTTGCCTGATAGAACTTGTCTGCGGCGTGGATGGTGAAGGTCTCGCCGCCCCAAGTATAAGTGCCGTCGGTCTTGCCGCTGGAGCTTCCCTGAGGCAGTTCAGACATTTCCTTCGTGAAGTCTACGGAGATAGTGACTTCCTGTCCGCTCGAAGGTTTGGACTGGATGACGACCACCTTGATTTCCGCTGCGGCATCGGGGCATTTGACGGTGATGTTGGCGGTCCTGGGAGTCGTCCCCTCATTGGCGGAGACGCTCACCTTTACAGTAGCGTCGGCGTTGCCGGAAGCGGGAGTGACGGTAAATGCAGGGTTGTCGGAAGTTGCGGTCCATGCTGCATTTGCCAGAATCTTGAATTCAGCCTCTCCGCCTGCTGCGGGCAACTTGATATCATCGGCGCCGGAAACACGGCAGTACTTATAATCAGGATTTGCCTCAAAACTTTCGATGGTGGCCTTGACTACCTCGGGAGTGCCGCTGTACAGTTTGTAGGAGCCTACCAGGACGATGTTGCCGCCGTCCTGAAGCTGGTCGGCCCATTTGTCGAACTCGCCGTCAGCGAGGCTGTAAACGAGGATGCGGCCGGTGTCGTCCTTGAGGTAGAACTCCATATAGCCGGCCTCCTGATTGGTGATCTTGTAGTCTTCGACAACGCCAGCAAGGCGATACTGGGTGGAGGGATTGGCCTTGGCGATGAATTCCGCGACGGTAAGCTGTTCGAACTCGGTAGGAGGTACTCCGTCCTCGTAAGTCTCGATGGTGGCGTTCATCACCTCGTGCTGCTGCTTGCTGGAATAGTACTCGTAGGTGCCGGTAAGGGTCACCTTGCCGTAGTCGGCGAGTTTGTCGGCCCACTTCTCGTACTCGCCGTCCTTGAATCCGTAGACCAGGATGGTGCCGGTGGCGTCGGTGAGGTTGAACTGCATGTAGTTCTTGCCGCTGCTGTTGGTGCCGGTGGTGAAGTTGCTGATGACGCCGGACAGGCGGTAATAGGTTGCGCCGTCAGACTTGATGAAGTCGGCTACGGTGGCAGATGTGATTTCAGTCTGGGCCTGGCCGGGTTCGAAACTCTCGATGGTGGCCTTCACGACCTCATGCTGGGTGTTTTTCTCGTAGTACTGATAAACGCCGGTGAGGACTACGGTGCCGCCGTCCTTGACGGTGTCGGCCCATTTCTCATACTCGCCGTCGTTGAAGCCGTAAACGAGGATTGTGCCGGTGTCGTCCTTGAGGTTGAACTGCATGTAGTTCTTGCCGCTGGAGTTGGTGCCGGTCTTGAATGCGCTGACCTTGCCGGTGAGGCGGTAGATGGTGGAAGGATCGGCATTCTTGATGAAGTCGGCAACGGTGCTGGCGGTGATTTCGGTCTGCTGGTGCTCTTCCTCGACTACGCCGTTGAGGGAGTAGATGTAGGCGTCGCCCTTGCCCATCGTCTCGGCGGTGGAGTTGTACTTGGTGAGGTGGCCGTAGATGATGACCTCGTCGCCGATAGCGATGTCCTTGTCGGTGCCGGACTTGAATGCGCGGTTGCCGAGGTAGTTGACCTGGTAGGCCTCGAAGTCCTTTTCCTTGTCGGAGTCGAACTGCTTGGAGTCGGACATGTAGAAGGAGGCGTTGCCATAGCTGTTGCCGGTGAAATACTGGTCGGCGCCCTGGTACTGGGCAATCTTGTGGATGAAGCCCCGGACGTACATCTTCTCGGGACTGGGTTCATTGTTGCCGCCGATGTTGGACATAACCCATTCATAGGCCTCGCTGGCGGAGAATGCGGTCTCGGGCGTCTTGCCGTCGCTGGCTTTCTGTTTGCCCTCCTGGGTAACGGCTACGGACTCGGTGATGATGCCGCTGGTAAAGCTGACGGAAACGCTGCGGGGCTTGCCGTTGTTGGCGGAAGCGGTGAACTGGACGGTGGAGGTGCCGGAGCCGGAGAGGGGGCTTACCTGAAGCCACTCCTTTGCGGACTCGGGGACGGTGACGGTCCAGGTATCGGCAGAAGTCGCCTGGACGGTCTGGGTGCCGCCGTCGGCTGTGAAAGCAAGGGCCTTGGGGTCGACTGAAACGCCGAGGACCGGCTTCTTGGGTTCACAGGAAAGCGCAAGCGTGAGAAGCGCTGCGGCAGCCAGGATGAATGATTTGATTCTCATAATTATGCTATTAATTGATTGTTGCTTTGTAACCTTCAAATATAATGATTTTTCATTCAAAGTACAACCTTGAGGCGCAAAAAAGAGACCGGCTCCAATCCGGGGCCGGTCTCAATCAATTCAGGCAGTTGCCTACTGCTTCTCGAAGAGGCAGGGATAGACACCGTCATCGGGGACCTTGGAACTCATGCTGAAGTTCGTGTAGGTTCCGCCGCCGTGATAGAGCGTCCTGCCGTATTTGGGATTTCCGACAGCAACAGTTCCGTCCTCACGGGCTGTTACCGTGAACAGATACTCGTATCCGTCTCCGATCTGGAAAGTGTTGTCGTGGGTTTCATCGACACCGAGGAGGCGGCCGTCGCTCATGGTGATGTTGAATCCGCCTTCCACGGCCGTGAAAGTGAACTCGAGGTTCTCCTTGGCCTCGGCGATGGCGTCGTCGGCGACGGTGACTTCAGTACCGTTGAGACGGCCGTAAGTCTTGTCGGCAGGAATGGGAGAAGCGGCGAACATCTTGCCGTTGACATTCTTTGCAACGATGAGGTACTTCTTTCCGCTGGTAACGCTGGTTACCTTCTTATATGCGGCGGCGCCGGTGGAAGGAGCAACGTTGGCAGCACCGATGGTGGGAGTATCGAAGATGACGAACTTATCGGCACCGTCGGTCTCGCGTCCCCAGGACTTGCCGTCGGGGATCTCGGTGATGGTGGTGAGGTTGTCGGCAACATCAACTACGGTATCGCCCTTCTTGAGCTCGATCTTGAAGCCCTTGGTGCCGCTGAGGCCGAAGAGAGGGCCGTTGGCGACGTCGGACTGCTTGCAGGTGAACACTGCATAGCCCTTGGCAGGAACCTTGGAGGCCTCGAGGGAAGCGGGAATCGTGTAGATATCCTTCTCCTCTGCGCCGCCGTCCTTGACGAGCAGCCAGCCGGCGATGTCGACATCCTTGTCGGTGGAGTTGTAGATTTCCATCTTCTTGGCCTTGGTGTCGAACTCATTGAGGAAGAGAGCGGGAGTCTCTTCGGGCTGAGGGGTATCGCCAACCTTGGTTTCGCCGTTCAGGGAGTACAGGTAGGCCTTCTTGGAAGCGGTCTCGTAGGTGGTCTTGCCGGTGCTGTTGCTTGTGTAGGCAGTGAGCTGGCCACTGATTATGACATCGTCGCCTACGGCAACCTGGCCGTAGCCTTCCTGCCACTCCTTGTTCTCAAGCCAGTAAACGCTATAGGCCTCGAAGTCCTTCTCAAGGTCGTCGTTGAAGACGCCGTCGTCGGACATCCAGAACGTACCGGTCTTATGCTCGGCATCGTAAGGATAGACAATCTTGGAAGCCTTGCCGGCAACTGCTACATCGGGGATGGCGAGGGTACCGCCGGCATCCTTGGCGGCCTTGACGGCGGCCTGGGTGTCGATGATGAACTGCTTGGCTCCGGCGGCGTTGAACGGATAATCGACATTGCCGACGCCGTTCTCGTCGCTCTGTGCCCAGTTGAGGCTGTAGATCTTGGCCTTCTTGGATGCGGTTTCGTAGGTGGTCTTGCCGTCTTTGGTGAAGGCGGTAACGGCACCGTACAGGACGACTTCGTCACCTACCATGAAGTTGGCCTTGATGTCGGCTGCCGCGGTGGGCTGCTCGAGAGTGCCACCCAGCCAATAGGTGCTATATGCCTCGAAGTCCTTGTCGAGGTTGTCGTTGTAGACACCGTCGTCGGAAATCCAGAAGGATGCCGTATTGTAGGTGGGACCGTAATTGTACTTTGTGGTGTTGGAGATGATACCCTTGATGTACACGTTGCCGGGGACTTCGCCTTCCTTGAGGGCGGCGATGATTTCGGCTACGGTGTAGGGCTTTTCGAGGGTACCGACTTCGGTGTATGCGCCCTGCTTGAGGGTGAGGGTGAGGTCATTTACGCCCGCGGCGGAAACGGTGAAGGTTGCGGTACGCTCGGCGCCGGTGTTGGCGTCGAACTTGACGGCAATCTTGCCGCTCTCGGTGCCGGACTTGGTGTAGTCGGTGATCCAGCCGGCGTCGGTGGTGACGGTCCAGCCGCCGGAGATGTTCTTGGCCTCGATGTCGAAGGACGCCTCAGTCTCGGATGCCGCTACGACCACGTCACGCTCTGCGCAGGCAAGGAGCGGTGCGGAACCTTCCTTGATGGAGACGAGATAGGCCTCGTTCTGCCAGAGCACGCGGATGTGCCGGCGCGCGACGGCGACCGGCGCGCCCCGCTGGCTCGTCGATCCGTCGGCGGGACGTTCGGCCGACTGTCGCCGGGCGCCCTTCACGACGCCGGTCGGCAGCTCGACCGTGTCGCCCGTCTTCAGCGCGAAACGCGCGATCCACACGCACCGGCGATTCACCCACACGCTGCGCCCGTCGATCATCGCCTTCGCCGTGCGACGCGACAGCGCGAAGCGCCCCGCGAGGAAATCCTGCAGAATCTTCGGATCGGCCTTACCGACCGTCAGCGAGCTGACGCCCGCCGCGTGCTGAGGGGCGCGGCGCATCTCAGATCTTCAGCACGCTGCCGACGACGCCGTTCACCTTGCGCCCGTGGGTGTTCGGCGCGAGGATGATCTCGAGCTCCTCCTGGTCCTCCCCGTCGCCCTCCGCCACGATGCCGGTCACCGTGGTCTCCCCGGCGAGCGCCTTGCGGAAGTTCGCCGGCAGCGGATCGTCTTCCATGAAATCGGCGAAGACGTGACGCCGCGCCGCCTCGAGGTCCTTCAGGCCGAACATCATGAGGAACGTGTCGTTGCACTCGCGAATGTTCCCCTCGGCGTCGCAGGCGAAGAGCGCGGTCTGCGAGATCTGGAACGCATTGGCCTTCGCGCGGAACGCGTTCATGTACTCGCGACGCCGCTCGACGTTGCGGATCGTGAAGACGAGATCGCCGGGATTCATCA
>CACZEU010000043.1 GCA_902780175.1 uncultured Bacteroidia bacterium
GAGTGCCCCTCGGAAGGCATTGGCCCTTACGAACAGACTTTCGAGGGGCACTCCGCTGGGAGCGCGTTAATCGCGAGGACGATGTGAGGGTGCTCACGTCGTCTTCGCGGCATCAAAAGGTGCGAAACGGCGGAGAAACCGTTCGCAAAGACGATGTGGAGGTGCTCACGTCGTCTTCGTTGCATCAAAAAGTGCGAAACGGCGGAGAAACAGTTCGCGAGGACGATGTGAGGGTGCTCACGTCGTCTTCGCGGCATCAAATCGAGCAAAACGCCGCCGAAACCATTCCCGAAAACGTTGAGAAGAAGCAAAGAAAACAATTATCTTTGCAACTATGAAACACCTGACAGTCACCATCGCCCTGGCGCTCGTGTGCCTCATCCTCCAGGCGCAGCCATGGCAGGAGGCCAGCCTCAAAGACATCCAACCCCAGGGCTGGCTGTTGCAAAAACTCGAAACCCAGAAAAGTGGCCTCACAGGCCATCCCGAGGCACTTTCGTACCCATACAACACCTGCCTCTGGGCTGGCGAGATTCCCCGTATGGGCACCCACGGAAGGGACTGGTGGCGATATGAACAGACCGCATACTACACCGACGGCCTACTGCGTCTGGGATACCTCATCGACGATCCTCAACTCATAGAGAAAGGCGAAGCCGGCATAGCCTACACACTCTCCCATCCCCAGGAAAGCGGCCGTCTTGGCACCCCCCTTACCGACTACACCTGGCCATTCGCCGTCTTCTTCCGTGCAATAAAAGCTGAATACGACACACACCCCGACAAACAAACCCTGAAAGTCCTCTCCGACCACTACCACTCCATCCCGCTCAGCCAGCTTGTCCGCAGGCGCGACATAATCTCCATTGAAGGCATGCTCTGGACGGCGCAAAAGACTGGCGACAAAGCCCTGATAGCCAGGGCCGACTCCGCCTTCCGCTTCCGCACCGAGCTGACAAAGGGTGTAAAAACCACCCGCGACGACCACGTAACGCCGGAATTCCTCACCGGTCCCGAGCCCTACAGGATGCACGGCGTAACCATGAGCGAAATACTCAAACTCCCCATCCTGCTATACGCCGCCACCGGCGACCCCTGGTACCGCGAACTCGGAGAGAGTTCCCTCAAAAGACTGTACGACGAAAACGGCCTGCCCGACGGCCTGTTCACCAGCGCCGAATGGCTCCAGGGCCGGGAAATACGCCACAGCCACGAGACCTGCAACGCCGTCGACATGAGCTGGACCCTCGGCTGTTATCTGGAGATTCTTAAAGACCCCCGCTATGCCGACCTCCTGGAAAAAATCGTCTTCAACGCCGGAGCCGGCAGCGTAACGGAAGACTTCAAGGCCCTGCAATACTATTCCTCTGTAAACCAATTCATTGCCACCGGCACGTCCAACCACAACAAAGACAATTACTGCTCCACCTGGATGGCCTACAGGCCCACCCACCAGACGGAATGCTGCGCCGGCAACATACACCGTCTCTACCCCAATTACGCCGCCCGCATGTGGCTCCGCTCAGACGGCGAAGCCATAGCCGCCCTCTACGGCCCGTCCACCTTCAGATACTCCGACACCCTGACATTTGAAGAACAGACGGAATACCCTTACGGCCAAACGGTTACGATAACAGCCAGAACGAAGGGCTGCAAGCGTAAAGCCAAACTTACCCTCCGCATCCCCGGATGGTGCGACGGCGCAAGCCTGACCGTCAACGGAAAGCCCGCCGGCCAGCCGCCGGCAACGGGCACCTTCATCACGCTCGACCGCCGATGGGCAGACGGTGACAAGGTCGTCCTTACCCTTCCCATGCAGGTGGAGCGGCGTACCGCTTATGGCGGCGGAGCATACTTCGAAAGGGGCCCCCTGGTCTACTGTTACTCCATTCCCGCCACATATCTCAAAGACACAGTCCGTTACGGGAATATGAACGGAAAGTATCCGGCCGACGACAACGCCTTCCCCTGCTGGGACATCCGCCCCTGCGGACCCTGGAACTACGCCGTTACGGCCGATGCCGTTCCCGAAGCCATCCCCGGAACCGACGGACAGCGCCTGAAGATTCCCGCCCGCCAGATCAAATGGGACTGGGACAAAGGTCCTGAAGGACAGTTGCTTACCCCCGACCTCCCCGACAATCCGGAGCCCGTCGGGCCGGAAGAACTTATCGAACTCGTTCCCTACGGGCAGACCACCCTGCGCCTTACCGTATTTCCCGTTATCAAACCGGCGCCGGCCAGCGAATAAACGCCTGCGCGACCGTCGGAAGAATACCGCTTCAGACAGTAAGCGAAATACCCCAAAACGGAAAGTTTTTCTATCCTTTGGATAGAATAGGATTTTTCGTAATTTTGGAGGTTAAAGGCTTACTTATGACCATCAGGCACTGTATTATAACACTAATCCTCGCTGCAGCAGCGGCTTTCAGCCTCCCCGCAGCAGAAAAGTCATACAAACTCCAATCCCCCTCCGGGGCCCTCACGGTCGACATTTCCGCCGGCCGGCAGGCCTGCTGGTCCGTCTCCGTCCAGGGTACAACCGTCCTCAGTCCCTCCGCCATCTCATTGACTCTGGACGACGGCACTGTCTTCGGCCGCGACATGAAAGTCACCAGGGCCGCAAGGCGCAGCGTCAACGGCACCGTCACCCCGGTCATCTACCGCCAGGCCGTAGTAAAAGAGGCCTATAACGAACTCACGCTCCGCTGCAAAGGCTACTCGATAGTTTTCCGTGCCTACGACGACGGCGCCGCCTACCGCTTCATCGCGGACCGCAAAGCCCCCTTCAGGGTCGTCGGTGAGCAGGCGCAGTTCGCCCTCTCCCCGGATGCAAACGCCTTCATCCCCTACGCCCGCAAGCGTGACGACACCTTCGAGTGCCAGTTCTCCACCTCCTTCGAATCCACCTACACGCAGTCGCCGCTCAGCGGCTGGCAGATGGGCCGCATCGCCTTCCTCCCCATCACCGCAGAGGCGCCCGCAGGCATGAAGGTCTGCATCACCGAAAGCGACCTTCTGCACTATCCCGGCATGTACCTGTCCAACGACGACGGCGACGGCACGCTCGAGGCCGTCTTCGCCCCATACCCCAAAGATATCGTCCAGGGCGGGCACAACATGCTGCAGGGCCTCGTAACATCACGCGAGGATTTCATCGCAGAGGCCTCCGCGCAGGAAGCGTTTCCCTGGCGCATCGTGATAGTTTCCAGGGAAGACAAGGACCTCCTCGCATGCGACCTGCCGTGGCTGCTTGGCTCCGGGCCCGCAGGGGACATCGACTTCAGCTGGGTCAAGCCCGGCAAGGTCGCCTGGGACTGGTGGAACGCCTGGAACATCTACGGCGTCGATTTCGAGGCCGGGGTCAACGACGCCACCTACAAGTACTACATCGATTTCGCCGCCGCGAGCGGCATAGAATACGTCATACTCGACGAGGGCTGGGCTGTCAACAAGGCCGCCGACCTCTTCCAGGTAGTCCCGGAGATAGACCTGCACAAACTCTGCAAGTACGCAAAGAAAAAAGGCGTCGGCCTCATCCTCTGGGCCGGCTACTGGGCATTCGAGAAAGACATGGAACGCGCCTGCCGTGAGTATTCGGCGATGGGCGTCAAGGGTTTCAAGGTTGATTTCATGGACCGCGACGACCAGCCGATGGTCGACTTCTACCGCCGCGCCGCAGAGACCGCCGCCCGCTATCACCTCATGGTTGACTTCCACGGCGCATTCAAGCCCGCCGGCCTGCAGCGCACCTGGCCCAACGTAATCAACTTCGAGGGCGTCTATGGCCTGGAGAATGTGAAAGGCCGCAAGAAATACGACATCGACCTCGTCTCCTACGAGGCCGCCATCCCCTTCGTACGCATGGTCGCAGGCCCCGCCGACTACACCCAGGGCGCGATGCGCAACGCCACCAAAGGCAACTTCCGCTACGTGAGTTCCGAGGCCATGTCCCAGGGCACCCGCTGCCGCCAGCTGGCCGAATACGTCATCTTCGACGCCCCCCTCACCATGCTGTGCGACTCCCCGTCCAACTACAAGGCCGAGTCCGAGTGCCTCAAATTCATCACCGGCGTACCCACCGTATGGGACGAAACCGTCGCCCTTGACGGCAAGGCCGGAGAATACGCGGCTATCGCCCGCCGCAAAGGCGACACCTGGTACGTCGGCGCCATCACCGACTGGAATGCCCGCGACCTCACCCTCGACCTGTCCTTCACCGGCGGCGCCTACATCGTGGAGACCTTCAGCGACGGCGCCAACGCCCACCGCGCGGCCCGCGACTACAGGCACCAGTGGAGCAGCTTCCCCGAAGACGGCAAGGTCAGCCTGCACATGGCTCCGGGCGGCGGATGGGCGGCAATCCTGCGGAAGCAGCCCGAGCCGTGGGAAGCCACCGACAAGGACTGGCCCCGCTTCAGCTACTACGAGAAGCAGAACTCCGAGGTCACGGCCAGACCCAAGGCCGTTCTCTTCGGAGACTCCATCACCCGCAACTGGGTACGATACGACAAGCAGTGGCTCGACGAGCACAATTTCGCCGGCCGCGGCATCGGCGGGCAGACCACCATGCAGATGCTGTCCCGCTTCCGCCCCGACGTCATCGACCTCGCACCCGAATACGTAGTCATCCTTGCCGGCATCAACGACATCGGCCGCAACAACGGCTACATCGACGTCGAACACACCTTCGGCAACCTCGTCTCTTTGGTGCAGCTGGCACAGGCCAACGGCATCAAGCCCATCATGTGCACCCTCTGCCCGGCACGCGAAATCGGCTGGCGCAAAAGGGTAGGCGACCCCCGTCCGCAGATTGCCCGGCTGAACGGACTCATCACGGCATACGCCTCGGAACACGGCATCCCAGTGGCAGATTACAACTCCGCAATGCGCACGCCAGACGGAGCGATGGACCCCCGGTACGAAACCGACGCCGTCCACCCCAACACAGAGGGTTACAAGGTCATGGAGAGGGTCCTGCTCGAAACATTCGAATCCATAGACAAGCAACGATAATGAAAAAGTCCGCCATCATCCCGCTGTTGATCCTGGCCGCGGCCTGTACGGTCGAAGGTCCGGAGAACTCCGGCACGACAGTCCTGTCCGTAGAGATTTCCCCCGACGCCACCAAAACTTACATGGCCCCGGACGCCAACCCGTCCGGCGAGCATCAGGTCTATTGGTCCGACGGCGACTGCCTGTCCCTCAACGGCACGGCATCCAACCCGCTGACCGGCATCGGCCAGGGCACCACCAGCGCCAACTTCACCTTCCCCGGCGTGCTCAATCCCCCTTACAGCATACTCTATCCCGCCGGTTTCTGGAAAGATGCAAGCACCATCACGCTGCCAGCAGAACAGACTTATGCCGCAGGATCCTTTGCCGCCGGCGCCGAGCCCCTGGCCGGTTACACTGCTGACGGCAGCACGGTATCGGTCAGCCACCTCTGTGCGATGGTCAAGGTATCCGTCAAAAAGGACTCCGGAGTCAGCGCAAGCAACCTTTCCAAAATCATCTTCAAGGGAAAGGCCGGCGAGCAGGTATGCGGAGATTTCACCATCGACTATACCGTTCCGTCCATCACCGGAGCAGCCACGGGCAGCGAAGGACAATCCCTCACGCTCAACGTCGGCGAGCCTCTTGACGAGTCCGCCTCCCTGGACATCGTACTGGTCGTTCCCGCCAGGAAATACGCCTCCGGCTTCACCGTGGAGCTGATCGACCAGTACTCCCGCACCATGACCAAGTCCAGAAGCTCCGCCATCACTCTCGATCCCGGCAAACTTACCGTATTCCCGGCGTTCAGCTTCGTCCCTTCAGGCACCACCACTGAGCTCGGCATACCCAACATCGAAGAAGAAGTGGTCGTACCCGACGGCATCAACGTCACCGGTCGCGTGGTTGACAACTCAGGCAACCCTCTGGAGAACGTTGTGGTCTCCGACGGCCTCAAGTGCGTCAGGACCATGTCCGACGGCACATTCTACATCGAAAGCGCCATCGACGTCAAATTCGTCTTCGTCAGCACTCCTTCGGGCTATATGCCGCAGGTAACTGACGGGAAGCCCATATTCTACAAGGCCAAGGCCGGCATAACCCCGCAAAACGGCGTATACGACTTCGGCGACTATGTCCTGACGTCCGTCGCCAACCCCGACCGCTACACGCTGCTGATTACAGCCGACCCACAGCCCCGCGCCAACAACTGGGGCCTGGACAAGATTGCCTACAAGTCTCTGGAAGTATGCGAAGACTTGTATGACGAACTCGCCGATGTCGCCGCAGGCATCACCGACAACCAGGTCTACGGCATCTGCCTGGGCGATATCGTCCACGAGAATATGGACCTGTTTGACGATTACGACGCCGGTCTTGCGCGTCTGGGCTACCCGACCTACAATATCATCGGCAACCACGACAACGACCCGGCCGCTTCCGACGACGACAGCGCCGCCGCCCCCTTCGAGTCGCATTACGGCCCCCGCAACTATTCCTTCAACCTCGGCGGCATCCATTATGTGATGCTGGACAACCTCATTATGAAAGATAACGGCGAAGGCAGTCTTACTGCCTATGACCAGGGCCTTACCGACAGTGTCTGGGCGTGGCTCCAGGCCGACATGTCCTTCATTCCAACGACGACCAGGATTATGGTTTGCGCACACTCACCGATGTTCAAGCTGCTTAAGGGCAGCGAACGCACCAATTCCGCATATCACGCCGGCACACGCAGTTCCGTTGACGGCTCCTACGGCTACGGCGACCTGTTCGACAAATACGCCGAGGTCCACGCCTGGGCCGGTCACACCCATGTAGGACTCAACTACATCTATCCGTCCGGTCATCGTCATAAGAATATTCAGGTTCACACCCTGGCACGTTCCACCGGTGAACTCTGGACCAACGAATACCTTGCCGCCGGCACTCCCCGCGGCTTCACCGTAGTGGAGGTGAACCACGACAACATAAGCTGGACATTTCACCCCGTTACACGCCAGAGAGGCTCTTTCCAGGGTGCTAGCACAGGATATTGCTCTGCAGGCGCCCCTGCCTACGACTGGCGCGACTGGAATTACAGCGGCGGTGCAGCCGTCATGAAGGACGGCAGCGGAGCCCTCACAGAAGATTACCAGCTGCACGCCTACCCCCGCGGCGCTTACGGCGACGAATACGTCTATGCCAACGTATTCCTGTGGGACGAGAACTGGGAACTCCCCGTCTGGACCCCCGACGGCGGATCTCCCGTCACTATGACCAGACTTGTCACTCCGGACACCCAGAAGACTGTTTCAGAATCTTCCGATCCCGTCAAAGACAAGATCTACGATGCAGCCGATACCGAGTTCCGCACCTGGTACAAGACCTACGCCGACAAATCCGGCGCCAGCCTCAAAGGTCTCTCCGGCTACAGGACCAAAGAAGTTTACGACGCCGACGGCTACATCACCACAATCTTCCGGGCCCCGGCCACAGCCTCCCCCGCCAGCGGCACGGTCTCAGTCACCGACCGCTTCGGCAATACATATTCCAGAAGAGTAAGCTGGTAAAAGCAATCGAATAATAACCAATAACAAATGCCAATGAAACGTTTATTGCTAACGTTGATGTCCATTCTCCTGCTGCCGGCGCTTGTGTCGGCCCAGCAGGCAAAGACTTGGACCGGCGTGGTAGTGGATGCCAACGGCGACCCTATCCCGGGCGTCGCGGTATTCGCTTCCGGCGCCGTATCGGGCGGCTCCATCACCGACATGGACGGAGCCTTCTCCATTACAGCCAAACCAGACGAAGACATCAGTTTCGCCTGCCTCGGATTCGAGACCCTCGTCATCAAGGCATCGTCCGCCCAGATGAAGCGTGTAGTGCTCAAGGATGAGGCACAGGTCCTGGAAACGGCCGTCGTCACCGCCCTCGGTATCAAGAGGGATGAGAAGGCGATCGGCTATTCCGCCCAGAAGGTCGAAAGCGAGAAATTCGCCAACTCCGGCACCACCGGCAACTGGCTCAACGGTATGTCCGGCCAGGTCGCAGGCCTCAACATCGACCGCAGCGGCGGTCCCGAGGGCTCGATGCGAGTGACTGTCCGAGGCGAATCCTCCGCCGACCTCGAGAACAACACCGCCCTCTTCGTCGTCGACGGCGTTCCCATGTACAACAACTCCACCACGTCCGACGCCGGCGGCGAGGGCAGCATCTACGCCATCGACTACGGCAACGGTATCGCCGACATCGACCCCGAGAACATCGAGAGCGTGACGGTCCTCAAGGGCGCCGCCGCAACCGCACTCTACGGATCGCAGGCCGCCAACGGCGCCATCATCATCACCACCAAATCTGCCGAAAGCCAGGATGCCGTCTTCAGCGTGAGCGTCAAGTCCAGTTTCGCCGCCGACAGGGTCCTCAGTTCCCCCGACCTCCAGTACACCTACGGCCAGGGTACCGCCGGACTCGATTACTACTACTACCTGGTATCCGGCGAAGGCGACGACGTGGCGGGCATCAACCCGCGCCCGGACCTGTCCACCACCGTGGCCATGGAATCCTGGGGCCCCAAGATGGACGGCACCCCGTACTACCAGTACTACAACGTGGACAAGGGCATCGGCGGCCACATCAATGAGTTCGGCGACTTCACCCGCGACGCCACCCCGTTCATCAGCTACGGCGACTGGTTCAAGGACTACTTCGAGACCGGCCTCACCTTCTCCAACTCCATCGTGATGTCCGGAAAGATAGGCAAGGAGAACAACGTCCGCGTGTCGTACACAAACACCAGCGCCTCCGGCATAGTCCCCAACTCTCCCACTTCCACCAACTTCCTGTCCGTCAGGACCGGCAGCAAACTGGCCAAGTGGCTCAAGATGGACACGTCCGTCAACTACAAGCACACCCAGAAAGACAACATACCCACGTCTTCCGGCTACGGCTCCACGTCCATCATGTACAGCCTCTGGTGCTATGCCCCCAACATCGACATGGACTGGGTGAAGAATTACTGGAAAGACCCTTCTGCATACCAGCAGGAAGCCGCCCTCTCCGGAGGCAAGAACAACGCCTACTTCCTTGCCAACCAGTGCATCAACAACCAGAACCGCGACCGTATCTACGGCAACGTCTCCCTTACGGCCGACATCGTCAAGGGCCTCTCGCTGATGGTCCGCGGCGGCCTCGACGTGATTTCCGACTTCCGTACACAGCGCCAGGCCACATCCACACAGGCCAAGCCCCAGGGCTGGTACCGCGAGCAGGACATCGACTCCAAGCAGTTCTCCGGAGACTTCCTCCTCAAGTACGAGACCACCTTCGGGTCCGATTTCGACATCAGTTCCAACTTCGGCGGCAGCATCCTGTGGCGCGGTTATTCCAACCATTCCCAGACAGCCGGCACGCTCAAAATCCCCGGAGTCTATTCACTCATCAACACCTCCTACGAGCCCAAGATCGGCAACAATTCCTACAGCCGCCAGACCAACTCCCTGTACGGACTTGTGTCCCTCTCCTGGAAGAAGGCCATCTTCCTGGACGTCACCGGACGCAACGACTGGTCCAGCACCCTTCCTGCAGGCAACCGTTCGTTCTTCTACCCTTCCGTCTCCGGGAGCGTAGCGCTCAACGACCTGTTCGAATTCGGCCGCACCAATGGCCTCATCAACCTCATGAAACTGCGCGCATCCTGGGCACAGGTAGGTAACGATACCGCACCTTACCGCGTGGTGGACTACCTGCAGAACACCGGATTCCCCGGCACCGTGCAGATTCCCACGAGCAGGGCCAACCCCAACCTCCGTCCGGAAATCGTCAGTTCCTGGGAGGTCGGACTTGAGCTCCGCATGTTCAAGAACCGATTCTCCTTCGACGCCGCTTATTACGACTCCGTCACCAGGGACCTCATCTCCCAGATGCCCGTCTCCTACGCCAACGGCGTCAATTTCATGTACCTCAACGCCGGTTCCATCCGCAACCGCGGTATAGAACTCAGCACCAGCGCCACGGTAATCAAGAGCCGTGACGTCCAGTGGAAGATAGGCGGCAACTTCACCATGAACCGCAACACCGTGGTTTCCCTGGGCGAGGGCATCGACCAGTGGATCATCGCATCCTACAGCACCCACGCCTACATGATCGCCTACGAGGGCGGAAGCCTCACCTCGATGTACGGCAAGGGCTACGTCCGCGCCCCGCAGGGCTCCACCGCCATCGACTCCAACGGCAACATGGTGGACGTCTCCGGCCTGCTTGTCCTGGACAACCAGAACCTGCCGCAGACAAACACCGAGCTCCAGTACCTCGGCGAATGCGCCCCTCTCTGGAAGGGCGGATTCAACACATCCTTCAAATGGAAGGACCTCAGCATGCACGTCAGTTTCGACGGCCAGGTGGGCGGCCATGTCTACTCCTACACCAACTGGGTGCTCAACTACCGCGGCAAGGGTACGGCCACGCTCGAGGGCCGCGAGGGCGGACTGGTTCCCCTCGGCGTACGCGAAACTCCTGACGGCAACTACGTCATCAACACCGACCCCATCGACCCTGCCGGCATAGCAACCTACTACCACAACAAGTACGAACAGACCAACGCCGAGGCCAACTTCGTGAGCACGCAGTTCCTCAAGCTCAGGGAAGTCCGTCTTGAGTACTCCCTCCCCAAGAAGCTGCTCGCCAAGACCAAGTTCATCAGCAGCGCAAGCTTCTCCGTCTACGGCAACAATCTCTGGTGCTGGTCCGACTTCCCCGGATGGGATCCCGAGGTCGTAACGATGCGCGGAAGCGCCGTCATCCCCGGCTTCGACATTCTCCAGATGCCTTCCGCAGCCCAGTTCGGTGCAACACTCAGTCTTGTATTCTAATGGAGGACACTGCAATGAAAACAAGAATCACAACAGCAATAATCCTTGCCCTCACACTCGCGTCCTGTTCCAAGTTCGACGAGATGAGCAAGAATCCCTACGCCCTTTACGACGCTCCGGCCGAGGCCTTCGTGCATCCCATAATGTTCAAGACCCAGTACAGCCTCGTCAGCATATTCCGGGGTA
Source organism: uncultured Bacteroidia bacterium (assembly GCA_902780175.1). Taxonomy (GTDB): domain Bacteria; phylum Bacteroidota; class Bacteroidia; order Bacteroidales; family UBA932; genus Cryptobacteroides. Next base: position 11,031 of record CACZEU010000043.1, read on the forward strand.
CGACGGTGTTCCTGTCGCAGTACGGCGTGCAGACCAATTCCGAGGTCAGTTCCCGCGTCATCGGCAACTACAACATCCCTGAAGGCACCTCCGACGACGCCTGGACCACCCTCTACCTGCAGTACGGCAACGCAATGATGATGTACGACAAGGCGCTGAAGGAAGAAAACGGGCCCATGCAGGCAGTCGCCCTCATCCTGCGTTCCTTCCTCATCACCCAGATCACCGACACCTACGGCGACGTTCCCTTCACCGAGGCCGGCCTTCTCACCCTGTCCGAGACGGGCGAAAAGTACACCACCGCCTACGACAGCCAGAAAGACATCTACCGCAGCGTCATCTGCATGCTCGAGGAAGCCAACCAGCTGCTCGCCCAGAGCGAGGTGAAGCATTTCTCCGCAGTCTGCGACAAGACCTTCAACGGCGACCTCGACAAATGGCGCCGCTTCGGCAACTCGCTTTATGCACGCGTGCTGATGCGCATCGGAATGAAGGTCATCGAAGATGACGGCGGCGCCCTCCAGCTGGACGAAACCTGGGGTTCGGTCACCATCAAGAACAAACTCTCCGAACTCTATGAGTGCTTCCAGACCGGCGGCGGCGAGTATCCCGTGATGCGCAGCCGCGACGACCGTCCCCTCATTCCGTTCAGCGACCAGAACGAAACCGAGCATTCCCCGTTCTTCACCCTGACTTCCGGAAACTGGAACATGGTGGCCGTCTGCGACGTGCTTACCCGCAGGATGCTCGACTGCACCGAGCAGACCGATTCCGACGGCCAGGTCTATTACAAATACCTTCCGAGCACATCCGGCGGCCACAGGGAAGACCCCCGTTACGACTGCTGGTGGCGCAAGACCAACGGTATGCCCAACCAGATGATAGGCTCCGCCGTGACGAAGTTCATCAACTCCGACGAGCACAAATCAGCCGCCGGCAACTCCCTCATCGGACGAATGGTCTACGGCAAGGATTATCCCTCCGCCATCACCCAGAAGGTCTACGACCTGCAGAACGCCCCTTACTACCCGCTGATGAACTACTCCGAACTCTACTTCATCTTCGCTGAAGCCGGAGTGCGTGGCTGGGTAAACGCGGCCGCAGGCATCGGCGCCTACATGGAACTCCTCCGCAAGGGCGTCGTGGAAAGCATCCTCGAATGGAATCCCTATGTGAACGAAGAATCCATGGAGGTCGTCGAGTACGTCAACCACGTAACCAACGGCGAGCTCTACAGCGGCAGCACCCTCAACTCCGACAACGCCCTGGAGGCCATCCTCACCCAGAAATGGCTTTCCAGTTTCTTCATCGGAATCGAGTCCTGGTGCGACTACCGCCGTACCGGATATCCGATCTTCAAGACCAACGGTCCCGCGGCCGGAAACGACCAGATACTCCCCACCCGCCTGCGCTATCCTTCAGACGAGCCTTACCGCAACGCCGCCCTCTATCAGGAAGTTCTCGACCGCTGGCTCGGCGGCACCAACAACATCCAGACGGATGTATGGTGGGCCGACACCCGGGAGAGCAAGGCAATCAGACTTTTGGGCAGACAATAAAATCCGAGAGTTATGAAACGATATATCAGTTTATTGCTTCTTTGCATAATTCCGGCAGCCTTTGCCGCTTGCGAACCCGAAAAGATCAGCGACGAGGAAATCCTCGCCTCGCGTCCCATAACGTCCATCGACGTCAGCTATTCATTCAACGGCAGTGCGGTGCAGTCGCTCTCATTCGGCAACAGCCCTGCCAGTTACCCCATCGATGTCGCCGTCAACGACGATAACCTCCGCTGGACGCTGGAGTCCGACAAGGACTGGTGCACGGTGGTGTCCGACGGCAACAGGGGCCCCGGCACCATTACCCTCAAGGTTGCGGCCAACGAGAGTTTTGAAGACCGTCCCACCGCCACGCTCACCTTCGTGGCCGGCGAATACCGCGGATTCAAGATCAAGGCCGACCAGAGGGCTGCCGCATTCATCGTCAGCCAGCCATACATGGTCAGTTCGCCCGCCGGAATGAGTTACGAGTGCAAGATCACCACCAAGCCCGGCGCATCCTGGAGTTTCAACGCCGAGGACTGGCTCAGCGTCACCCGCGGTGAGACCAGGACGGAAAACGGCCTCGAGTCCACTCCGCTGACGATATCCGTCGCATCCAACGGCGGAGCGTCCCGCTTCGGGCGCATCCGTCTCACGAGCGGACAGGACAGCGACAACCTGAGCGTCTTCCAGTTCGGCAACGAATACCAATACGACTCCGAGAACAGGATAAAGCTTGCCGGCACCGAGTCGTCAATCAAGATTACCGTACCCCGCTTCATGGTATCCGACCTCTCCCTCCCCGCCTATGCCACGTACGGTATAGCCGACTCCGGAGAGGACCTTTCCGTTATTACCATCACCCTTTCCGAGAACTTCAACGACTGCTCCGAGACCCGCGAGACCGAGGTTTCCATGCTCCTCGCCAACAGTTCCGCCACGCAGGTCTTCCTGCCTAAGATCGTACAGGATTTCCTGCCAGCACACGGCCTCGTCACGCCCAAGGGCCTGATGGCGTTCGCCGCGGCGGTCGCTTCCGGAGCACCCACCACCGACTGGGAGACCGACGGCGTGGTGATGATGAAGGGCGACATCGACATGTACGGAATCGAAGGCTGGACCGGCATCGGCTCGGAAGACAAGCCCTACACCGGTTCATTCAACGGTGACGGACATTCCGTCCAGAATCTCCGCGGCACCGCTTCCGGACTGTTCAACTTCTGCAAGGGCGCGACTATAAAGAACGTCACCCTTGGCAAGGGCTCTTCGATATTCTGCAACGCCGGATATGAGACGAGCGCCTGGTTCGGCGGCATCGTTTCAAAGGCCGAGGACTGCACGCTCGAGGGTTGCGGCCTTGCCTGCGACGTCGAGTTCGGCGGCCCCAGCGAGGATGATTTCACCACCGCCTACATCGGCGGCATCGTGGGATTTGCAGACAAGAACACCGTAATACGCGGCGCCAGGATGAACGGCAAGGTGACCGTCTCCTCGCCCACAGCTTCCGACGGCATCTGCTACGTCGGCGGCATCGCAGGCCTCTCACAGGGCACCGTCACCACGTCGGAAGTCCTCGGGCAGGTCAACTTCTCCTCCGGCATCGGCAAGGCGTACATCGGCGGCATCGAGGGCTCACTGGTGTCCGGCGCGACCGTCAGCGGCAATTCCTTCATGGGTACCGTCAACCTTGGCGGCCCGGCAGACTTTGCCGTCGTAGGCGGCCTCTACGGACGCATCGAGAGCGACCGCAGTTTTGACTACGCCGGCGACAAGTCCGTCATGCTCGGCAACATCAATCTCAATTCCTGGCACTCCTCCGCATCCGCAGTGGTGTATGCCGGCGGATTCGCAGGCCTCGTTGCCGGCGGCGCCAAGGTCTCCTTCAAGGGATTCGAGGCCCAGACCAACATCAACACCGACCTCGCCGCCTCCATCCAGGCCGCAAGGAACGTCTGCATAGGCGGCATCCTGGGCGGCTGCGACACCGCCAAGCCCGCCGGTTCGCTCACCTTCGACGGAATCGTATCGTCCGGAAGCAGCAAGAACAAGTTCGACACTTCCATCGCCTGCAACATACGGCGCCTGTGGCTCGGAGGCATCGCCGGCTACATCAACGGTCCCGCCACCTTCAAGGACTGCTCCAACAAGGGAGACGTCGCAAAGTACGAGGGCGGCACCTACTGCGCCAAGTCCAACGGCTACAACGAGATCAGCGGCGGTATCGCCGGATACGCCCACGGCGGCGACGTCACCTTCCAGGGCTGCGTCAACCAGGGCAACATCGCCAACCAGCTTTACAACAACAACGGCGTCACCGGCGTTTGGGAAGGAATGTACACTCCCCTGGTGTCCGGCGGCATACTCGGAGCGTTCAACTACGGCACGGCTGCCGAATCCTTCACGCTTACGATGACCTCCTGCACCAACGCCAAGGACGTCATGGCATACCGCGGATACACCGGCGGCATCGTCGGCTTCTGCGTCAATGCGAAGATTTCCGGATGCAACAACGCAGGACGCCTGAGCAACGGCAACAATGACCTGAGCGCTTACCGCGGAGGCATCGCAGGATCTGCCGGCAACGCACAGATCATCGAATGCACCGCCACCTGCGACATACTTGCCAAGGTGTACGGCAGTGCCGATTACGCCTGCGCGGGCGGTATCCTCGGCATCGCCAGGGAAGGCACTGTGAGCATCGAAGGCTGCTCCTACTATGGCACCCTGAAGGCCGACAAGGTCAGCACCGAGAAACCCGAATACCCCGGCGGCATAATCGGACTCGCCATCGTGGAAACCACCGTTTCGGGCTGCAAGTTCGGCGGCAACATCCAGGGCATCAACATTACCGAAAACAACGTAGCCACCAATGCCGCAGGCAGCGGCCCTGTCAACGTCTCCGGCATAGGCTACTGGGCAGGGAACTGATCCCTATGAAAAGGATATTTCAAA
>CACZEU010000044.1 GCA_902780175.1 uncultured Bacteroidia bacterium
GGACGTCTCCTTCTCTTCCATGTCCCGTTCCTACATCGAGCCCGCTCTCACCGGTGCTGCATCCGTAGCCCCCGAGAATGAGATCAGCGGTCCCGTAGCAGGCGAGTCCAGCGTCTTCGTCTTCAAGGTCACCGGCCGCGAAACCGGCTCAGCAGTCACCGCCGAAGACATCCGCGACAACGAGTCCCAGAAAGTCCGCTACTCCACCCAGATGATCATGCCCGAAATGATGAAGAAGGCTGACGTCAAGGATAACCGCGCACGATTCTTCTAGAAGTCGCCGACTTCTAGAAGAAAGAGGGGTCTGCCTGGCGGCAGGCCCCTCTTTTCTGATCCCCCTGCACCCCCAGGGGACGGGGGGCGTACCCCCCGAAACCCCCTGCGTCGGCCTGCGGCCTCCGAATCCTCTGGCGGACGGCCCCTCTTTTCTGATCCGCTGCCGTGCCGTTGAGAGGGTGGGCCCAAAAAGCGCCTCCAGCGGCCCCACCCTGTCGAATCCCTTGCCCGATGGTCCATCCTTTGGACCACCGGTGCCGCTTTTGGACGGAAACCATTCCCGATGGTCCATCCGTTGGACCACCGGTGCCGCTTTTGGGCGGAAACCTTTCCTGATGGTCCATCCGTTGGACCACCGGTGCTGCTTTTGTGCGGAAACCATTCCCGATGGTCCATCCTTTGGACCACCGGTGCTACTTTTGGGCGGAAACCATTCCCGATGGTCCATCCGTTGGACCACCGGTGCCGCTTTTGGGCGGAAACCTTTCCTGATGGTCCATCCTTTGGACCACCGGGACATCTTGCCGAACTGATGAGAGGGTGGACCCGAAACAGCGTACTCAGCATCAAGGGGAGCAAACAGGAATGTTGAAGAGCAGGCAGGAGCGGTGAGGAGTAAGCAGGAGCGGCGAGGAGCAAACAGGAATGGTGAAGAGCGGGCGGGAGAGGTGAGGAGTAAGCAGGAACGGTGAGGAGTAAGAAGGAATGGTGAGGAGCAAGCAGGAATGGTAAAAGCAAATAAAGAAGTGAAGAGTAAGCAGGAACTGTGAAGAGAAAACAGGATTAGAAGTCCCAAGCTATTCCCGGCGGATCCAGAGGATGATGGGGTAATGGTCGGAGACGCCGCCGAGCCAGCGGGGGCCGGAGAAGGCGCGGCGGGGCTTGGTGCCGCCCCAGGTGCGGTCTTCTTCGCTCAGAAGGGGAGAGGCGAAGACCTTCTCGCGGACCGCAAGGCCGCGGGCGAAGTGGCCGTCGATCTTTTCCCAGGAGCCGTTGTACTTGATGGTTCCCGGTCCTCCTGCCTGCCAGACGTCGTCGTTGAAATCCCCGACTGAAAGTACCGGTCGTTCCACGCCTGATGGCGCAGGTCCGAAAAAAGAAGGGATACCTGCGCCATCATACAGCGTTGAATCCACTTTCGTGGCGCAAGTCCCGGCGGCAAAATCGGACCCGCGCCAAGAGCCCTCAGACCCGCGCCAAGAACCCTCGGACTTGCGCCAAGAACCCTCTACCCCCCTCCAAGCTCCCGCCAGCGAATCCATCAGTTCATTCATCCGGGCCATGGCGATGCCGCGGCGGCGCTCCGAGTCCGCCCCGACCTTGGAGGGGTGATGGTTGACGAGGATGCAGAGACTGTCGAATTCGGCCACCAGGATGTCCCTGGTGGGCATCACCAAACCGGTGGTATCCACCAGGTGCACCGGCCGGGAGCGCTGCAGCCGCAGCGACCCGGCCCTGTACAGCAGGGCGCAGTCTATACCCCGCCTGTCCGGAGACTCATAATGCACGATGCGGTAGTCCAGTTTGCGCAGCGGCGTAGAATGCACAAGCCGCTCCAGCACGAAGCGGTCGCCGATTTCCATCAGGGCGACGGCGTCGGGCAGCCGGCCTTCCTGCTCTGCGATAAGCAGCAGAGTCTTGCAAACGGAGTTGCATTTGATATAAAACCTCCCGGCCGTATGGCGCCCGGTGGTGTCTGTGCGGTAATCCAGGAAATTCTCGACGTTCCAACTCACGACCAGCAGGGAATCCTGCGGAGGGAACAAAAGGGACAGAAGTATAATCATAGTCGTTTTCATATGGCAAATATGCTAAAAAATATTAAATTTGTAGGAATTGACCAGTAAAAATACAAGATGTCTCTCAAATGCGGAATAGTCGGTCTGCCGAACGTGGGTAAGTCCACGCTGTTCAACTGCGTAAGCAGCGGCAAGGCCCAGAGTGCCAACTTCCCCTTCTGTACCATCGAGCCCAACCTCGGCTCCACCAACGTCCCCGACAGGCGCCTTGAGGTGCTTACCGAAATATGCCATCCCCAGCGCACAATCCCCGCCACGGTCGATATAGTCGACATAGCAGGCCTCGTCAAGGGTGCGAGCAGGGGAGAGGGCCTGGGCAACCAGTTCCTCGCCAACATCCGCGAATGCGACGCCATACTCCACGTCCTCCGCTGCTTCGACGACGGCAATGTCGTCCACGTCGACGGCTCCGTCGACCCGGTCCGCGACAAGGAAGTCGTTGACCTGGAGCTCCAGATCAAGGACCTCGAGACCGTCGAGGCCCGCCTTGCCAAATGCGTCAAGGCCGCGGCCGCAGGCGACAAGGAGTCCAAGAAGCTTGCCGCCCTGCTCACCCGCTACCGCGACGCCCTCCGCGAGGGCCGTTCCTGCCGCAGCGTAGAGCTCGTAAACGAAGAAGAAGCCACCCTTGCCCACGACCTCTTTCTCCTCACCAACAAGCCCGTCCTGTATGTCTGCAACGTCGACGATGCTTCCGCCGCCGGCGGCAACGCCTACGTGGACGCCGTCAGGGAGGCGGTTAAAGACGAAAACGCCGGCATCCTCATCATCTCCGCCCGCACCGAGTCCGAGATTGCCGAAATGGAAGACTACGACGACCGCCGGATGTTCCTCGAGGAAATGGGCCTGGAAGAATCCGGCGTCGTCCGCCTCATCCAGGAGGCCTACAAACTTCTCGGCCTCCGTACCTTCTTCACTGCCGGCGCCGACGAGTGCCGCGCCTGGACCATCCACGCCGGAGACAAAGCCCCCAGGGCCGCCGGCGTCATCCACACCGACTTCGAGAAGGGTTTCATCCGCGCCGAGGTCATCAAATACGAAGACTTCGTCCAGTACAAGACTGAAGCCGCAGTACGCGCCGCCGGCAAGATGGGCGTCGAAGGCAAGGACTACGTCGTACAGGACGGCGACATAATGCATTTCTTATTCAACGTATAATACTGGTAACCAATGAAAGAAAGAATCCACAGCAAATTCGTGTCCCTCTACGGTGAGGGCGGCGTTTTCTATGCGTCCGCAGGCCGTATCAACCTTATCGGCGAGCACACCGACTACAACGGCGGCTACGTGTTCCCCGGAGCCATCGACAAGGGCATCATTGCCGAAATCAAACTCAACGGCACCGACAAGGTCCGCCTGTACTCCCTGGACTACGACGCCTCCGCCATCTTCGGCCTCGAAGAGGAAGACAAGCCCGCAGAGCAGTGGGCCCGCTATATCTTCGGCGTCTGCCGCGAGACCATCAAGCGCGGCGGCCAGGTTGCCGGCTTCGACGCCGTCTTTGCCGGAGATGTCCCCCTTGGCGCAGGCCTCAGTTCCTCCGCCGCCCTTGAGAGCTGCTTCGCCTATGCTCTCAACGACCTCAACCACAACGGGATAGACCTCTTCGAACTCGCCCGCATCGGCCAGAGCACGGAGCACAATTACTGTGGCGTCATGTGCGGCATAATGGACCAGTTCGCCTCCTGCTTCGGCAAGAAGGGCCAGCTCATCCGCCTCAACTGCAAGACCCTCGAGCACCAGTATTTCCCCTTCAACCCCGAGGGTTACAAGCTCGTCCTGCTCGACACCTGCGTCAAGCACGAACTCGCAAGTTCCGCCTACAACTTCCGCCGCCAGTCCTGCGAGCGCGCCGCCGCCGCCATCAAGGAGAACCATCCCGAGGTCGATTTCCTCTCCGACTGCAAGCGCGTTTGGCTCGATGAGGTCCGCGACAAGATCAGCGAAGAAGACTTCATCCGCGCTGAATACGTCATCGGCGAAGTCCAGAGGGTCCTCGACGTCTGCGACGCCCTCGAAAGAGGCGACTACGAGACCGTCGGCGAGATGATGTACCAGACCCACTTCGGCCTCAGCCGCCTGTACGAGGTAAGCTGCCCCGAACTGGACTTCCTCGCCAAACTGGCCCGCAAGATGGAGGTCACCGGCTCCCGCGTAATGGGCGGCGGCTTCGGCGGCTGCACCATCAACCTCGTGAAGGACAGCCTCTACGACTCATTCATCGCCGCCGCAAAGGAGCAGTACAAGGCTCAGTTCGGCATCGACCTCAAGGTTTACGACGTCGTCATATCCGACGGCGCCCGCAAACTCGCCTAAGATATGCGCCGCAGCCTTGTAGCGGTGCTGCTGCTTCTGTTGACCCTGCCGGCCACCGCCCAGTTCTACACCCAGGGCAGTGAGCCGGCGGGCTTGCGCTGGAGGCAGATAACCACGCCCGACTACAGGGTTGTATATCCCGAGGGACTCGACTCCCTCGCCCGCGTTTACGCCGACATCCTGGAGCGCGTAAAACGCCCCGTAGGCGCCACGGCCGGCTATATTCCCAATCAGGAATACAAACGTCCGCTGCCGGTCGTCCTGCATCCTTACACATCCCATTCCAACGGTATGGTGGCCGATGCGCCCCGGCGGATGTCGCTGTACACCACTCCCGATTTCGACCCCCACGACGCCAGCGACTGGCCGCTACATCTCGTCACCCACGAGTCGCGTCACGTGGCGCAGATGCAGTATGTGAACGCCCGCCCGTACCGTCCGTTCAATTACATCGTAGGCAACCTCTTCTCCGGGGCGCTGTCTTCGCTGTACTGCGGACCGTCCTTCTTCGAGGGCGACGCCGTTGCCGCGGAAACGGAACTTACGCTCTCCGGCCGCGGCCGCAGTGCATCCTTCCTGGAATACCAGAGGGCAGCGTTCCTTGCCGGCGACACCCGCAATTTCTGGCAGTGGCGCTTCGGGTCCATCAAGAATTATACTCCCGATTATTATACGGTCGGATACATCCGCGCCGCCGGCATGCGTTCGGTGTACGGCGCGCAGGACTTCACGGCACGTTACTACGAACGCCTCTTCCGCAAGAAGGGATGGCCCTGGCCGCTGTTCAATTACGACAGGACGGTGCGCGAGGTCAGCGGCAAGAAGTTCAAGGATGCGTTCGCCGAGATAACCGACACCCTCCAGACAAGGTGGCGCCGGGACGAATGCGCGCGTGCGCCGTTCATGCCCTCGCAGCAGATTACTCCTGCCGGAAGGAGGTATCTCCAATATTCGTCTCCCAGTGAGCTCAACGGCTCCCTTTATGCCGTCCGCAGCGGCCTCGAGCGCTCGTCGGAGCTTGTCCGGATCGCCCCCGACGGCACCGCGGAAGTCATTTCGCAGTTCTCCTCCAGCACCGGCCCCCTGCAGGCGTCAGAGGCCCTCGGGCGCCTGTATTGGAGCGAAATCATCAACGACCCCAGGTGGGAGATGATAACGTATTCCGAAATATGGTACTGCGGAGCCGACGGCAGGCACCGCCGCCTCACCCATCGCACCCGCTGGTACAATCCTTCCGTGTCCCCGGAGGGCCTGCGTCTGGCGGTTACCGAATACCCGGCGGAAGGTGGATCGGCGCTGATTGTCATCGACGCCCGGACCGGAGAGGTCCTTTCCCGTTACGACGCCCCCGACGGCCTCCAGATACTTGAATCCGCCTGGCTGGGAGAGGGTATATTCGTAACGGCGATAAGCCCCTCCGGAAGCGGCATATACGACGCCACCGGCGGCTTCAGCCTCCGCCTCGCCTGCGGAAACTCCAATATCAAGGATATCCAGGAACTGGACGGCAGCATCCTGTTCTCCTCCGATATTTCCGGCGTCAACGAACTCTACCGCATCGACGGCACTGCCGCCAGCCGTCTGACGAATATGCCTCAAGGGAGTCACGAACACGTTTTCTGCGGCGACGGCCTTTATTATTCCACCCCCGGGGACAAGGGCAAGTTCCTGTACCGCACCCCGCTGGATTCGCTTCCGGAGCCGGTACGGGAAGACTTCCGCACTCCCCACCGTTATGAACTGGCGGCCGACCTCCAGGCCCCGCTGCCCATCGACCGCGACAGCGTGATAGTCATTCCGGAACCTCAGAAGTACAGCCGCCTGAAGCACCTCTTCAACTTCCACTCCTGGGCGCCGATATACGTCAGCCCCGACGCCGTCAGCGAACTCAGCTTCGAGAATATCTTCTCGTCGGTAAGCCTTGGCGCCACCGCGTTCTTCCAGAATGAGCTCGAAACCCTTTACGGGACCGTCGCCTACGGTGCCTTCTGGGACGACAAGGGCAACTGGAGCCATCAGGTCGAGTCCAAGTTCACCTACAGCGGCCTGTATCCCAAAATCGAGGCCTCAGTGGCGCTGAACACCGATCCGGCGTCGCTGTACTACCTCCAGATGTCCTATGCGAACTTCTCCCGCCAGCTCGGATTTACCCGCAGCGATGTCGCCGGGGTGCCATCCCTCGACGCATACGTCAAGATGTACATTCCCTTCGGTTTCTCCTCCGGTGGCTGGTACAGGGGTGTCATTCCGCAAGTCCAGGCGGCGGTGTCCAACAGCCTGGTAACGCACGGTGGGCTTGCGCCGATGAACCGTATTTCCGCATCCATACGCGGCTACGTGATAGGATCGACGCCCCCGTCGGCCATCTACCCCCGCCTGGGAGCGGGCCTGGAAGCCGGATGGAGCGGACGGATCGGAGCATCGGATATTTTCTCCCCCAACGCATACGTCTTCGGTTACGGATACCTTCCCGGCATAATGCGTACGCACGGCGTCAAGCTTACCGCAACGGCCCAGATGCCACTCGGCAAGGCTTATTTCAACGACCGTTTCGTTTCCGTCCTGCCGAGGGGAATGGCTACGTTCAGCTCGCTCGCGTCGGAGGTCAACTGCTACGGATTCCAGAGCCGGGCCACGCTCGATTACGCCTTCCCGTTCCTGCCGGTTGACTGGTCGGCCCTTAGCCCGGTGGCATACGTGCGCAATTTCGAATGCACCCTGCATGCAGACGGAGCGTACTTTACGAAGGTGTCCGCCGGTTATTCACTACCCGCAAGCCGGGCCCTCGCAAGCGTCGGCGCCGACCTGTGCGTCGTCCTCGGCAACCTCGCCTGGGCGCCATTCGTCACGCGTATCGGCGTGAGCGCATACTGGAATTTCGGCGCTCCCGCTGACTGCAAGCCATACCATATCGGCATGGTGTTCAACATGGATATTTGACAAATAATCGCTATAATTGCACTTATGAAACGATTAATTCCCTTCCTTGCAGCCATTTGCGCCCTTGCCGCCTGCGTCAAAACCAATCCCGAATACAACGGTTACCAGTATGTTGACCTTGGCCTGCCATCCGGTCTGAAGTGGGCCACCTGCAACGTGGGTGCGGCAAAGCCTGAGGAGACCGGCGACTACTTCGCCTGGGGCGAGACAGAGACCTACTACGAAGTCGGCCACACCCTGTCCAACGAGCCGGCGCTCAAGCCCGGCAAGCAGGAAGGCTACTACTGGCCTTCCTACAAATGGAGCGACAACAGTGGCGAGAAATTCTTCAAATATGTCCTCGACAGCGCCTACGGCACGGTCGACAACAAGAAGGTCCTGGATAAGGAAGACGACGCCGCACACGCCGCCTGGGGCGGCAAGTGGCGCACTCCCACCCCGGAGGAATGGGAAGAACTCACCAACAACACCTTCTGGGAGTGGACCAACGAGAACGGCATCACCGGTTACAGGATAAAGAGCAAGATCAACGACAAGAGTTTCTTCCTCCCTGCCGTCGGCCACCGCTTCAAGACCCAGATATACTACTACACCAACAAGGATTACGCGGACTACGGTAATTATTGGACCGCCTCTATCGTAAACACCGAATCCGGCGACAGCTGGATGATAACGCCCACCAACCACGGCCTCAGCCAGAATTGGCGCTACTACGGCTTCCCCATTCGGCCTGTATTCAAATAAAGTGTAGGAGACGGTCCAAAAGATGGGACGTCTCCGACGGATATTAATTATGAAAAGAATAGTTTTATTTTTAGCTATAGTAAGCCTGCTTGCAGGATGCAAGAAGGAAGTACTTCCGGAGGCCGTCGTGCTTAACTGGCATACGCTTTCACTGTATGTTGGTGACTCCTCCACCCTGGAGGCAACAGTCACCCCTGCCAATGCCACCAATCCCGGTCTCAGTTGGAGCAGCACCCAGCCGTCTGTGGCCACAGTAGACCAGGAAGGTAAGGTAACAGCCCTGAGCGAAGGCTCGGCAATCATAATGGTTACTACAATGTCCGGAGCGAAGAGCGACGCCTGCAACGTTACCGTCAGCAAGAAGGCCGCTCCTGACCCCGGGCACGACGATACCGTAGAGAGTGTGACGGTTTCCCCCGCCACCGTGGAGGTCGCCGAGGGCCTTACCGCCCAGCTAAAGGCCACCGTAGCCCCGGCCAGCGCCTCCCAGGAGGTGGAATGGGCCTCTCAGAATAACGAAATAGCCACGGTGGATGAAAACGGTCTCGTAACCGGCGTAACCAAGGGAACCACGAAGATTTACGCCCGTTCCAAGGCCAATCACGACAAGCAGGGTTTCTGCGAAGTTACCGTCACCCAGGATGCCACGCTTCGCGGTATCTCCTTCAATGTAACCGAAATCACACTTGCCATCGGGCAGGTCTATACTATGACCGTCGTTTACAGTCCTGAATATGCCGCCAACAAGAAGGTCAACTGGACGTCCGGCAACACCGCCGTTGCCTCCGTTACTTCAGATGGTAAGGTGACGGGAGTATCTGAAGGAATCACCACTGTCACTGCAACTTCCGAGGAAAGCGGCTTTACCGCCAGCTGCAATGTAATAGTAAGCAAAACGGGAGGGGTGAAGGTTTATTATACCATCTATGGCGTCAAGGTACCGTTATATGTAAACGGCGAGCCGGACCCACGGACCGGAACCTTTGAGGAAATCAGTAAATATGCGGAAAACAATCCCGTAAAGGTTATGGGCACGGAAGGAGCCGACCTTTATTCCGTGGAAAATCTTATGAATAACGACGGAAACTATTATAACTATCTGTGCAAGAACCGCAAGCCTCTTTACAAGGTTCCCAAAGACGGGACCCCAAATTATTATAATTTAGCCGTACAGAACGGAACCGTGGCGGTAATCAATAACCCGACGGATTCAAAGCAAATATATGTTTACATCATCAAACCGGACGGAACAACCGAAACCAGCGAGATAAAGGGCGGTTTTTTCAATAATAGCGGTTCGAAGACATACCTCGACTGGGCTCCAAACGGGGAACTGTATGCGGTCGGGAATGTAAAAGACGCATTTGAGGAGGAGTGGCTTGCCATGTACAAGTATCTGCCGGGAGGAGAATGGGAAGAGACGCTGATAGCAAAGGACGTTACAGTGCATGATTTTGACATCTCGGCAGAAGGTGATAAATATATTCTGGGTGTCAATGATGGCGAGAAAGTCCTCTATAAAAACGGAGTACTGGATTCCGTCATAGAGAATAATACTGAGGTGCGCAACATCAATCAGGCGTTACATGTAACTGGCGGGCATGTATATGCCGCAATTTACTATTTCAACAAACACCAGATAGTGGAGTATTGTGACGGGAAACCAATCCGGACGCTGGAGGTTCCTCGAGCAAATTATATTCCTCATCACTCTCTCCATGTAACATCTTCCGGGGATATTTACCTCGTTACGTATGAGTGTATATACAAGAACGACTCAATACTTTACACTTGCGAAGAGGACCGGATTTTCAACCATTTCTGCGTAGGAGAATAACCCCTATACCCTCTTGACGTACACCGCAAACTCGAAGGCGAAGCCGCTTTCGGGGTCGGTGTGAGTCTCCGAGGTGCTGATGCGTTCCCAGACGGCCGGGTCGATGACGGGGAAGAAGGTGTCGGCCTCGGGGACCGTCGTGTGGACGTGGGTGATGTACAGGACGTCCATGTCGGGCATGGCGGCGCGGTATACCGAGGCGCCGCCGATCACGAAGCACTTTTCGGCTCCTGTGGCCTCTGCGGCGGCATAAGCTTCGTCAAACGAATAGACGCAGCGGCAATCTTCCTCAATCGGGTCTCCGCCAAGGTTCAGCACTATATTTGTCCGTCCCTTCAGCGGATGGAACGGCAGCGAGAAATAGGTGGTGCGTCCCATTATCACCGGGAAGCCTTTGGTCTTTTCCTTGAAGTACTTGAGGTCTTCGCCCAGGTGCCAGGGGAGCTGGCCGCGGACGCCTATTGCGTTGTCGTCGGCGATGGCGACTATCAGGCATTTTTTCATACTGCGACGGGGGCTTTGATTGCCGGCCAGGGGTCGTAGCCCTCCAGGGTGAAGTCTTCGTAGCGGAAGTCAAACAGCGATTTGACCTCCGGGTTGAGGATCATACGGGGGAGGGGACGGGGCTCGCGGGTGAGCTGTTCCGCCACCTGGTCGAAGTGGTTGAGGTAGATATGGGTATCCCCGAAGGAATGGATGAATTCTCCCGGCTGCAGGCCGCAGACCTGGGCGAGCATCATCGTCAGCAGGGAATAGGATGCTATGTTGAAGGGGACGCCGAGGAAGGTGTCGGCGCTGCGCTGGTACAGCTGGCAGCTCAGCTTGCCGTCGGCCACGTAGAACTGGAAGAGGCAGTGGCAGGGCGGCAGGGCCATCTTGTCCACGTCGGCGGGGTTCCAGGCGCAGACGAGCATGCGGCGGGAGTCGGGGTGATTCTTGATAAGGTCGATGACGCCGGAAAGCTGGTCGATGCTGCGGCCGTCGGGGGCCTGCCAGCTGCGCCACTGCTTGCCGTACACCGGCCCGAGGTCGCCGTTTTCGTCGGCCCATTCGTCCCAGATGGAGACCTTGTTGTCGTGGAGGTAGCCGATGTTGGTGTCGCCGGCGATGAACCAGAGGAGCTCGTGGATGATGGAGCGCAGGTGCACCTTCTTGGTGGTGAGCAGGGGGAATCCTTCCGACAGGTCGAAGCGCATCTGGTATCCGAAGATGCTCTGGGTGCCGGTGCCGGTGCGGTCGGATTTGATCACTCCGTGCTCACGTATGTAGCGGAGAAGGTCGAGGTACTGTTTCATATCTTGTCGAGGAATGCGAGGACGTTCTCCGTGGGGGCGTCTTTGAAGAGGACGCGTTTGGAGGAGTCCAGAAGGTACAGGGAAGGGATGGCGCGGATGTCGAACTTGCCGCTGTCGCGCAGCTGGAAGGTGTAGTCGTAGCCGTTTATCCAGTAGGAGGGATAGTTGTGCAGGTAGTCCCTCCATTTGGCGATTTCTTCGTCGATGTAGATGTTGACGATGGCGAGGCGGCCCTCCTTGATGTAGCGCTCCACGTAGGGGCGGGACATGACCTGGTCGATGATTTCCTTGCAGGCGCTGCAGCCGGGGTTGCTGAAGAACAGCATGGTGTAGTCGGCCCGGACGCCGTAGAGGGTGCCCTTGGAGCCGGAGGCGGTGCTGTAGCGGAAGTCGGGGACCTTTTCCCCGAACTGGTTGGTGCGGCACTGACGGGCCTCGAAGTCGTATGCGGCACGCATGTCTGGCGAGGTGAGGGCGCTTCGGCCGGCGGCCTCGGCGAAGGGGAGGTAGAGGTCTTCGTCACGCACCGGGGAGTTGGGGTCGTAGAGGTATTTGGTGACCATCTCCGTGAAGCGGATGTACGTCAGGGAATCTGCCTTCTGGTGGTTCTCGAGGCGGCTGAACATCGTGCGGACGCTCTTCTGGGCCAGGCGGAGGGGCTGGAGGGAGTCGGGGGTGGCCATGGACTTGACGGCTGCGAGGGCTCCGATGTAATTGGCCAGCGCTTGCT
Source organism: uncultured Bacteroidia bacterium (assembly GCA_902780175.1). Lineage (GTDB taxonomy): Bacteria > Bacteroidota > Bacteroidia > Bacteroidales > UBA932 > Cryptobacteroides. The sequence continues at coordinate 11,938 of CACZEU010000044.1, forward strand.
CAACGTCGCCGTCCTTTACGCCCAGGATGGAGGTGGCGTCGGTGGTGCCGCTTCCGTTGAAGAAGTTGTCCCAGTAGTGTTCGAGGTTGTATTCGCGGGCTTCCGCGGTGTTGTTGCCGTACACGAGGGGAGTGGAGACCGTCGGGAAGGCGCGGTCTTCCGTCACGGACCCGTCGGTGACCTGGTTCGTGTTCCGGTTGTTGGAATTGTTTCCGCAGGCCGCAAGGAGCAGCGCGGACGACAGTGCAAGGACCTTTGTAATTTTCATAGCGTACAAAGATACATCATACTTTCAAAAAAACCTTACTCCTGTACATGACGACGAGGATGCCAAGAAGGATGGATGCGTCGGCAAGCGCGATGAGCACCGGATACCACGGGAGGCCGCCAAGCCCATGGAGGAACGACTCCGAGACGGAGGTGAACCGGACGAATTCGCCCAGGAAGTAAGCGGTGATGGCGTTCATACCGTAAACCTTTAGCCAGTCGGCGCCCTTGTGCCAGCCGCGTACGTCCACCAGCCAGTAGGTGAGCGCCACCAGCAGGAAACAGATGCCTCCGGAGAAGAGCGTCATGCTGCTGCTCCAGATTTTCTTGATGATTGGGAACAGGGGTGAGATGGCGAGGCCGGCCGCAGTGAGGGCCGTGCCGGTGAGTGCCACCTGCAGTGCGCGCTTTGACTGAGAGAGCTTTTCGTTCTTGAGAATCTGACCTGCAAAGCATCCCAGCAGTACCGTGACCGCAAAGTTGAGGCTCGACAGTATCCAGGTGTACTGGTAGCTTTTTCGGAAACGCCAGACGCCGTCGGCCCACTTGACGCCGTCCCGGTGCGGGCCAAGTACGGCTTTGTCGATGGTCATGGCGATGTTGTCCTGGCCGTCCAGGTTCATACCCGTGCAGGCGAATGCAATCCAGTATGCGGCGAATAGGATTACCGCGGCGACAATCTGCCACCGGGGCTTGCAATGCACGAACAGCAGGGCCGTGACGACATATCCCACGGCAATGGCCTGCAGGGTGTTGGCGTACGGGTGGAACAGTTTCCAGTCGAACTCCAGGAGGTTGCCCTGCACTATCCAGCCAAGCAGGAACAGCAGGCAGAAGCGCTTGAGGAGCTTGAGGTAGAACCGGCCGTCCGGCTTCTGCCCCTCCCGGTATCTGGCCATCGAGAAGGGAATGGTGATGCCGGACATGAAGAGGAACAGCGGCATGATGATGTCCCACAGCGTGAATCCGGCCCAGGCCGTGTGGTTCATCTGCTGCGACAACCAGGCGGTGCCGTCGGGGTATACCTCGCAGAAGGCCCGGATTACGGGCCCTATGAACAGCAGCAGGAACATGTCCGCTCCGCGCAGGATATCCAGTGACGCAAGCCTTTGTTTCATCTCGTACAAAGGTAAAAAAGATTTGTTATTTTTGCAGAATGAAAAACAACTCTAAACTTCTTCACACCGAGGACTGGCTTGCCGTATGGATCGGCTTCATCATCATAGCGGTCGGGCTCTTTGCCGTCCTCACCGGTTCCTTCGATTTTGCAGCACTCAAGTTCAAGACCTGGACTCTCGGCGAGCAGCTTACTGGCGCCGCCGCAGCCAAGGCAGTGCCCCTCGGCCAGCAGCTTGCAAGCGGTGCATTCTGGCTCAAGATGCTCCTTACCGCCGGTGTCCTGGGGCTGCTTTTCACTGTCGGCGCATGGCTGACGGGGGAGAAGGTCCGCAAGTTCATCCCTGCATTCATAGTGGTTTTCCTGCTGTCTGTGGTGGTAAGGCTTGTGAGCGCCGAGTTTACCCTCAACCGTTATCTCGAGTGGGCTTTCTGGGCGCTGATAGTCGGCATGCTTATTTCCAATACCGTCGGCACTCCGGGGTGGCTCAAGCCGGCCGTTCGTACGGAGTTCTATATCAAGACGGGCCTTGTGATAATGGGCTTTTCGGTGCTGTTCAGCAATATCGCCAAATTCGGCCTTTACGGCCTTGGGATAGCGTGGGTGGTCACTCCCGTGGTCATTCTCTTTATGTGGTGGTTCGGTACGCGGGTACTCAAGATGGACAACAAGCCTCTTGTGATTACCATGGCGTCGGCCACCAGCGTCTGCGGCACCTCGGCGGCTATCGCCTCCGGAGCCGCTTCCGGATGCAAGAAGGATGACCTTACTATGACCATTTCGATATCGATTATCTTCACCGTGCTTATGATGGTGCTGGAGCCGGTCGTCATCAGGCTCTGCGGCATGTCTCCCATCATGGGCGGCGCACTCATCGGCGGCACCGTGGACAGCACGGGCGCTGTTGCAGTGGCAGGTTCCGTGCTCGGCGGAGAGGCGGAGAAGGCGGCGGTCCTGGTCAAGATGATCCAGAATATACTTATCGGCTTCATCGCGTTCTTCGTGGCGGTGTTCTTCACCACCCGTGTGGGGCGTAAAGAGGGGCAGAAAGTCGGCGCGGGCGAGATCTGGACGCGTTTTCCCAAATTCATCATCGGCTTCTTCGTGGCTTCGCTGGTGGCTTCCTTCATCGTGCTGCCCCTTGCGGGTGCGGACCAGGTGAAGGCCGTCAACGGCGTTCTCGACCAGTATAAGAACTGGTGTTTCGTGCTTGCCTTCGTTAGCATCGGCCTGGATACCAATTTCAGGGACATCGCCCGCCAGATGAAGGGCGGCAAACCCCTGTGGCTCTATCTCGTGGGGCAGACCTTCAACATCGTGCTGACCTTTGCGATGGTGTGGTTCCTGCTCTCGGGCGCCGTCTTCCCCGTCCCTGCGCTTGACTGATTTTGATGGCGCGCAGGAAGTGGTCTTTCTGGGGGATTGCTGCGGCAGTGGTCGGACTTCTGGCCGTTGCCGCAGCGGTGTATATCATGGTGCACGGTCTCGGCCTCAATCCCGACCTGGATTACGGTGCCGGGGCTTATTATTATGCCGACATCCCCGATTACGAGAAGACTTTGGACTGGGATACTTATTCGGCCGGGGAAGCCGGGCTTCCGTTCTGGGTGTACCTGCTGTTCTTCTTCGGCTGGGGCGCTCTGGTCTGGGCCGTCTGGAAGAGGTTGGGGTAGGGGGGCTTTTGGGGGCCGCCCTCTCAACGGTTCGGCAGGGTGTGCCGTTTTGGGCTCTTATCGGGTCCACCCTCTCATCTATAATGCAGGGTGGTGCCGCTGAGGGCGCTTTTCGGTCCCGCCCTCTCACTGACCTGGCAGGGTGGCCCCGGAGAGTTCTCTTTCGGTATTGTATTGTCCGCTGGCTGGCAGAATAAAGGTACTTGCACCCGGCAGACTGAGTTGAGCCAAACGTCCACCGGACGTTTGGCTCAACTCATCCCTCCCACTGCGCTTTCGCTTGTGGGTCCCTCCCCCTCACGCGGCCGGGGGCGGCCACGGTCTGCCGGGTGCAAGTACCTTTAATCTGCCAGCCACCGGACTGTGAACGGTTGTGGCCTTGCCTTTTCCGATATCTGTAGCAACCAGAGGTTCTTGATA
>CACZEU010000045.1 GCA_902780175.1 uncultured Bacteroidia bacterium
ACAATTTCGAGGTCCTCAACCCCCTCGTCAGCAAACTGCGCCGGGCAGACCCGGAGTACTACCGCCGCTACATGGGGCTCAACCTTGTCATCGATTATCCCGGCTACAGCACCGGCATCGTTGCCAAGATACCGTACGAGAACGACCCTGTCGGCTTCTACAAATGGTGGCGCAAGGGCAAGCACGAAGACAAGATATTCCTCTCCCTGCCCAACCGCATACGCCTTTTTGAGAAAGTCTCCATGATGGACCCGAAGATGATCCTGAAGAAAGATCTCAAGTCCATCCAGTGACATTATGCTGAATATCACCCTCCCCACTGCTGGCGAAAGGCCCCTGTCTTTTTATCTGGCGATGGAAGAGTACGTCGCCGCCGCATTCCGCAGCGGTTTTTTTGTCTGGAACGTAGCCCCTACCGTCATCATCGGCCGGCACCAGGACCTCGCGGCCGAAGTCAATCTTCCGTATTGCCGTGAGCACGGCATCGACATCGTCCGCCGCAAGAGCGGGGGAGGCTGCGTGTACGCCGACCGCGGCAACCTGATGGTTTCGTACATTACTCCGGAAAGCAATGTCGATGCGGTCTTCTCCGAATATCTGGAGCACCTCGCCTCGTTTCTCCGTTCCCTCGGTTTCGACGCCGTCCGCACGGAGCACAATGACGTCGTGGTCGGCGGCTGCAAGGTTTCCGGCAATGCCTGTCTCGTCCGTTCCGGGGCCAGCATAGTGCACGGTACGCTGCTCCACAGCGTCGAGCTGGACGCAATGCAACACTCGATCACTCCTTCCGCCGAGAAGCTTGCAAAGCACGCCGTGGCCTCCGTGCGCGCCCGGGTGACGAACCTTACGGATATAGGACTGCGCCTGACCGTACAGGAGCTTGCAGACACCATCACCGCCGAATTCTGCACCGGCCGCCGCGAGCTTTCCCCGTCCGAACTCGAGGCCGTCGAGGTTATTCAGAAAAGTTATGGCAATCCCGATTTTATTCACTACCTTTGAGAACTCTAATAACCAATATGGACCAGGAACTCAAATTTACCTGCCTGCACGATGAGCACATAGCCCTCGGGGCCAAGATGAGCCCCTTCGCAGGCTTCGACATGCCGATCCAGTACGACGGCATCATCCCTGAACACAACGCAGTACGCACGGCAGTCGGCATGTTCGACGTCTCCCACATGGGCGAGATTTTCGTCGACGGCCCCCAGGCCGAAGAGTACGTGAACCACGTCTTCACCGGCGACGTCCGCACCCTCGAGCCCGGCCGCATCCTTTACGGCATGATGTGCTACCCCGACGGCGGCACCGTGGACGACCTTCTGGTTTACAAGGAGTTCGAGAGCGGATATCTGCTCGTCGTCAACGCCGCCAACATCCAGAAAGACTACGACTGGCTCCTCGAACAGGCCAAGGGTTACGAGGTCGAGGTGTTCAACGACTCCGACTCCTGGGGCCAGATAGCCCTCCAGGGGCCCAAGGCCGAGGATGTCCTCGTCAAGGTCCTTGGACTCGAGGATCTCCGCGAGGTTGAATTCTACTCCTTCTGCGACGTGGAGGATGAAGACGGCGGCCGCGTCATCGTCAGCCGTACCGGCTACACCGGCGAGGACGGCTTCGAGATTTACGCATCCCCCGACAACATCCTCGACCTTTGGGCCGCTTTCCTCGACGAGGGCGTACAGCCCTGCGGCCTCGGCTGCCGCGACACCCTCCGCTTCGAGGCCGGCCTTCCCCTCTACGGCGACGAGCTCAGCCCCGAAATCAGCCCCGTAATGGCCGGACTGTCCATGTTCTGCAAGTTCGACAAGCCCGAATTCATCGGCAAGGACGCCCTCCTGGCCCAGAAGACCGAAGGCGTCGCCCGCAAGATCGTCGGCATCGAAATAGAAGACGCCGCCGTCCCACGTGCCGGCTATCCCGTAGAACTCGAGGACGGCACCCAGGTCGGCGTCGTCACCACCGGCTACCACTCCATCACCCTGGACAAGAGCATCTGCTTCGCCCTGGTCGATGCCGCATATTCAGCCCTGGACACCCCTCTCTTCATCCGCATCCGCAAGAAGGTTTTCCCCGGCAAAGTCGTCAAGAAACGTTTTTACAAGACAAATTATAAGAAATGAGCAAGATTATAGAAGGACTCCTCTACAGTGAGTCGCACGAATGGGTGAAGGTCGAAGGCGACCTCGCCGTCATCGGAGTAACGGATTTCGCCCAGGCTGAAATGGGTGACATCACCTATGTCGATCTCCCCGCCGCAGGCGATGCAGTCGAGGCCGGCGAAGAATTCGGCGCACTGGAGAGCGTCAAGGCCTCCAGCGAACTGTTCTGCCCCGTAAGCGGTACCGTGGAAGAGGTCAACGAAGACCTCGAAGGTGCCCCCGAGAAGGTCAACGAAGACCCGTACGGCGCCTGGATCATCAAGGTCCGCATGAGCGACCCTTCGGAGCTCGACGCCCTCATGGGCCCTGCAGCATACGGAGAAATAGCAAAATAGCGTATGAGCACATTCGCCTATTTTCCCCATACAGGGGAGGATATTAAGGTGATGCTTGAGCGCGTGGGGCTGTCCTCCCTGGACCAGCTCTACGCCGACGTTCCCGCCGAATTCATCCACAAGGGAGACTACGACCTCCCGAATGCCATGAGCGAGGACGAGGTACGCCGCTGGTTCGAGGACATGGCCTCCCGCAACATCCGCCTCAAGGTGTTCGCCGGCGCCGGCGCCTACGACCATTATACGCCCTCCGTCATCCCTTACATCACCTCCCGTTCCGAGTTCCTCACGGCATATACGCCTTACCAGTGCGAGATATCCCAGGGTACCCTGCGTTATATCTTCGAATGGCAGAGCATGATATGCGCCCTCACGGGACTGGACGTCGCCAACGCCTCGATGTACGACGGTCCCACCGCCGCTGCCGAGGCCATGCGCATGTGCGTTGCCTGCACCCGCAAGCGCAACACGGTGGTCGCATCTGCCCGCCTGCTGCCTCACGTGCTCGAGGTCCTTCAGACCTACGCCCGTTACAGCGGCATCAACCTTCTTGTTGAGGACGACGTCCGCGAGGCCATAGCTGAAGGACAGCTCGACCTTGCCGGCGTCATCGTCCCCTCGATCAACCGTTTCGGCATCATAGAGAACCATACCGGCCTGTCTGACCTCGTCCACGAACTGGGCGGCCTGCTGGTCGAATACTGCGACCCGTCGGCGCTCGCAGTCGTCAGGACTCCGGCCGAATGGGGAGCGGACATCGCCGTCGGCGACGGCCAGAGCCTCGGCGTGCCCCTCTGCTACGGCGGTCCCTACGTAGGCTTCATGGCCTGCCGCGAGCAGTGGATGCGCAAGTGTACCTTTCCATCATGGGCCCCGAAGGCATGAAGAAACTCAACAGCCTCTGCTACGAGGGCGCCCATTACCTTAAGGAGCAGCTCCTCGCTACCGGCCGGTTCTCCGACCCGTTCGAGGGCTATCCTTTCCTCAAGGAATTCGCCCTTACGCCAATGTGCGACGTGGCAAAGCTCCAGCAGGCCCTTCTCGACGCCGGATTCTTCGGCGCCCTGCAGACCCCTGAGGGCTACGTGACCTTCTGCGTCACCGAACGCCGCACCCGGGAAGAGATCGATTCACTCATCAAAGTAATAAAGGAGGCGGCGCTATGAAATACTACGACAAATTAGTCTTCGAGCTGTCCCGTCCGGGCCGTACCGGGTACTCGCTGCCCGCCGGCTCATTGAGTGGGAATTATTCCGCTCCCTGGGAGGCATCTGAGCCTTCTGCCGTATGGCGCAAGTCTACGCTTCCTCTTCCCGAGGTCAGCGAGCCCGACGTCGTCCGGCACTATACCAACCTTAGCCAGATGAACTTCGGCGTCGATACCGGTTTCTATCCCCTTGGCTCCTGTACGATGAAGTACAACCCCAAGATCAACGAAGAGGTCGTATCCGCATTCAACGGACTCCATCCTCTCCAGCCGGCGTCCACCGTCCGCGGTGCCCGGCAGGTGCTGGACTTCATGGACAAGGCCCTCGCGGAGATTACCGGCATGAGCCATTTTACCTTCCTGCCGTGCGCAGGAGCCCACGGTGAGCTCACCGGCCTCATGCTCATGAAGGAGTATCACATGAGCAGGGGAGACTCCGCCCGCACCAAGGTCATCGTCCCCGACAGCGCACACGGCACCAATCCCGCCAGCGCTGCGGTATGCGGCTTCGACATCGTCGTCGTCAAGTCCCGCGAGGACGGCCTGGTCGATGTTGACGACCTCCGTCCGCTCCTCGGCCCCGACATCGCCGGCATCATGATGACCAACCCCAATACCCTCGGCCTGTTCGAGCGCGACATCAAGGAAATCGCCTCCCTGGTCCACGGTTGCGGCGGCCTGCTCTATTATGACGGCGCCAATATGAATCCGCTCCTCGGGGTCGTCCGTCCCGGGGACATGGGCTTCGACATCATGCACCTCAACCTGCACAAGACCTTCAGCACGCCTCACGGCGGCGGCGGTCCGGGCAGTGGTCCGGTCGGTGTGGCGGAGCATCTGGTGCCGCTTCTGGGCAGGCCCAGGACCAGCGGATTCCACGGCAACTTCGGCGTAATCCTCCGCGCCTGCGCGTACATCCTTACGCTCGGCCGGGAGAACCTGCTGATGGCCGGCAAGCTTGCCACGCTGGCGGCGAATTATATCAAGGAATCGCTCAAAGACAGCTTCAAACTGCCGATTCCTTCCGTCTGCAAGCACGAATTCGTATTCGACGGCCTGGCTGCGGACAACGGCGTCACCACGCTCGACGTCGCAAAGCGCCTGCTCGACTACGGTTTCCACGCACCTACGATTTACTTCCCGCTGCTGTTCCATCAGGCCCTGATGATAGAGCCCACGGAAACCGAATCGCTCGAGACCCTCGACGCCTTCATCGACGTTATGCATACCATAGCGCGCGAGGCGGCCGAGGACCCTGAACTCCTCCATTCTGCACCTCACAATACCCCTGTCGGCCGGCCCGATGAGACCGCCGCAGCAAGACAACCAGTTTTAAAATATACTTTTTAACCTTTTTTTATGAAAAATTATTTTGACCTTACAGGCCGCGTGGCCGTGGTTACCGGCGCTTCCGCCGGACTTGGCCTCCAGATGGCCAAAGCGTTTGCAAGCCAGGGTGCCAATCTCGTACTCCTTGCCCGTCGTATGAATCTCCTCGAGGAGAATGCCAAAGCCATCCGCGAAGAATTCGGAGTGGAAGTGCTTCCTTTCGCCTGCGACATCACCGACACCGAGAAAGTCCGGGCCGCAGTCGCCGCCACCATGGAGAAGTTCGGCCGCGTCGATATCCTCATGAACAACGCCGGCACCGGTGCAGTGGCTCCCGCCGAGGAAATCACCGACGACCAGTTCAGGCACGAGATGAACATCGACCTCTTCGGTACCTTCATCTGCTCCCGTGAATTCGGCAAGGAGATGATCAAGGCCGGTTACGGACGTATCATCAACATCGCTTCCATGTACGGTCTGGTGGGCAATCTCATCGTCGGCAGCGCTCCTTATCATGCAGCCAAGGGCGGCGTGGTCAACCTGACCCGCGCACTCGCAGCAGAGTGGGGCAAGTACGGCATCACCGTCAACAGCATCTGCCCCGGTTACTTCTACACCGACCTCACCACCGCAACCCTCGACAGCGACTACTTCCAGGCAATCGCCAAGAACAACATCCCTATGGCACGTTACGGAAAGAGCGGCGAACTCGACACCTGCGCCCTCTTCCTCGCTTCCCCCGCCAGCACCTACGTCAACGGCCAGAATATCGCCGTCGACGGTGGCTACACCTGCATCTAGCGGTGATCTGACGTTGTAAATCTATAAATCCCTGATAATTAATGCCCGACATTTTTGCCGGGCATTTTTATGTTTTGTTTGGATTATTAAATTTTTTTATTTAACATTGCGGTCAGGTAGTTAACTAATCTATTGAAGGTTATGAAAAAAATTGTTTCTTAGGAAGACGACACAATTTATTATTGGGGTTAGCCATGAAAAGAGTATTGTTTATAATGCTTGCAACCTGCGCAATCGTGGCTTGCAGCGAGAAGAATATCGCGAGTCCTGATGCAATTCCTGCCGGACACAAAATCTTCAAGGCTGTCATGGAACAGTCTGAAACCAAAGTTTACAACGAGGGCCTGAATCTTTACTGGGAAGCCGGAGACGAAATCGACGTCTTTGACAAGACCGATGAAGCGGCCGTTTATGAATTCATCGGTACTGATGGATCTGTGAAGGGAGACTTCACTCAGTCGGTAGCTGCTGATGAAGGTGGCACGGCCCTCCAGTATGTTTACGCCGTTTACCCTTCTTCGACCAAGACAACTGTTGCCCAGGAAGGTATGCTGATTGTTTATCTGTATGACGACCAGTCCCCTTACGATGCCGGTTACATCGACACGTATTATTCCAATATCATGATTGCCATTTCCGAGAATCAGAGCCTTCAGTTCAAGAACCTCTTCGGATATCTGAAAGTCAGCATCTATGGTAATGGCGTTTCCATCAGCAAAGTCGCAATCAAAACCAGAGGCGGAGAATTGATTTCCGGCTATCTGTATGCAAGCTGGGATAGCAATATGCTTCCGATTTGCCAGCCTGTTGATGGTTATGCTTATGATAATGCCTACATCAATTTTGCTTCTCCTGTGGCTTTGGGCTACAGTGCATCTTATGCTCTCGACTGCTACTTCTTGTTGCCTCCCGGAGACTATGCCTCAGGTTTCGATGTTGAGTTTACCAACGGTCTCGGCCAGACGGTCACCAAATCAGTAACATCTCCCATGACCATTTATCGCAACAAGATGACCTCCCTCCCTGCATTGGAACTTGAATATGAAGCTATTGACTCGAATTACCTTGATGCGTATGTCGGAACTTACACATTCAATACTTCATCGAAACTTGGATTTGGTGACTTCTCCGAAGATCTGGTTCTCAAGGCAGAAGACAGTGCTTATGGCAATGTTTCCCTGAGCGGCGCCATTGATGGCTATATGGCAACGACGATATATGGCTCCTGTGGCGTCAACGGTGAACTGTCCATTCCTGCAGGACAGATTGTCGGAATTTATACCGAACCCGATCAGGAAACCGGACTGGATGTTGATTACGAAGTCGCTCTATATGTAGCGGATAACCAATACTACTATGCTTCCGAACCCATTCCCTTTACTATTTCCTCGGCGCATGAAATGTCATATACATATGGAGCATATGGTTATTATCTCGGCTTGCTCGCCTACTCAAATGGATCCCCGGCCTTCTGGTATGATAAGTTGTCTGTCAATTCCATAACATACAAACCTTCTGCACAGGTAACCGCCCTTGCATCCGCACGTGGTTATGATGTACGCAAAGGCTTGTCCTTCAAGAGGACCCCGGTACAGGTATCTGCTTCAGGAGTGGTCTTCTCCAAAGATAAAGTCAGCCTTCGCTAATACTGCTGTTATCAGCTGATTACCCCCAGGCCTCCGGCATCCCCGGAGGCCTTTTTTGCGACCGCAGGGCACAAAAAAAAGGGAAAGCTTACTGCGTCGCACCGCTACGACCTCATACCCTTGCTGCCTTCCGGCCCTGGGGGAGTTTTGAGGGAGCTGGTCGCACAGGACTTTCCCGATGCAAATATAAGAAAAATCTAAATACTGTCGAAAATCAGCGGAAGAATATCGTCCACTTTGGCGAATTTCCAGATTTTCTTCGCTCCGACCATGATCACGCTCATGGGCCTGCCGGCCTTGGCCTGGTACTGGGCCATTACCTGGCGGCAGGCGCCGCAGGGCGTGGCCGGCTCGTCCGTGAGCCTGCCGTAGAGCCCGCCGCAAAGCGCCAGGCTGCACATGTCCTTGTCGGGGTATTTGGCCCCGGCGGCGAACATGGCGGTCCTTTCGGCGCAGAGGCCGGAAGGGAAAGCGGCGTTCTCCTGGTTCGCTCCACGGACTATCTGGCCGTTGGACATGCGCACCGCAGCGCCCACGTTGAAGTGGGAATAGGGGGCGTAAGACCCCCTCATCCCTTCAATCGCGGCCTGGGCGAGTTCGCGGTCCTCGGCGTTGAGCTCGTCTATGGTTGAGTATTCTTCGAACTGAATGTCTATCTGCTTATTGGTCATAGTGATGTGAATTGTTTCTTTAGGCTGTCGATCTTGCCGTCGGCGTCGGATCCCTTGGCCCCGAAGTAGAACTTGATCTTGGGCTCGGTGCCGGAAGGACGCACGGAGACCACGTCGCCGGCGTCGTCGAAGAACTGAAGCACGTTGGAAGACGGCTGGCCGGTAAGTTCGGGCTTGAGGTAATCCACCACCCTGGTGACGGGGGAACCGCAGAGCTCTGCGGGAGGATTGGCGCGCAGGCCCTCCATGATGGCGGCGATTTCGCGTGTGCCCTCGATGCCCTTGCGGACGAGGCTCACCAGGCCCTCCTTGCGGTAACCGAATTCGGAGTAGATCTTCTGCAGCAGGCTGTACATCGTGAGCCCCTTGGAAGCGGCCCAGGCGGCACATTCAGCAACCATCATACAGGTCACGGGAGCGTCCTTGTCGCGTACGAACTGGCCGACGTTGAAGCCGTAGCTCTCTTCGCCTCCGCAGAGGAATTCCTCTCCGAGGGCCTCGCGCTCCTTGATGACGGCGGCGATGTACTTGAATCCGGTTAGGACGTTATAAACGGGCACTCCGAAACTCTTGCAGATTTCGGTGATGAGCTCGGTGGTGACGATGGTCTTGACGACGTATTTGCCCTCGCCCAGGGTGCCCAGCTCGCTGCGGCGGGTGAGGATGTAATAGGTGAGCAGGGAAGCGGTCTGGTTGCCGTTGAGCAGCACCAGTTTGCCCTCGTCGTTGCGGACGGCTATGCCGACGCGGTCGGCGTCGGGGTCTGTGCCGATGACGATGTCGGCGCCTGTCTCCTCAGCCTTCTGAAGTGCCAGCGCAAGTGCGGCGGGCTCCTCGGGGTTGGGGGAGACGACGGTAGGGAAGTCGCCGTCGGAAAGATCCTGTTCGGGGACGTGGATGACCTCTCCGAAGCCTGCGCGGCGGAGGATTTCCGGCACAAGGCGTACGCCGCAGCCGTGAAGGGGCGTGTAAACGATCTTGAGTTTCTTGCCGAAGGCATCCGCCACCTCGGGGCTGAGACGCAGCGACAGCAGGTCGCGGAGGTACAGCTCGTCGACGTCGGCGCCCATCGCCTCGATCTCGCCGCAGCGGAGGCCGGCCTCGAACTTGACCTGCGACGGGTCGGTGATCTTTGCGACCTCGGCGACTATCTCCTTGTCCACCGGAGACGTGACCTGGCCGCCGTCGGACCATGATACCTTATATCCGTTGTACTCCTTGGGGTTGTGTGAGGCCGTGATCATGATGCCGGCCACGGCGCCCTTGAGGCGTACGGCGTAGCTCATTTCCGGCGTGGGACGGATGTTGTCGAAGATGAATACGTGGATGCCGTTGGCCGACAGCACCTGTGCCGCAATGCGGGCGAACTCCTTGCTGTTGTTGCGGGAGTCGAAAGAGATGACGACGCGCAGTTCGTCTCCTTCGCAGTGGCTCAGGATGTAGTTGGCAAGGCCCTGGGTGGCCATTCCCACGGTGTAGCGGTTCATTCGGTTGGTGCCTACGCCCATTATTCCGCGGAGGCCGCCGGTACCGAATTCGAGGTTTTTGTAAAAAGCATCCTCAAATCCGGACGGGTCTTCCGCGCGGAGTTTGAGGATCTGCATCTTGGTGGACTGGTCGAAGTCTCCGTCGAGCCAGCTCTGGGCTTTGAGTTCGTATTCTTTCATATCTCTTTACAGGTTTCGTCTTTGGTTTCGAATACCCTTCCGGGGTAGCGCTGGATGATGTTTCTGTTGTGCGTGACCATCACTATGGCGGTGCCCTGCTCACGGTTGATCTTCATCAGGAGGTCGAGGATGCCGGTGGCGGTTTCGGAGTCGAGGTTGCCGGTGGGCTCGTCGGCGATGATGACCTCGGGGTCGTTGAGTATGGCGCGGGCTATGGCTACGCGCTGCTGCTCGCCGCCGGAGAGCTGGTGGGGCATCTTGTGGGCCTTGGTCTGCATCCCCACGGCCTCCAGGACCTCGAGGATGCGTTTGTCGATTGCGGCGCGGTCTTTCCAGCCGGTGGAACGCAGGACGAACTCGAGATTGGATTCCACGGTGCGGTCCAGAAGGAGCTGGAAATCCTGGAAAACCACTCCCAGGCGCCTGCGGAGCATAGGGACGTCCTTGGAACGGAGGCCGCGCAGGTTGAAGCCGCAGACCTCTCCTTCGCCTTCCGTGAGGGGATTCTCCGCTATGACGGTGCGGATGATGGAGGTCTTGCCGGTGCCGACTTTGCCGACTATGTAAACGAGGTCGCCTTCCCGGACTGCCATATTGAGGTCGTACACGACGATGCTTTCGCCGTTGGTTATCCGGGCATCTTTGAAAAAGATGACATTTTTCATAAAAAACTGGCCTTAGTTTCTGCAAATATAACTTAATTTGAGTAAATTTGTAAGTTAAAATGTAAATTTATGCGAGTGAGACTATTTTTGGCCGCCTTACTGCTGTCCGTTGCGGTTTATGCCGCTCCCAACGAGCGCACTGCAATCTACCGCGAGGCGGTGACTCTCTACAATTACGGAATGTACGAAAGGGCAGCCACCCTGCTGGCCAAGATCCCCGGGGACCCCATGAGCGACGGCTACGCCCTCCTGTGCGCCATCAAGATGCAGAGTGAAGGCTTCGAGCAGAAGCTCGCCGACTACGAGCGCAACTGGCGCAAGTCCGGCATTTCCAACCTTATCGACTACGAATACGCGCTGGTGCTGTTCGACCGCGGCCGCTACGCCGACGCCGCCGACCGCTTCGCCCGCGTGGAAAAGAAATACCTGGATGAATCCAACTGGCAGGAGCTTGCCTTCAAGAAGGGCTATTCCTTCTTCAACCGCGGGCTCTACTCCGAGGCCCGTCCCCCGTTCTACGAGGTGGAAAGCCTCCCCATGTCCGACTACAAGGCCCCGGCACGCTACGCACTCGGCTACATGAGTTATGTGGAGAAGGACTTCCCGGGCGCCCAGAAGTGGTTCGAACTTGCGGCCACCGACCCCCGCCTTGCCGCACTCTCGGCGTTCTATCTGGTCGACTGCCGCTTCATGCAGAAAGATTACGACTACACCATAACGGAAGGTACGCGCATATTCCCCAATGAACCCGGCGTGCGCCAGGCCCATCTGGCCCGCATCATCTCCGAGTCCTACCTGGTGAAGGGCGACAAGGAGAAGGCCAAGGAATACTACTCCGCCACCTCCAAGGAGAATATGGGCAGGGCCGATTATTTCTACGCCGGCTCCGTGCTCTATGCGGTCGATGACTACAAGGGCGCAATCGCCAATTACACAAAAATGACGGAGCGCACCGACTCCATCGGCCAGATAGCCAACTACCAGCTGGCCAACGCCTATCTGCACACCGGCAACAACATTGCCGCGATGAATTCCTTCCGTGATGCGTCCGAACTCACCTGGAACCCCGTCATGCAGGAAGACGCCCTCTTCAACTACGCCAAGCTCGCGTTCGACCTCAACAAGGACACCGCCCCCTTCGGCAAATACATCGACACCTACAACACTTCCCGCCGCGGCGATGAAATCTACGGCTACATGGCCCTCGCATCCCTGTACAACCGCGATTACGCCGGCGCCGTCGTGGCCTACGACAAGATAGACGAACTCGACCCGGGCCAGCAGAACAACTACATCAAGGCATACTACCTGCGCGGAGTCCAGCTCGTGGAGAGCGGTTCGTACACCGACGCCGCCCCTTGCTTCCGTGCCGCGGCATACTACCTTCCCAAGCACGATCCCCTCGGCCAGACAGCCCGTTACTGGCAGGCCGAATCCTGCTACAGGGCAGGGAATTACAGCGAGGCCGCCCGCCTGTTCGCAGACCTGTACAACGTCTCCGCGCTCGACGGCCGCACCGAGGGCGAACTCCTTCCCTACAACGTAGCGTATTCGCACATGCAGGCAAAGGAGTATCCCCAGGCCACCCGCTGGTTCGACATCTATCTCTCCGAGGGCGGCAAGACCTGCCGCAGGGACGCCATCGTCCGCAGGGGAGACTGCTACTTCGCCGCAAAGGACTATCAGGGCGCCATCACCGCCTACCGCGCCGCAATCAAGGAAATCCCCGTCAAGGAAGACATCTACCCGTACACGCAGCTTGCGCTGTCCTACGGCCTTGCGGGTGACGCCAACGCCCGTGCCGACGTCCTCGCATACGTGCTCCACGCCGATCCCGACACCCCCATGTACGCCGAAGGCCTCTACGAACTGGGACGCGCCAACATGGAAATCTCCGACTACGCCAAGGCGCTCGAGGCGTTCACCCTCCTGAGGGACAGCGCCCCCGACCGCGAGACCCGCGCCAAGGCCCTCATCGGCATAGGAATGGTCCACCGCAACAGGACCGACTACAGTGCCGCCCTTGCCGCATACAAGGAGGTCGTTGAACTTCTCCCCGGCTCCGACTACTCCGAGGACGCCCTCTTCGCCATCGAGAGCATCTACCAGACCATGGGCCAGCCCGACAAGTACCTCGAGTACGTCGAGTCCAACAACCTCGCGGCCGGCAAGACCGACGCCGACAAGGAGCAGCTGTACTTCGACACCGCCGAGCAGGTATTCCTCTCCGGCAACTATCTGCAGGCCGCTTCCTCGCTCCAGAAGTATCTTGACGCCTATCCTTACGGCAGCCACCGCACAAGCGCGCTCTTCTATCTGGCAGAATCCTATTCCGCCCTCGGCAACAAGGAGAAGGCCTGCGATTATTACGAACAGGTAATCGGCGCATCCGACGCCGGCTCCTTCGCCGAATCCTCCATGCTCCACCTCGCAGAGCTTTCCTACAGCCTTGAGCGTTATGCAAAGGCTTATACAGCATACAAGAACCTCCGCGACCGCGCCGTCATGGAGGACAACCGCCGCGTCGCCGTATTCGGCATGATGCGCTCCGCCTTCCGCGCCCGCAGCTGGGAAGAGGCCGCAGCCGCAAGCGACGGCGTCGCCGGACTTTCCGGCCTCACCAAGGACGAGAAGCGCGAATGCGACTACGTGAAGGCCAAGTCACTTATGGCCACCAGCCGCAGGGAAGAGGCCCTTGCGATATTCCGCACGCTGTCCTCCCAGCCCGCAACGGACGAAGGCGCCGAGGCCCGCTACATCCTCATCCAGGACGCCTTCGACCGCGCCGACTACCCGGCCGTACAGCAGGGCGTGTTCGACTTCTCCGACAAGTCCGGCGGCCAGAATTACTGGCTCGCACGTGCCTATATCACCCTTGCCGACACATTCATCCAGATGGACAAGCCCGAGCAGGCAAAGGCCACGCTGGAAAGCATCCGTGACGGCTACACCCCCGAAAGGCCCGACGATGACATCCAGGACCTCGTCCAGGCAAGGCTTTATAAACTTCAGTAAACCGTCCAGAGCATGAAAAAGATAATCATATTGGCAGTTCCGGTGCTATTCTCCCTGAGCGTCGCCGCCCAGAACCTCAATCCGGAAGTACATGTGACCAACGAGTACCAGACCCGTCTGGACGACGTCAGCAAGCAGGGGCCGGACCTCACGGTTCCCGACTCCCTCCTGCGTTTCGACTACCATTTCGACTACTCGGTATTCGACTCGCCGTACAAGGGCTCATACGATTTCTCGCCCTATTCGGTCACCATCACCCCCGACCCCAAGCCTTATGACGGCCGCAAGCTGTATGTGAGCGCTGGTGCCGGATATAACCTTCGTCCCGAGTTCGACGCCGTGTGGGCCGCAGTGGACCAGAAGCGCTTTGCGCTCAATGTGTTCGGGTCCGCGAAGGGCTTCGTCGGCAAGTATTACGATGTAAGGAACACGACATTCGAATCCTATAAAGGAAATGATCATCCCGGCTACGATTTCCGTACGGCGGCCGGTGTCGACGCACGTTTCAGCCTCGGCCACGTAGGTTTCTTCGCCGAGGCCGGCTACGACGGAGTCTATACCCGCCATGAGGTATTCCACACCGACAACTGCCACGCGCCCTACGCCGAGCTGCGTTTCGGCTACGACAACAAGGAGTCGTTCGGCATCGGCGGCGGCGTCAAGTACCGCTTCGTGCACGACTGGCTCAACGGGACCGGCACCACCATCGACCACGAGGTCAACGCCGACGTCACCCTTTCCTTCCGCCCCGCCCCGGAATACAGGATCAACACCGACATCACCTTCGTCACCAACAATTTCTACAACGCCGGCAACATCCGTCCCCATATCATCTACCAGCTCGGCATCCTTGACATCGACGCCGGATTCCGCGTAGGCTGGGTCCCCGGCAAGTTCTCCGCCAACCCCGACATCACCGCCGCGGTCCACCTTCTCAACGATCACCTGAAGATCTATGCAGGCGCCGTCGGACAGGACCATTACGTCACATACTGGGACTACAAGAATTTCTCGCACCATTATTTCCTTAACTATACGGCCAATTTCCTGAATGCGGTCGACAACGGTCCCCGTCCCGTACGCGAGATCGCAGACCTGTACCTCGGAGTTGACGGACACGCCGATTTCGGCTTCCAGTACGACGTCAAGGCCGGCTACCGCTTCCTTCAGGACGCCCCGTTCTGGGCTGCCGACGAGCGCGGCTTCGAGTGCCTCGCATATCAGGAACTCGGAATGTTCCACGCCGACCTCATCCTCGGATGGGCCTCCGAGCGCTTCAACCTCGACGCCTCCGCACATCTCGTGAAGATTCCCGACGGCGTCCCCGACCGCGTCTTCGAGCCCTCCCTCGTCACCGGTACGCTCAAGGGTACATACAACTGGCTCAAGCGCATCTATGCAGGTATTTCCATGGATATGGCCACACCCAGCGCCGCTATGATCGACGGCAAGTCCCGCATAATCCCGGGATACTTCAACCTGGGCGTACACGGCGAATACAGGATGAACAGGCGTCTGAGCTTCTGGCTCAAGGGCTACAACCTCCTGAACCACGAAATCCGCATCAGCCCTATCTACAGCGAGGTCGGCCCCGCCGTGACGGTAGGCGCAACCTTTAGCATCTAACAAGCAGTTTAACAGACAGATAACCAAATACAATGATTGATCAGGAAGAGATGAAGCAGGCGGAAGAACAGTATTCCGCAAACAGTATCCAGGTACTTGAAGGACTCGAAGCGGTCCGCAAGCGCCCTTCGATGTATATAGGCGACGTTTCGGAGCGCGGTCTCCATCACCTCGTATACGAAGTCGTCGACAACAGTATAGATGAAGCCATGGCAGGCTACTGCGACACCATCGACGTCCGCGTGCTGGAGGGCAACTCCATCCGCGTACGCGACAACGGCCGCGGTATCCCTACAGGCATGCACGAGAAGGAGCACCGTTCCGCACTGGAGGTCGTACTTACCGTCCTCCACGCCGGCGGCAAGTTCAGCAAAGACAGCTACAAGGTGTCCGGAGGCCTTCATGGCGTCGGCGTATCCTGCGTCAACGCCCTGGCCGACAGCCTCACGGCCGAGGTTCACCGCGAGGGCAAGGTCTTCGTGCAGCATTATTCCAAAGGCAAGCCCCTCGGCCCCGTGGAAGTTACCGGCGACGCCACCGACACCGGAACCATCATCACCTTCCACCCCGATCCGGAAATCTTCACCCAGACCACCGTTTACCGTTACGACACCCTGGCTGCCCGCCTCCGTGAACTTGCGTTCCTCAACAAGGGCATACGCATAACGCTCACCGACGAGCGCGAGATGGTGGACGAATTCGTCCAGGACGAGTCCGGCGAGAGCAAGGCCACCGGCCGCAAGGTATTCCGCAGCGAGGTGTTCTACTCTGAGAAGGGCCTCAGCGAATTCATCGAGTACCTAGACGCCGGCGCTCAGACCATCATTCCCCAGCCGGTCTGTATCACATCCGACAAGATCATCCCCATCGACATAGCCCTCCAGTACAACAACGGCTATTCCGAGAAGATATACTCCTACGTCAACAACATCCACACGATCGAGGGCGGTACGCACCTGCAGGGCTTCAAGATGGGCCTCAGCCGTTCCCTCAAGCAGTATGCCGAGAAGAACAAGCTGCTCGAGAAGTTCAAGGGCGACCTCGCACCGGAAGACTTCCGCGAGGGCCTCACCGCAGTGATTTCGGTCAAGATCGCGGAACCCCAGTTCGAAGGCCAGACCAAGACCAAGCTCGGCAACCCCGAGGCCACTTCCGCCGTATCCCAGGCCACTGCGGCCGCGGTCGATATGTACCTCGAAGAGAATCCCAAGTTCGCCAAGACCATCGTCGACAAGATAGTCCTCGCGGCCACTGCGCGCGCCGCAGCCCGCAAGGCCCGCGAAATGGTCCAGCGCAAGAGTCCCCTCGGCGGCGGCGGAATGCCCGGCAAACTTGCCGACTGCTCCGACAAGGATCCCGAAAAGTGCGAACTCTTCCTCGTGGAGGGTGATTCCGCAGGCGGTACCGCCAAGCAGGGCCGCGACCGCCGCACCCAGGCCATCCTCCCGCTGAGGGGCAAGATCCTCAATGTGGAAAAGGCCGCCGGCGACCGCGCCTTCGATTCCGAGGAAATCCGCAACATCTACACCGCCCTCGGCGTCACCGTGGCTATGGAAGACGAAACCGGCGAGAAGCACATGGACCTCAGCAAGCTCCGTTACCACAAGGTCGTCATCATGACCGATGCCGATGTCGACGGCTCGCACATCGCCTGCCTCATCCTGACCTTCTTCTTCCGCTATATGTACGACCTCATCAAGAACGGCTACGTCTATCTGGCAACTCCTCCGCTTTACCTCGTCAAGAAGGGCAAGGAGGAAATATACTGCTGGACGGAAGAACAGCGCGAAGAGGCCGCGATGCGCCTCGGCAAGGGCTCCGACAAGGGCTATACCATACAGCGCTACAAAGGTCTCGGTGAAATGAGCGAGGAGCAGCTCTGGGACACCACCATGAATCCCGCCAACAGGCGCCTTCGCCAGATTACCATAGAGAACGCGGCCCAGGCCGAGCGCACCTTCAGCATGCTGATGGGCGACGACGTCCCGCCCCGCCGCCAGTTCATAGAGGAGAACGCACATTACGCCAACATCGATGCTTGATATTTTCGACCGCATAGAGCGCGACAGCGGAGGCCCGATCGGCCAGTACTTCGAACAGGGCTTCGGCTACTACATGTACCCCCGTCTGGAGGGCGAACTCGGCCCCCATATGATGTTCAACGGCACTCCGGTCCTCAACTGGAGCCTCAACAACTACCTCGGCCTGGCCAACCATCCCGCCGTACGCAAGGCGGACGCCGAGGCAGCTGCGCAGTGGGGCCTGGCATACCCGATGGGCGCCCGCATGATGAGCGGCCACACCCGTTACCACGAGCAGCTGGAGCAGACCTTCGCCCGCTTCGAGAAGAAAGAGGACGCATTCCTCTACAACTTCGGCTACCAGGGCATCGTGTCCACCATCGACGCGCTTACCGCCCGTCACGACGTCATCGTATATGACGCCGAATGCCACGCCTGCCTGCTGGACGGCATCCGCCTCCACATCGGCGAGAAGTACAAATACCGCCACAACAACATCGCCGACTGCGAGAAAGTCCTCGCCCGCGCCTGCAGGACCGCAGAGGAAAACGGCGGGGGAGTGCTCCTCATCACCGAGGGCGTATTCGGAATGACCGGTGCCCTTGGCATCCTCGACCAGATTGCCGCACTCAAGAAGAAATACAGCTTCCGCATCCTCATCGACGACGCCCACGGCTTCGGCCTCCTCGGAGAGCACGGCCGCGGCACGTCGGAGCAGCTGGGCTGCATGGACGACATAGACCTGTACATCGGCGCCTTCGCCAAGAGCATGGCCAGCATAGGCGGATTCGTGGCCGGCCCGCACAAGATCATCAACTACCTGCGCATGAACATGCGCTCTCAGATGTACGCCAAGTCGCTTCCCATGCCCCTCGTTATAGGCAACATGAAGCGCATGGAGATCATCGACTCTCCCGAGGGCGACGCCCTCAGGGCAAAGTGCTGGCAGATCACCCACGCCATCCAGGACGGCTTCCGCGCCGAGGGCTTCGACATAGGCGAGGCCCAGGCCTGCGTCACTCCGGTGCATATTTTCGGCGGCGTCGCCCAGGCCACCAAGATGGCCAAGGACCTCCGCGAGAATTACAGGATATTCTGCTCGATGGTCATCTACCCCGTCATACCCAAGGGCATGATCATCTTCCGGATCGTCTCCACCGCCGCCCATACCATGGAGGACGTGGAATACACCCTCAAGGCATTCAAGGAAATCAAGGCCAAGCTCGACGCCGGCGAATATGACGGCGACGACATCGCCGAAATGAAAATAGACTGACCTCCGTCATTCTGAACGCAGTGAAGAATCTGGAATCTTACTTCAAGGACAAAGTGGTCATCGTGACCGGGGCCAGCTCCGGCATCGGCCTTGCAAGCGCACGGCTGTTCGGGAGCCTGGGGGCCTGTGTCGTCATGGCGGCGCGCTCCTACGACCGCCTCTGCGAGCTCACCGGAAGCGTTGCGCCCGCAGACCGCGTCCTTGCAGTACGGTGCGACGTCACCCGCGAGGCCGACTGCAGTTCCCTCATACAGTCAACTCTTCAGCGCTTCGGCCGTATAGATATCCTGGTCAACAATGCCGGCATATCCATGCGCGCCATGTTCCGCGACCTCGACCTGAGCGTCCTTCACCGCCTTATGGACGTCAACTTCTGGGGTACCGTCAACTGCACCAAGTTCGCATTGCCCCACTTGCTGCAGGCCCGCGGGCAGGTGGTCGGGGTGATCAGCGTCGCCGGCTTCTCCGCGCTTCCCGCCAGGACGGGCTACAGCGCATCCAAATACGCTGTACGCGGCTTCCTGGACACCTTGCGCATGGAGCATCTGAAGGAAGGCCTCGGAGTTCTGGTTTTCGCACCCGGCTACACCGCCTCCAACGTCCGCAACGCCGCGCTTACCGCCGACGGCACTCCCCAGGGCGCCACTCCGCTCGACGAAGACAAACTTATGAGCGCCGAAGACTGCGCGATGCATCTTGCCCGTGCCCTTGCCCGCCGCCGCAGCGAGGTGGTCCTTACGCCCCTCGGCAAGGCCACCGTGTGGGCGCATCGCCTTTTCCCCCGCCTTACAGACCGTTTGACCTATTCATACATCGCACGTGAAACCGACAGTCCCTATAAGTAGATTCTGGCCGCTCCTTGCCATCGTTGCGCTTTTCGCCTTCCTCGCCCCGAGGTCGGCCAAACTCGGTTACGACTACAAGAAGGGAGGCACCTGGAATTACGACAACCTCTTCGCACCCTTCGATTTCCCCATCCTCAAGACTCCCGCCCAGATGCAGGAGGAAATCGACCGTGTAAGCAGCGTGCGGGTGCCTTATTATTCCTATAATGCATCTGTCGTGCGTGACCGCCTCAAGACGGTGGACCGTATGGATCTGGGTGAACTCAAGCCGCTCATCGTGTCTGCCGTGAGGTTCATAATGGAAAAGGGTGTGCTGAGCGACGACGCCGAACTGGACAACTCCCAGGTTCTCTGCATACAGAAGGACAAAAGGGCCGTCAAGGTGCCTTCAACCGAGGTTTTCCGCCTTTCCGACGCCCGTTCGGAGCTTCTGCGGCGCATTCAGGAACGCACCGACTCCGATTCTGTCGATTCGCTGCTTCTCGCCAACCTGGTTTACGACTGCATCGTTCCCGACCTGACCTTCGACCCCGATGCCACCCGCGCCCAGAACGACGACGCCATCTCCCGCATTTCTCCTACCATGGGCAACGTTTCCGCCGGCCAGCTGATAGTTTCACATGGGGACATCCTCACTGCGGAGACCGTCCAGATCCTGGATTCTTACAAGCGGGAGTACGAGTCGAACATCGGCCATACGGGGCCTGCGTACCTCAGCGTCGCGGGCAATATCCTGTTCGCAATCATACTGGTGTCGCTGCTGTGGTTCGTGCTGTTTTTCGGCAATCCCACGGTGTTCAGCGACAACCGTTTCTACTACATCGCCTTCATTTTCACCCTTGCGGTGAGCGCCATACTTGTCGTCTCGCGCATCAATTCGGGCTGGCTGTTCATCGCTCCGCTTACGCTGGTGGCGCTGTACCTGCAGTCTTTCGTGAGGCCCAGGCTCATAGTGCCGGTGTTCATCCTGTCGCTCCTGCCGCTGCTCCTGTATGCGGACCATGGCGTCTCGCTGTTCATCATTTTCCTTTTCGGCGGCGTGGTGTCGATATTCTGCTTCAAGTCCTTCGGACGTGGCTGGAAGTAGTTCCTGCTGGCGCTCATCACTTTTGCGGCCATGGCCGTGGTTTACCTTGCCCTGTGGCTCATAGGACTGGAAAGCGGTACGATGCTCGCAGACCTGTTCCGCCTCTTCGTGGCGGCATTCCTGGTCATTGCGCTGTATCCGCTTATCTATCTCTTCGAGAAGGTGTTCAATCTCGTTTCCGACTGGCGCCTCTCCGAACTTGCCGACACATCCTCGCCCCTGTTGCGTGAACTCGAGAGCAAGGCTCCCGGCACTTTCCAGCACTCCCTGCAGGTGATGAACATGGCCGACGCAGCCGCACGCGCAATCGACGCCAATCCGCTCCTGCTGCGTGTCGGAGCACTTTATCACGATATAGGCAAACTCTCCAACCCCCAGTGCTTCATCGAGAACGAATCGCTGCTCCACAAGACCGAGGAGCAGAAATACCATACCGGCCTTTCGCCCATGCAGAGCGCGGAGGATATCATCAAACACGTCACCGACGGCGTGGAAATGGCGCAGAAGTACCATCTGCCGTCCATTATCATCGATTTCATCCGTACGCATCATGGCAATTCCGTGACGGGCTACTTCTGGGGCAAATACATATCCCAGAAGAACGCCGACCCTTCGCAGAAGAGCCGCTTTACATATCCCGGCCCCGCTCCTGTCAGCAAGGAGCAGGTGGTCCTGATGCTGTGCGACAGCATCGAAGCCGCATCCCGCACGCTTTCCGAATACACGCCCGAGGCCATTTCCGCCTTCGTGGAGAGGATAGTTCAGGGCAAGATGGACGAAGGCCAGTTCGCCGGTGCCGACATCAGCATCAAGGAGCTCGGCGAGGCCAAGGAGGCCCTCAAGGCCT
>CACZEU010000046.1 GCA_902780175.1 uncultured Bacteroidia bacterium
GCTGATACCGATGATACCGTTGGCGCATACCTGCCCTTGGCGGATGGCAGAGAACAGACACACGAGCCCGACACCAAGCCCGACACCGAAAAGTATAGGACCGTTGGCCGCGAAATCAAACTTGTAAACCAACAACCACATAAAGAAACCCACGAATCCGTAGATTCCCTGAGTAGCAGGAAGAGCGGAAAGGATAAGGTAACTGCTGGATTTTTCCGGAGCCTTCTTGAGAGCACCTTCTGCAGCATTTCCGGCGATAGTGGTACCGAAAGCGCTGCCGATACCGGCCAGGCTGAGCATCAGCCCAAGTCCGAGATAACCGAGAATTTCATTCATAATTTATTGGATTTTAAGTATTAGACAAGAGGATTGTATTTACGGCCCTTGCCGTCATATCCCGAATTCTTGAAGAACTCCAGGAAATTAAGACGCAGGGGATGAACGAAAGCACCCAGGCAGCACATCGCGAAATTGAGCGCATGCCCGATGATAAGAATAATGACGAAGAACAGCCATCCGATGCCGAACGAACCGTCTCCCAAAGTCATGGAAGCGATATCGTTGAAAGCCTTGCCAAGCATGCCGCCTGCAAGCCCCAGAGCATACAGACGCAGATAGCTCAAAACGTCACCTAGCAGACCTGTAACGGTATTGTATGTCTCCCAAAGCCCCGAACCGATATTCTTAAGAGGACTGCGGTGAATATCGTTGAACAGGAAAATGCCAAGGGCGGAAAGGATTCCGAGCGCTATCACGATCCATTTGACGACATTCGAAGGCAGGAGCTTGAACATTGCCAGGCCGGCCACGATGACGCCGCCGACTATCAGGACCGACCAGCCCCAGACCCCAAGCGAACCAAGGAAACCCTTGTTGCGGGTGGCATAGACCGTCTTGACCACCATTGCAAGGCACAGATGGATTACACCTATGACCAGCGAAAGGACCATCTGGGCCTCGAAGCCCGCAATCGTCCCGGTAATCATGACCGCCTTTAGCCATGAAGGAATCCATGGCAGGGTAGAGATGTCGTAGCCGAAGAAGGTATGCATCACGATACCGGTGATGAAAGTGCCGACGCCGAGTATGGTGACAAGGGGAGCGAGATTCTTCAGGCTCGGGACCTTGCGGAGCAGCATGCCGGTAATGACAAGCAGTATGCCGTAGCCGGCGTCGCCCATACACATGGCGAAGAAAAGCAAGAAGAAAATGGAAATGTAAGGAGTAGGGTCGAACTCATTGTAATCCGGCCGTCCATACATATCGGTAAGCACCTCGAACTGCTTGACGAATTTATTGTTCTTAAGCTTGATAGGAGGGTTATCCTCTACATTTGCTTTAGATGCAAACCAGACGCAGTCCAGCTCGTCGAAGGCCTTGGCCAGGCGCTCGTCCTCGCTTGAGGGAGCAAATCCTTCGAATACCGTGAGACCACCGTCGGCGGCAGACTCGCCGCTTACGGAGGCAAGATAGAGCCCCATCTCGCGGCGCAGTCCCGACAGTTTATCGCGCAGGGAAGGGAGAGTGTCTTTCAGCGCTTCCAACTCTTTCCGGTATGCGTCAATCTCCGCCTCTTTGGCCTCGATATCGCGATGAACCTCCGCAACCGTCCTTGAAGGAGCAGGCAAAGCGGGCACCGGAACGTCGGAATCTCCGAGCGTGACGAACCAGACTTTACCCTTTTCCCTTGCAACCTCCTGGACAGCAAACTGCCCGGGCCATGAAGCGTCGAATTTCTTCTCGGGAACACAGTGGAAGGCTACCGGGATGCCGAGTTCGTCCATCTTTGTGCGGTCGTATTCGCCCCAGACCGCGCAGGCCTGGGCCTCCCTCTGCAACGCATCCCGCTCGGACTCAAGGGCTTTGAGATGAGGGTCGGACCCCTTCTCTATCCTTGAAATCTCTTCGCCTACGGCTTCCGCCTCGGAGAGCAGGGCAGCGGACTTCTCATCAACCGGCTTGGAGGAACGGGTAACGTCCATCACCCCGAGCGAACCCAGGGACTCAAGGAAAGAGTCCTTGTTCCCGCTCAGCAGGATGAAGTCATAACGGGTCATTCTGTCTATCATAGCTGCTCCTCCTCTTCGGCCGCCGCGTGGCGGTTCTTGACTATCTTGGACGAAGCCTTTGAAAGGTTCTCCTCGTCCTCCATATACCGTTTGATCTTGCGGATAGCCTCCTGATAGCCGGGAATCTGCACCTTTTCGTACAGATTGACCTTCTGGGTGGTCTTCTTGCGGTTGAATTCCAGGATGCGGCGCCGCTCTTCGCTTATCTCGGACTCTATGCCCAGGGTGCTGAGTTCCTGGAGGATACGGACGCCGTCGGCATACCACGCAGGCTTGGCGAAAGCATTGAAGGGCTGCAGCTCGAAATCGATTCCGTCAAGAGCGGGGGCGTTGACGCCTGCAATCTTGACGGTCTTGAGCCTGACGTCCCGTATGCTCACCAGGCCGGAGTCGAACTCGTTCCAGAGCGCGGCGAGGTAGTCGTACTCCTGTAGCTTGGCCTCCAGGGCCTCCGCCTGAGCCTGGGCTTCGTTCTTGGCCGTGATGACGCTTACGCGCAGCGCAGACTCCTTGTTCTTGAGCGTTGGCAGGGCATTCTGGCGTACCTTCAGCTGCTTGCCGAGGTTCGTCAGGGAAGTCTTGTTATATTGGAACTTGATTGCCATTTGCGCTACTCGCTTGCAGGCCAATATTTATCTACCAGCGCCTGTTTGATACCGGTCTCCGCCGGGGAGAAATACTTCGCGAACAGGGACCAGGCGGTATCGAGCATCTCCTCGATGGTGATATTCACGTCGATACTGAGGATGCGGGTGGCGTAGTCTTTGGCGTAATCCAGGCAGCGGAGATCGTAATCGGACAGGTCGAAACCGTTCTGGAGTTTGGTCTTCGCATTCTGGGCGTCTGCATACAGACGGACGCCGGCGTTCATCACCTGGCTGTGGTCCTCGCGGGTCTTCTTGCCCTGGACCAGCTGCTTGAGTCGGCTGAGGCTGCGGAACGGATCCACTATGACCTTGCCGGAATCGGAATCGGCGCGAAGGAAAATCTGTCCCTCGGTAATGTATCCGGTATTGTCGGGGATGGCGTGGGTGATGTCTCCGTCGTTAAGCGTCGTAACCGCAATGATGGTGATGGAGCCGCCGTCGGGCAACTGCACCGCCTTTTCGTAAATCTTCGCGAGGTCGGAATACAGGGAACCGGGCATGGCGTCCTTGGACGGAATCTGGTCCATACGGTTGCTGACGATGGAAAGGGCGTCGGCGTACAGCGTCATATCCGTCAGTAGCACCAGGACCTTCTCGTTTTTATCCACCGCAAAGTACTCAGCGGCGGTGAGGGCCATGTCAGGGATGAGAAGGCGCTCGACGGGAGGCTCCTCGGTGGTGTTGACGAAGGATACGATCCTGTCAAGTGCGCCCGCGCTCTCGAATGCGTGGCGGAAGAACAGGTAGTCGTCGTTGGAAAGACCCATGCCGCCGAGGATGATCTTGTCGACGTCGGCACGCAGGGCCACATCGGCCATTACCTTGTTATATGGCTGGTCGGGGTCGGCGAAGAACGGAATCTTCTGGCCGGAGACCAGCGTGTTGTTAAGGTCGATGCCGGCAATGCCGGTGGGAATGAGCTCGCTGGGCTGACGGCGCTTGTAAGGGTTGACGGAAGGTCCGCCGGCCTCGCGCTCCTCGCCTTCGACCTCGGGACCGCCGTCGATCGGCTTGCCGTATGCGTTGAAGAAACGGCCGGAGAGCTGGTCACTGACTTTCAGCGTGGGGGGTGCGCCGAAGAACGATACTTCGGCATTGGTGGGCACGCCCTCGGTGCCGGAAAACACCTGCAGGGTGACGCGGTCGCCGCTGGTCTTCACCACCTGCGCAAGCTTGCCGCCCACGGAAGCCAGTTCGTCATTGGCCACGCCTTTGGCGTCCAGGGAAACCGTCGCCTTGGTGATGGCCTGAAGCTTTGTATAGGTTCGTTGGTATGCTTTAGTTGCCATAGTCGCTGAGGAGTTTGTCGATGTTTTGGCGGTACTTGTTGAACTGTTCGGACCGGAAAGGGGAGTAGTTCATCTGGCGCATCTCGTTGATGAGCTGCTTGAACCACTCGCGGCACTTCTCGTAATCGTCGAAGCTGAATTCGCGGTCGCAGATGCCGAGGATGAGGTCCAGCATATATTCCTGGCGGTCGAGGGGGCAAACGGCGTCTATCGGGTCGAAGGCATCCTGCTGGAGGAAGGCGAAGTCGATGAGCTCGCTCTTCCAGAAGGCTTCGTGGTAACTCATGGGGACACCGTCGTCACCGAGGATGTTAATCTGCTCGGCCATCTCCTTGCCGCGGCGGACGTAGTTCTTCGCCTTGAGCACGCGGTCCACCCATCCTTTCTCAATCGTTTCTTCAAGTGATTCCTGTATCTCGGGGTATTCCAAATATTTGGAATAGGAGTCAACAGGGTTGACGGCAGGGTAGCGCTTCTGGTCGGCGCGGTTCTGCTCAAGTGCGTAGAAGCAGCGGGCGGCCTTCTTGGTGCTTTCCGTAACGGGCTCCTTGAGGTTGCCTCCTGCGGGGGATACCGTCCCGATGAAGGTAACGGCGCCTTTGCTGCCGTTGTTAAGGATTACCTGCCCTGCGCGGGAGTAGAAATTGGAAATGATGGCTGACAGGTCGACAGGGAATGCATCCTGGCCGGGGAGTTCCTCCATTCGGTTGGACATTTCGCGGAGGGCCTGGGCCCAGCGGGACGTGGAGTCTGCAAGCAGCAGGCATCTGTATCCCATCGCCCTGTAGTATTCGCAGATAGTCATTGCCGTATAGACGGAGGCCTCACGGGCGGCGACGGGCATGTTGGAGGTGTTGCAGATGATTACCGTACGCTCCATGAGCTTGCGGCCGGTATGGGGGTCGATCAGCTCGGGGTACTCGGTAAAGATTTCCACGACCTCGTTGGCGCGCTCGCCGCAGGCCGCCATTACAACGATGTCGGCGTCGCCCTGCTTGGCGATTGCGTGCTGGAGTACGGTCTTGCCGCATCCGAACGGCCCGGGAATGAATCCGGTGCCGCCTTCCGCTATAGGGTTGAAGGTGTCGATGATGCGGACGCCGGTTTCCATTATCCTGGAAGGGCGGGGCTTCTCCCTGTATCCGCGGACCGCAATCTTGACGGGCCATTTCTGGACCATCGTGACGGGGATGTCCTCGCCGTCTTCGCCGGTAAGGACCGCAACCACTTTATCTATGTTGTAGCGGCCTGCGGGCGTGAGTTCCTTTACTTTATACTCTCCGTTCAGGCTGAACGGAACCATTATCCTGTGGGGGAGCCAGCCTTCCTGAACCTCTCCCAGCCAGTCTGAAGCGCGGACGACGTCGCCGACCGATGCCAGCGGCTTGTAATCCCATAATACTTCGTGGTCCAGGGGGTCGGTGTATTCCCCTCTCTTGAGGAAAACGCCCTCCATTGTGGTAAGGTCATTCTGCAGGCCGTCGTATATGCCGGAAAGGAGGCCGGGACCGAGGCTGGCCTCGAGCATCCTGCCAAGGAATACCACCCGGTCGCCGTTCCTGAGGCCTCGGGTGCTTTCGAAAACCTGCACCGAAGCCTTGTCACCTGTGACCTTGATGACCTCGGCAAGCAGCTGGGTGCCGCCCAGGTCGATGTGGCAGAGCTCGTTCTCGCCGACCGGTCCGTCCACCTTGACGGTAACCAGGTTGGAAACGATGCCTGTAACTATGCCGGTTGTTGCCATATGATATTATTCTCTTGTTTGTCTGATTTCTTCTACGAGTGTGCGGAACATTCTCCTGCCGGTCTGGGGGTCGAGTTTGTTCCAGCGGTCGGTAATCTTGATCTTGGCGATGAAAGCCAGGATCACGTCGATGTCGAACAGGTGCAACATCGTAAGCTCTTCGGCTTTCTGCCACATCAGGTCGTCCAGGCTGCGCTCCCTGGCAAGGATGTCGGTGCCGGAGAGAATGCGGAGAACCTGGGGTTTCTCATCGAATTCCAGGGCGCCTGGCAGGTCGATGAGGTCGGAGCCTTCCGGTCTTGCAAGCCTGGAATTCAGATATTCCGTCTTGGTGTTGCGTACCCGGAGATCCCAGAGGAAGTAATCCCGGATGAAACCGTTGCGGCTCGCGAGGGCCCCGGAATAGAAGTCTGGCGTGAGATTCTCCGGGTCGAAGCCCCCGGCGAGGATGTCGATAAGGGCATTGTCGGCGGGGGAGCACTGGCTGCGGATGGCCTCTGTGAGGCTGTCGGCATCCAGGGTGCCTGCGGTTTCCGGAACGGGAAGGGACGCGATTATGTATTCGTAATTATTCACCGAAGAGGAGTTTGCGGGTTACCGGACGGAGGTATTCGCAGATGAGGGCGTCGAAAGTCTTGTCCGTCATGCTCACGAAATAGCTGCCGTCCTTCGGGCCGATCGTGAATCCTCCTGCAATCTTTTTGCTGAAAGAAGCCTGGACAGTGGCGCCGAGGGCCTTGGAGAGGCTGGACGCGACCCATGGTTCAAGCTGGTTTTTCATGGACTCGGGAAGCACGAGTGCGATATCCGTTCCTTCTGTTGCCGAAAAACGCTCTGCCACCTTGAGGATGATCTCCTTGAGGAATTCAGGGTCGGCGGTGGCGTTCTGGGATGAGATTTTCGCAAGGACAAGATTCTCGATGTCCGAGCGGGTGGCCTGGAGCGCCTGCGCAGAGGCCATTCGCACGTCAGCTTCCGCCTTGACCTTGAGGTCGGCTGCGGATTTCTCCGCGTCGGCCACTATTCCGGCCGCCTGCTCACGTGCCGCCGCAAGGATCGAATCCGCCTGGGCGCGAGCCTCGGAGAGGATGCGTCCGCCCTCTTCTCGGCCTTTGGCAAGGCCTTGATTGTAAAGCTGATCGGTAAGTTCCTGTAGTTTGTTTTGCATGATATGTGGTAAATGTTTGTTATCCTAAGAATCCTAATAGAATACCTGCCGCTACGGCGGAACCGATGACGCCTGCCACATTGGGCGCCATCGCGTGCATCAGCAGGTGGTTGTCGGGGTTGGCCTCGCGTCCGGCGACCTCGGATACCCTGGCGCTGTCGGGGACGGCGGAAACACCGGCGTTGCCGATGAGCGGGTTGATCTTGTGCCCGGGCCGCAGGAAGAGGTTCCAGACCTTGACGAAAAGTACGCCGCAGGTGGTTGCAATGATAAAGGATAGGAGGCCGAGGCCGAAAATCTTGACGGAGTTCCCGGTGAGGAACTGGTCCGCCTGGGTGGAGGCACCGACCGTAAGGCCGATGAGCATTGTGACGACGTCGATGAGCGGGCCGCTGGCTGTCGCCGCAAGACGGCGGGTGACACCCGATTCCTTGAGGAGGTTGCCGAAGAAAAGCATCCCGAGCAGCGGCAGGCCGGAGGGCACTATGAATGCGGTGCAGATGAAACCGACGATGGGGAATATGATTTTCTCCTTCTGGCCGACGACCCTGGGCTTGGGCATCTCGATAAGACGTTCCTTCTTGGTATGGCTCCTGCCTCATTGGGCATGAAACCTACGGCGAGGGCAAGGAGGTAAGCGCCGAAAATACCCATCTGGGCCGCTGCCCCGATGAGCATCAGGCGCGGCTGCGAGATGAGGGCTGAGAAATCGGTCATGGCCCCTATCCCGAGGAATATCAGAGGCGGATACCAGCCCTGGCGTACACCCTGATACAGGATATTGAGTACCGACCCCTGCTCGTAAATGCCTATGTTGAGCCCCTGGAAGATAGGAATGTTCCCGATGATGATGCCGAAGCCGATGGGAACGAGGAGCAGCGGCTCCCACTCCTTGACTATTCCGAGGGTTATGAAGACCAGGCCGATAACGAGCATCACCAGATGCTGCCAGGTGCAATTGGCGAATCCGGTGAACTGCCAGAACTGGGCGAGAGAATCGATAATCTGCTCCATTTACGCTATCTTGACGAGTTCCGCTCCTTCCAGTACCGAATCTCCCTGATGGACAAGGACGGCTGCTACGGTCCCGTCGGAGTCGGCCTGTATTTCATTTTCCATCTTCATGGCTTCCAGCACGGCGACCTTCTGGCCTTTCTTCACGGCCTGGCCTTCCTTGACATCGACGCTGATGATGACTCCGGGAAGGGGAGAACGGACAACCGATGAAACGGCACCGGCGGGTGCTGCGGAAGGGGCCGCCTGAGGCTCGGGAGCCTGGGCGGGTGCCGACGGCCGTGGTGCGGGAGCGGCTGCTGCAGCGGGCTGCTGGACTTCTTCAGACAGTTCTACGCTATATGGTACGCCGTTGACGCTCAGGGAGGCGGTGCGGCCTTCTATTCCGAATACGTCGACTGCGTATTCCTTGCCATTTACGGTGAATTTGTAACTCTTCATTTTGCGAGTGGTTTCTTTCTTAGGTTCAGCGACTTGTCTCCCCAGTTGGAGGGAATGTCGCGGCGTATGGTTATTATGCCTGGCTCGACGTCGTGGACTGAGTCGGACATGTACAGGTGAAGCGCTGCCGCTATGGCGGCGACCTCATCTCCGCCGGAGGTGTAGTCGTCGAGCGCCATGGCGATTGCCGCTGCGGTTTCCCGGAAAAGGAGTACAGTATGAACAGGATGATGAGAGCGCTGAACACCACGGCGACCGCAATGATGGAAAGGGTCCATCCGTGCGGATCCAGTTGCTGCATTCGGGCGGCACCTTCGTGTATGACTTCCAGCGGCATCATAACGGCATGTTATCGTGTTTCTTAGCAGGTATCTCCTGACGTTTACCTTCAAGTACTTCGAATGCCCGGGCAACGCGGAAACGGGTATTGCGCGGCTCGATTACATCCTCTATGTAGCCCTTCTGTGCCGCCTGGTAAGGATTGCAGAATAGGTCGTTGTATTCCTGCTTCTTCCGGTCGATGAGTGCGGCCTGTTTCTCGGGATCCTCTTCGGCCTTGATTTCTTTGCCGTAAAGTACACCCACGGCACCGTCTGCTCCCATTACCGCTATGTTGGCGGAAGGCCAGGCGTAGTTGATGTCGCCTCTTAATTGCTTGCAGCTCATGACGATGTGTGCGCCGCCGTAGCTCTTGCGCAGGGTGACGGTAACCTTGGGGACGGTGGCTTCTCCGTAGGCATAGAGCAGCTTGGCACCGTTGGATATGACTCCGCCGTATTCCTGCTGCGTGCCGCAGAGGAAACCTGGCACGTCGACCAGTGTCAGGAGGGGGATGTTGAAGGCATCGCAGAAGCGTACGAAGCGGGCGCCCTTGCGGCTGGCGTTGATGTCGAGCACGCCGGCAAGGACTCCGGGCTGATTGGCAACCACGCCTACGCTGCGGCCGCCGACGTGTGCGAAGCCTACTACGATATTGCGTGCAAAATCCCTGTGTATCTCAAGGAACTCGCCGTCATCGACGACTGAACGGATGACGGCGTACATGTCATACGCCTTGTTGGGATTGTCGGGGACGATGGAATTGAGGGCGTCGTCGGTGCGGCTCACGGGGTCATTGGTGGGCCTGACGGGGGAGGATCCCAGGTTATTCTGCGGCAAGTAGCTCAATAAACACTTTATACGGGCTATTGCATCTTCTTCTGTTTCAGCGGTAAAATGGGCGACTCCGGATTTTGATGCGTGTACCCTTGAGCCACCGAGTTCTTCCTGGCTCACTACCTCGCCGGTTACGGACTTGACCACGGCCGGACCGGTGAGGAACATATAGCTGGTCTTGTCAACCATGAGGGTGAAGTCGGTGAGGGCGGGGGAATAGACCGCACCGCCGGCGCATGGCCCCATAATCAGGCTGATCTGTGGAATGACGCCGCTGCAGAGGATGTTGCGCTCGAAGATTTCTCCGTAGCCTGCGAGGGAATCGATGCCTTCCTGGATGCGCGCTCCGCCGGAATCGTTCATTCCGATCACCGGAGCACCCACCTTGAGGGCGGTATCCATTACCTTGCATATCTTTTCGGACATGGTCTTGCTAAGGGACCCTCCGTTGACGGTAAAGTCCTGTGCGTAAACGAATACCAGACGCCCGTCTACCGTGCCCTGGCCAGTTACGACACCGTCTCCGTCGGTATGGGTGGCATCCATTCCGAAATTGGTGCAGCGATGTTGGACGAACATGTCGAATTCCTCAAAACTGCCTTCGTCCAGAAGCAGAGCGAGCCTTTCCCTGGCTGTAAGCTTGCCTTTTTCGTGCTGGGCGTCGATGCGTTTCTGGCCACCGCCCAGACGGGCTTTGGCGCGACGCTGTACCAGTTCTTCAATCTGTTTGCTCTGTATGCTCATTTATTCGTCGTTTTCGAAAAGGTTGCCGGTTTTCCAGTCGATGCTGATGCCGTAAAGGCCATATTCATTTTCATGAATCATGAAATTCAGGTATTTTGCGGTGCCGGTCCCGGGGCTCTCACCCAACCGGCCGTTGTTCAAGGCCGTAATGGTGCGGGACCATAGCTGGGAAGCGTTTGAGAGGGGAATCCCGTGGAGGCCGCCCCAGTTGACGCTTGCGCCGTCCGTGGGGGTGCGCAGTATCGCCTTGACGTCGAAAGTGACGCCGTCATCTCCGCTGTAGACATTGGGCAGGACGTCGTTGCGCAGCTTGATTGCCCGGAAGGCGACCTGGATCTGCCCGGCCTCCGCCGGCCAGGAGATTTCAAGCGTATCGCGCTTATCGAAAGACCCCCTGGTATGGATGCCCCTGTGGTCGCGGTAATGGAAAAACACCTTGACATACTGGCGGACGCTGGAATTGCAGATAAGCTGCAATGTCATGTTGGAGTCGCCGGAAGGGGCGACGGAGACGCTGCGTCCGGCAGGGGTGTCGATGTCGATTTTTGGCACGCAGGAAGCTGCTAAAAGTGCCAAAAATGCGGCAAAAATCAGGTTAACAAAAATGTTATGATGCATTACAAAAATGTTTCGTCAGTTAATTTCTAATTAGTTAGGCAATTCTCTATATAATCAGCCAAAAATTGGAGTGCGCGTATGGCAAAACGCCGGATATTTGCCTTCCGGCCGTTGTTGTACTGGTATAAAAGCGTGCGGATGCCGGCAGGTCCGTCGACTCCGATCCATACGGTACCCTCGGGATAGCGGTCGTCGCTTCCTTCGGCAAGGCCGGTCGTGGAGACGGAGAATGTGCTGCCCGTCACTGAACGGACGCCCTCAGCCATCTCCGCCGCCACCTCGGAACTGACGATTCCGTAAGTGGAAATGGTTTCGGCCTTGACGCCAAGGACGCTTTCCTTGACCGACGCGGCATAGGAGGTGACGGATCCGAGGTACCAGCGGGATGATCCCGAAACCGTAGTGAGCAGGTGGGATATCCGTCCGCCGGTGCAGGACTCGGCCGCGCTGAGCGTGAGTCCCGTTCCGGAAAGCAGTCCGGCTATTTTTTCCTGGATTGTCATTTGTTCCTGTCGGCTAAATATCTTAAAATCTTTCCCACGAGGTTCGGTCCCTGCCTTACGAGGCCCATACGCACCTCCACGAGGGATGCGCCGTTTTCAAGGGCTTCTGCAGCCTGCTGGGGAGTCTTGATGTGGCAGTTGGCTATAATGGGAAGGCGGCCTTTCGTACGCGCGTGTATATGGGCTATCTGCTTGATGCTGCGGGCCTCTATGCCGTCAACCCTGTTGAGCATGCAGTAATCGGTGATTTCGTCGATCTGCTCGAATGAAATGGTCTCCGGAATCTTGACGACTATGGGCTTGTATTCTTCATATGAGATGCGGGCATCGAGGATGTCATCGAAAATATCCATGTCGGGATTGTCCGAGATGTCGATGACAAAGAAGTCGCAGAAGTCGTATGCAAGGCAGAATGAACGGTAGTAATCTCCTGATATACAGGGTGCCAGAATGTCGTTCTGGGGGTCTTTCTGAATGTTGGCGATGGCCTTGCGGATGGATGCCAGGTCGGTGAAGGGGCCAGTTTCCACGAAACTGAAGCCAAGGTCATTGAGGTCGTTGTACAGCTCTCCGGCGACGTCCAGGCCGGCTCCGAGGCCTACGGGATTGTAGAACTGGAGGCCGAAAACCTCGCGCTCAAGGCCTACGGGGCGGTTGCCGTGGATAATGCGGCTGAAAAAGCGCCCGCCGGGCATCTTGCCCTGTAACTTGAAGTATCCGAGGGCAATGGCGCTGGCTTTGTTGTTATCTGCAATCCGTTTTGTAATCGGGCGTATGAACAAACTGTACATAAGACTACAAATATAATAAAAAAAGAGACTGTTTGCCAGCCTCTCTACCTGAATTCCCTGAATGTGCCGTCGTCAAAGAAGACGACGATGCGTTCTATGCCGACTTTTTGCGGCGCTGCAGCGGAGAATAAATCCAGCATCGGGCCTTCGGACGAATCGGCAGGGGGAGTCCTGTACATCCTTCCCCTGCCAGTTATGAGCCATTCCAGGCTGAGGGCGGGGTAGTTGCGGGCGAGACTCTCCAGGAAATCAAAGCCAGGTTTGTTGCGTCCGGAGAGAATGTGGGATATGCTGGCACGCGCTACGCCGAGCGTGTCGGCGAGCTGCGACTGGGTGATGTTTTCGGCCGAGAGGAACTTGATCAGGCGTTCGTTCATAAGCAGTCCGTTGTTTTTACAAAAGTAAAAGAATTTTCCGATAATCGCAAGTGGGGCAGTAACAGGTTTTCAACCGCGCTTTGTTGAAAAATGGACGGAAATTGGCTAATAAAAGATTTATATGATAAAATCTAAATATTTGATATATAGTGCTAAAGTAATGCTAAGCAAGTACTGAAAATGACTCTTTTCTGAAACGATGTGTGAAACCTGCCTATTCTGCTTTACTTATTAGTTCAATTAAACATTGTAACAAATTGGGAATTAACGTATTAATCGGCAAATTAAATTTATTTCAGAAAAAGTTTCACCGGCAGTATGGAAGGGAAGTGGTTACCTGTTGAAAACTCGGTAATAATTTACAAATGTAAAGTAAATTGTCGCCGAAATAATTTCATTTTGTAAATCCTTTATTTTGTATATTTGTGCAATGATTCCCGACATCGACATACACGACTTCGACTACGAACTACCGGATTCCAGAATCGCAAAATATCCTCTTCCAGTCCGTGACAGTTCAAAATTGTTAATCTACAGGGACGGTGTCTGCTCGGACAGCGTATTCAGCAGTCTGCCTCAGATGCTGCCTTCGGGGGCGCTTATGGTTTTCAACGACACCAAAGTGGTTCCCGCGCGCCTGTTTTTTCGAAGGGAAAGCGGCGCCCACATTGAAATTTTCTGTCTCCAACCCGTAGATCCCTCGGAATATGTGAGTGCTTTCGATGCCGTCGGGCGTTGCAGCTGGAAGTGCGTAATCGGCAATTCAAAGCGCTGGAAGGACGATATCCTCACCCTCGACACGGACGATCCCGAAT
The DNA here is from genome assembly GCA_902780175.1 of uncultured Bacteroidia bacterium. Lineage (GTDB taxonomy): Bacteria > Bacteroidota > Bacteroidia > Bacteroidales > UBA932 > Cryptobacteroides. The sequence continues at coordinate 13,376 of CACZEU010000046.1, forward strand.
TGCTCTCTGCCGGATTGCGGGCCAGGCTAATCGCCCGTGAAGACCGCACCGGAACCGTCGAATTCACCTGGTGCGGCGACGTCCCGTTCTCCCGCATACTCGAAATGTGCGGCCGCATCCCCATTCCCCCGTACCTCGGAAGGGAAACCGAGGAAATCGACATCGAGCGTTACCAGACCGAGTATGCCAGGATCAGAGGGTCCGTAGCAGCGCCGACTGCCGGCCTCCATTTTACCAGGGACACCCTTTCGGGCCTGAAGGACAGGGGAATAAGCACGGAAACCATCTGCCTTCACGTAGGCGCCGGCACCTTCCTCCCGGTCAAGAGCGACAAGATTTCCGGGCATCCTATGCATCGCGAGCCTTTCGTCGTCAGCCGCCGGCTGCTGGAAGAGCTTTCAGCCGCCGGCAGGCCTGTAGCAGCGGTCGGCACCACTTCGGTCCGCACGCTTGAATCCCTTTATTATGCAGGCGTAAGCTGCATTGAAACGGGTAAACCGTCCGACGTTGAGCAGTGGGTTCCTTACGAGAAGGATTGGCAATACAGCACCGTGGAAGCGCTGGAAGCCCTGATTGATTACCTGGACAGGAACAATTTGCCGGAGCTTAAAATCGGGACCCGCATAATAATCGTTCCGGGATTCCGTTTCCGCATCACGGATATGCTTGTCACCAATTTTCATCAGCCCCAGAGTACGCTCCTGCTGCTTGTAAGCGCATTCGTGGGGGGAGATTGGCGTACCATTTACAGGCACGCGCTCGACGGAGGCTACCGCTTCCTGAGTTATGGCGATTCATCTTTGCTATTCAGGAGATAATTGCTAAATTTGCACTATGACTGATTTATCAGAATTCGAGGACATCCGTCCGTACAGCGACGAAGAAGCCGTCCAGGCGCTTGGCAGGGTTTCCCGCCATCCCATGCTTCCTATTATATCCAAGTACCTTTTCCCCAAGAGCAGTGTGGACACGCTTGCCAAGACTCTCCGCAGCGTCAGGAGCATCGACGAGTTCCAGGCTGTCGTCATGGTGGACGTCATAAATGCCGTGCTTGCCCGTACATCTGAGGGCTTTACCTTCAGCGGCACCGACAACCTTTCTTCTATAAACGGTAAGTTCCTGGCCGTATCCAACCACAGGGACATAGTGCTGGATCCGGCGCTCATCCTGTATGCCATGCACGCATCCGGCCTGCCTTTCGCGGAGCTCTGCGTCGGCAGCAACCTGCTTCAGAGTCCCCTCATCGAGGACCTTATGAAGTCCAACCGAATGATCAAGGTCATCCGCGGCATCAGCGCCAGGCAGATGTACCTCAATTCGCACACGCTTTCCAAGTATATCCGCCTGTCCATCACTTCCGGCACCTCATCCATCTGGGTGGCCCAGAAGGAAGGACGCGCCAAGAATGGTCTCGACAAGACCGAACAGGGCCTCCTCAAGATGTTCGACATGAGCGGCGAAAAGGGCTTCGAAGAGAATTTCAAGGAGCTGCACATAGTCCCTATGAGCATTTCCTACGAATACGAACCGTGCGACAGCCGCAAGGCCAGGGAAATCCTCATAAGGCAGGACGGACCTTATGTCAAGCGCCCCAAAGAAGACCTCCACAGCATTCTCACCGGCATACGCCAGAACAAGGGCCATATCCATCTGAGCATCGGCAAGCCCCTTACGGCCGACGAAATCGCAGAGGCCGCCACCCATACCGGCAACGACCGCTACCAAGGTCTCCGCGACATACTCAACAAGCGCATCCAGGGAGGCTACAAGCTCTGGAAGACCAACTATATGGGCTACGACCTGATGAACGGTACGAGCGAGTTCCTGGGCGTCAAGTACCTTCCCGAGGACCTCGAGGCCTTCCGCGCCTATACCGAGCACAAGATCCAGAAACTCGAAAGGCGCCTCGACAGAGACGCCCTTCGGGATATATTCTGGCACATCTACGGCAACCCCGTAGACTCCAGCCTTAAATTGTAATCAACAGTCCCACGGTAGCGAGGGTCGCGACTTTCGTATCCGGAATGAAAGATTTCGGTGCGAATTTCGTGACTATGCCGTCCATGCCAGCAAACAGGTTGAAGAACGGAGCGCGGAGATTGATCGCTGCGCCGAATGAAGGGCCGTAGGTTCCGTAGCCGCCGGATGCGGCGAGGCTGAAGAACTTGAACGGGGTGAAGTCGATACCGAGGCGGCCTTCCTTGTTGTTCTTCTGGAATGTGCCGAGTGCACCGACTGACAGGCCTTCATAGAAAGGCATACGGTACTTGACGCCTGCGTGAGCGGTGTAGTTGAGCATCTTCATGTAATTCTTTCCGCCCTGTTCCTTGATGGTCATGACGCGGGAGAAATCATCGCCGTCGAACTCGCCTTCAAATGAAGTGGTGGCGTTGACGGCGCTGTTCCAGGAGATGAATCCGAGGTCCAGCACGGAAGCGCTGATGGAGAGGCCTTCTACGGGCTCCACGGTGACGCCGAGGTCGACGGCTGCACCAAAGCCGGCAAGGGTCTTGCCGATACTCTTCACGTCGATGCTGCCCAACTGCCCATAGAGAGAATTAAGGTCGAAGTATGTGCCTCCGCTGTATGTTCCGGTAGGGAAGGTGAAATTGAGGGGGAGTGCCATCTGAATGGTGGCGTCGGACTTTGCATATACATCTTCCACGGTACCTTCGCGTGCCAGGGCACTCCAGCTGACGTTGGCATTGGCGAGGCCTAGAAGGGCCTTCACGCCGCCTCCGACGGTTACGATGTCCCCGATTTTCTGTGAATAGCAGAATGCAAGTTCACCGTAGGTGGTTAAATCCATGCCTATGTTGTCGAACTGATACGTGTCTTTGTAATCTCCTGAAGACAGGCTTGACAGGCCTCTTCTCGCAAAGGTGAAGAAATCCTTCGTGGCTCCGACTCCGAGGCCGGCGCGCAGGTTGAGCTCCACGCTGAAACGGTGGTCTTCTGCCTGGCGGCCGAAAGTGAGTACGTTGATGTTGGCGTCGAGTGTCAGGTCGTTGCGGTCGGTCAGTCTGGAGAGGATGTCCTCGTCGGAGAATTGGGCCGTATTGAGGAACGGCATGAGGTATTCTCCGTTACTGCCGGTGGAGATGAGGGTCGTGGTGGGAAAATTGGAGTTGAGCTCCACGGATACATTTCCAAGTCCTATTCCGAAGAACGTGTATGTGTCGCCGTCCATGGGAGCGGCGGGGTTGAGCCGGTAGGAATAGCTGTAATTGTCGAGGAAGTATCCGGTCTTGAAATCCTGTGCGCTGACTGCGCAGAATGCGGCCAGCGCCAGGATTGCAGATATAAGAAATTTTTTCATCCGTGTCAGGTTGGAATCCGTTATTCGAGAGGAGTGATCTTGTCGACGTCGATCTTGATCTTCACGTCCTTGGGGAGTCTTGCACCGTTCTTGGCGGCGGTAAGGACGAGGGTGAGGTCTGCATTCTCGATGTCGCTGACCTTGCTGCCGGAATTGTCGGTAACGGTGATGACGGCGGTGGTCTGGACGGGATTGTCAACGGAACCGGCCTTTACGGGCTTGTCTGCAACAGCAGTGATGCCTTCGGAGCTGCTTGCGGAAGCGAAGATGTCGAAGGGGATGGTGTTGGTTACGTTGAGAGTAATGCCGTATTTGTTGAAGGTGTATTCGCTGAGCCTGTCAAGATGGATATTGAGGTCGTGGAAGGAACGGTGGATGGTGATGACTGTTCCCTTGGGGAAACTGAGGAGTGCGCAGAACTTGGCATTGAACTCGATATCAACGGAGTCGCCGGCAAGGGCGGCAGCCTTGGTGCCGACAGGGGAGAGGACGATGTCCTTGACCTCCAGTTTATTGAACTGCTTGCCGAATTCGATTTCAGAGAGTTGGGAAACTACGATCGCCTCGTCCAGGGTCTCGGAAGTGGGAGCGTCCTTGCAATCGGGCTTGAGAGCCGCCTTGCAGTACATGATTTTTGCTTCTTTGTTGGCACCGACGGTGACAGGGGGCAGCTGGACGATCGTGCCGCCGTCGACCTGAAGGCTGGGTTCGACCTTCATCTCTATGGAAGAGGGGTTCTTGACGGTGAAGAGCAGGCCGGCATTGTCGGGGACGACGCCGTCATTGGCGATAGCGACGTCGGGGAGCTTGCTGCCGTCGACGAGAAGGACTCCGGGGGCTTTAACCTTGCCCAGGGAAGGGTCTACGCCGACTTTAAGGGGCTGGTCGGCCCAGATTTCCGCGGTGAGGTCACCCTCGGGAGTGGCTCCTGCGGTCGGGGAGTTCTTGAGCCCGACGAAGTCGTCGGCGGGAACGGTGCTGGACTCGTTGACTTTCACGTCCTGCTCCTTGAAGGTGTTCTTGAAGAGGTCGCAGGATACCGTCATCGCGAGTAACGCTACGCTGGCAAGAATGATGGACTTTTTCATTTGAATGGATATTTTTGAATTAAACAATATTCTGGCATTTTATCAAAACATACAAATATAATAAAATAATATGTACATCAAAGCAATGGAGGCTTTTTTTTGCTCTATGGGCTGTTTTGATACTTTTGTTATACAATTTATATTATGTTAACATGGGTATGTAGAAAGCACTTCCCCCGCCGGCTGCAAGAGAAATTTTCGGATTTTTATTATATTTGCATAATGTCAAGAAACAAACCGCTGGACATAGTCATTCACGACGTTCTGATTGAAAACCTTGCCGCCGAAGGCAAAGCGATTTCTCACGCCCGTCTTGAAGGCGACCCCGAGGATGAACCGGGCCGCGTTCTCTTCGTGGAGTTTGCAGTTCCCGGCGACGTCGTCGATGTCCGTATCACCCGCAAAAAGAAGAGTTTCCTGGAAGGCCGCATCATAAGGATCAGCAAGCCGTCCCCGCAGCGCCTCAAGCCCTTCTGCTCACATTTCGGCACCTGCGGCGGCTGCCGCTGGCAGCCCCTTCCCTACGAAATCCAGCTTTCCGCCAAGCAGCGCCAGGTGTACGACCAGCTGACAAGAATCGGCCATCTTCAGGTCCCAGAGCTCTCTCCCATAATTGGCTCTTCTCGCACGATAGAATACCGTAACAAGCTGGAATTCAGCGCCTCCAATAAAAGATGGATACTTCCTGCCGAAGATCCCGCGTCCCTTTCGGACAGCGAGCGCTGCGGCCTTGGATTCCACGTCGGCAAGTTTTTCGACAAGGTCCTCGACATCGACCACTGCTGGCTCCAGCGGGAGCCGTCCAATGCCCTTCGCCTGTTCATAAAGGATTACGCCATACGTAACGGCTTCACTTTCTATGACATACGTGAGAATCACGGGCTTCTTCGCAATATGTTCGTCCGTACCACCGACGACGGCCAGGTCATGCTGATAGTGTGTTTCGGCGAAGACTCCCCTGCCATCACCGGCCTTCTGGACGCCATCGTCAGGCAGTTCCCCGATCTCACTTCCCTTTATTATGTAATAAACACCAAGGGCAATGACAGCATTTCCGACCAGGAATGCCGCCTGTACTACGGCCAGGACGCCATTTACGAACGGATGGAGGGCCTGAGGTTCCGCATCGGCCCCAAGTCCTTCTATCAGACCAACACCCTTCAGGCGCTTGAGCTTTACAGGAAAACCCGTGAATTCGCGGAACTCACCGGAAATGAACTGGTTTACGACCTCTATACCGGCACCGGTACCATCGCCCAGTTCGTGAGTTCCCGGGCCGCGAGGGTAATCGGTATAGAATACGTGCCCGAGGCAATCGAAGACGCCCGCGAGAACGCACGCGTCAATTCCATAGACAACTGCGAGTTCTATGCCGGCGATATGAAAGACATACTCACCGATTCCTTCATAGCGCAGAACGGCCGCCCCGACGTCATCATAGTCGATCCGCCCAGGGCCGGAATGCATCCGGACGTCGTGGAAACCATCCTTCGCGCCGCTCCCCGCCGCATTGTGTACGTAAGCTGCAATCCCGCGTCACAGGCCCGGGACATTGCCCTGATGGCCCATAAATACAAGATAACCGCCGTGCAGCCGGTCGATATGTTCCCTCACACGATGCACGTAGAAAACATTTGCAAGCTGGATTATTATGATGCTGACTGACATTCTGGTACTGCTTCTGGGTCTCACCCTCATCATCCTTGGAGCCGAATGGCTCGTCGACGGCGCTTCCGCCATTGCCAGAAAACTCAATATCAGCGAATTCGTTATCGGTCTTACCATCGTAGGCTTCGGAACTTCCTGTCCCGAACTCGTAGTCAGCCTCACCGGCGCGATCGCCGGCAATTCGAATATCTCCATAGGAAATGTCCTCGGCTCCAACATCTTCAACACCCTTCTCATACTCGGCGCCACAGCGTTAGTCTCCCCCATCGCCATCACCAGGAACAACCGCGTGAGAGACATTCCGGTCACGCTGCTCGTAACGCTCCTTCTGGTAATCTGCGGAATGAGTTACACTCTGTTCAAGCTTGGAGCCGCAGATAATCTAACCAGAGTGGAAGGTATTGTGTTTCTTGTACTTTTTGCCGCTTATATCTACTATTGCTTCAAGACCGATGACGGATCTTCCGTAGAAGAGGCGCCGTCAAAGGAAAGGAACATCGCGATAGCGGTCCTGCTGACTCTGGCAGGACTGGCCGGACTGGTTTTCGGCGGCCGTTGGTTCGTCAATTCGGCCGTGAACATCGCAAGCGCCCTCGGGGTCAGCGACAAGTTCATCGCCATCACCCTGCTCGCAGGCGGCACTTCCCTGCCGGAACTCGCGGCATGCATCGTCGCAGCAGCCAGGAAAAAGGGGCAGCTTGCCCTTGGCAACATTCTGGGTTCCAATATTTTCAATATTCTGCTCATACTCGGTGCGTCGGCGACGGTCTTCCCTATTTCCCTCGGCAACATCTCGCTTGTCGACGTGGGCATGGTGCTGCTCAGCGTGGTAATGGTTTCGCTGAGCTCCTATACCTTCAAAAAGAATGAAATCGACCGTTACGAGGGTGCCATTTTCATCCTTGCTTTTGCAGGCTACTACGTATGGCTTTTCTTAAACCTGTGACATTATGAATCTTCTGAAGTTCAAGCCCACTGAGTACAGACTCCTGGACGTCAGGAGCGGAAGGATTTTCGACGACGGCGTCTGGACTCTCTCCGACCCGGAATCCGTCGAGCCGTCCCTCGTGCGGGCTGTTTATTCAGAGCAGCAGTTCACCCCCAGAAGCGACCTTGGCGGACTCTACAGATATGCCTGCTGGATGCCCGTAAAGCGCACCCTCAGAGGCTCTTCCGCACCCGTTACATACAAGTCCAAGGGACTTGCAAAACACCTGGGGCTCAACAACTTGTACATCACTTTTTCCGGCTGGGCACCCAGGCTCGGGGCCAAAATGAAGACCTGCTCCTTCAAGGAGACCGAGGCCTATTCCGTATGCGCCCGGATCGACAGGAAAGAAAAGCGTACGCTCATCGTACAGTCGGCAGGCAATACCGCCCGCGCATTCGCCCAGGTCTGTTCCGACAACGGCATTCCGGTCGTCATCTGCATCCCTGAAGACAACCAGCACGACCTCTGGTTCCGCCGGCGCCTCAACAGATGCGTCAAGGTCGTCGCTGTCCCCCACGGATGCGACTATTACGATGCCATCACCCTCGGCGAAAAACTCGCTTCCTGCCCCGATTTCTTCCTTGAGGGAGGAGCCAAAAACATCGCCAGGCGCGACGGGATGGGCACTACGCTGCTCAGTTTCGTGGAAAAGGCTGGCCGCATCCCCGACGCCTATTTCCAGGCCGTTGGTTCCGGGACCGGAGCCATCGCCGCATGGGAGAATGCAGAAAGGCTCGCCGCCGACGGCCGTTTCGGCGAGAACAACATGCGTGTGTTCGTATCCCAGAATTCTCCGTTCACCCTGATATACGATTCCTGGAAAGCCTGTTCCCGCGCCCTTGCCGAACTCTCCCCCGAGGTCGGCAGACGCAATTCGGAAATCATCCTTGCCAAGGTCCTGTCCAACCGCAAACCGCCGTACGGCATCGCAGGCGGTCTGTATGACGTCCTCGTCAAGAGCCGCGGCGACGTTTACCTCGCCACCAACGACGAAATAGTTTACTGGCTTCTTCAGTTCCGCAACCTCGAGGGATACGACCTCCTTCCCGCCGCCTGCGTGGCTGTCGCGTCGCTTGCCAAGGCAGTGAGGGACGGCGTAGTCGGCAAGGACGACTGCATAATGCTCAACTGCACAGGCGGCGGTATCCTCGGAGCCATGGAGCACGGATACGTCATCAAGGAACCGGACCTCGTGCTCAGCCCGGAACTCCCTGCGGAAGAAATAGTTGCGAGGGTAAAGGAAATCCTTTAGAAATTGAGGGCGGCGCTTATGTTGACGCCCCAGTACTCCGAGTAATTCCGGACCGTCTTGTCCGGGAGTATGTAGGCGTGCGTGTCGGGGTCGTGGATGATGTCGTGGTCGAGCGTCAGGTTGAACGACATCTGGAAATCGACGCTGATGTGCCTGTACACCTTGAACCTGCGTCCGGCGCCGAGATTGATCCTTGCCGTGGTTTCCATCAGCGTGGAGGTGGGGAAAGTGGCGGCAACGCCTGCGTGGGTGATGAGGCCGTCCTCTTCCAGGCCGGCCGGGCACCAGCTTGTGCGCAGTTCCACCGGTACCATCCAGCGGTGGGAATACACTCCGAGGAGGCCTGAATACACCGAAAGGTTGACCGTGCGGGAGACGTCGAGACCAGCTCCGGCAAGGACGCTTCCGTTCGAATAGTACCACCAGTTGGAACCGTTGTCGATTATTCTGGAGCCGGCGCTGTAGATGTAGTTGTACTGATGGGTGCGGAGGAACGTGCCCGTATATCCCCATTCCAGGCCGAAGGAGGGCTTGGGTTTCCACGCCAGCAGGACTGACGCCTGGAGAATCAGGATGGCTGTCAGCAGGAGTTTCTTCATCGCAGGTGGAAAAGGAATACTATCTGGGGATAGAGCAGCTGCATCCATCCGTTGTTGTAAATGCTCAGGCTGGTGGCGAAGTAGCCGTGTTCCCTTTCGTTCTGGCGGATATGCAGGCCGAGGTCCCCTGCAAAGGAGAGGTCGAGGGAAACAAGGCCGCCGAAATCGAAGCGGCAGCCGGCGTCGGCGCTCAGGGCGGCTACTATGCCGTCGTTGTCCGACATGAGGGACGTAAGGTCTATGCCGCGGCCTTTGTCGTGGTCTCTCACGTAGCCTGCGGTGATGCCTGGGCCGGCGTAGAAGGTCATTCCGACGTCGCCCTTCGCCGTGCGGCCCAGGACGTACTGGCGGGAGACATTGACCCGTATGCCGGGGTTGGAACAGCGGCTCGTGGGGACTCCGTAGATGTCGATGAAGGCGGTGGCTGAATGGAAGACGCCGCCGGATTCGGGGGTGCGGAGAGTGGCGCCTATGCCCTTGACGGAACTGAAAAGGCCTGCGGACTCCTGCCCTTGCAGATGCAGTGGCATGAGGCTCAGGATGACGAGGATAAGGGCGGTATGAATCCTGCGGTACACATTACGAAGGTACAGAAAACTTTGATTATATCCAATAAAAAGTCTATCTTCGCATTCGGAATTACCACTAATATAATAGCGTTTACCCTATGCCTATAGAAATCAGACGAGTCGAATCCCGCAAAGAACTCAGGGCATTCGTCAATTTCCCGGAAACTCTTTACAAGAACAACGAATATTACGTCCCGCCGCTGGTTTTCGACCAGATGGACACCCTCGACCAGGAGAAAGGAGCCGCGCAGTAATTCTGCAAATCGGCCCTGTATATGGCCTACAAGGACGGCAAGCCCGCAGGGCGCGTAGCCGCCATCGTGAATTTCAAGGCCAACGAGCAGTGGAACCACAAGGAGGTCCGCTTCGGCTGGATCGACTTCATCGACGACCCGGAGGTCTCCAAGGCCCTCATGGAGAAGGTTTACGAGTTCGGACGCCAGTACGGAATGGAGTCCGTGGTAGGGCCCCTCGGATTCACCGATTTCGATCCCGAGGGAATGCTAATCGCGGGCTACGACCGCCTCAGCACCATGGCCCTGATTTACAACTACCCATATTACAACGACCACATGGAGCGCCTGGGCTTCGAGAAGGATACCGACTGGGTGGAATACAAGCTGTTCATGAAAGACCAGCTTCCCGAGCGCCTGGAGAGGATCGCCAAGATCGTCCAGCAGCGCACCAACGTCCACGTCAAGCATCTCACCCGCAGTATCCTCAAGAAGGAAGGCTACGGCGAGAAGGTGTTCAGGCTTATCAACGAGTGCTACTCGTCATGCTCGAGAACGACAAGGATGAGCTCGTGGCCTTCGGCATCACCATGCCGTCCATCGCGCGCGCGCTTCAGAAGTCCCGTGGCAAGATTTTCCCCTTCGGCTGGTGGCATCTGCTCAAGTCGATGTTCATCAAGCACGAAGAGGGTGTGGAGATGCTCCTCGTGGGCGTCCGTCCCGACTACCAGAACACCGGAATCAATTCCCTGCTGTTCTACAATCTCTTCCCCTTCTTCCAGAAACAGGGAGTACAGTGGGCGGAAACCAACGCCGTCCTTGAGACCAACGTAAAGAACCGCGGCCAGATGGAGCAGTTCTCGCACGAATGCGTCAAGCGCCGCCGTTCCTACATCAAGAAACTTGAATATTGATGCCCGTGGCACCAAACTCCTCCATACCCCTTCCGGAAAGGATGCGCCCCTTCAGCCTGGCCGATTATGTCGGCCAGCGGCACCTCGTAGGCCCGGGATGCATCCTCCGCAACATGATCGACAGCGGCAACCTCTCGTCGTTCATCCTCTGGGGGCCTCCGGGGGTAGGAAAAACCACGCTTGCAAGCATCATCGCCCGTACCCTCGACCGCGAGTTCTATACCCTTTCCGCGGTCAGTTCCGGGGTCAAGGACGTCCGCGACGTGATAGACAAGGCCCGGAACAAATCCCTGTTTTCCTCCGCCGCTGCCCCGGTCCTGTTCATCGACGAAATACACCGCTTCAACAAAGCTCAGCAGGACGCCCTGCTGGGGGCTGTCGAGTCCGGTACCGTAGTGCTGATAGGAGCCACTACGGAGAACCCGTCCTTCGAGGTAATCTCCCCTCTTCTCTCACGCTGCCAGGTATTTGTCTTGAAGAATCTTGGGGCAGATGACCTCAAGTTATTGTTGAACAGGGCGCTGACCACCGACTCCGTATTGCGCGAGAAGAATGTGGTGCTTTCCGAGACCGACGCCCTCCTCCGCCAGAGCGGGGGCGACGCCCGCAAACTCCTCAATATCCTGGAGATCGTTGTGGACTCGACCGCGCCGTCGCCCGAGGGCACCATAGTCATCGACAACAAGGCCGTCACCGACTGCCTGCAGGAGAACATGGCCATTTACGACAAGGACGGCGAGATGCATTACGACATCATCTCTGCTTTCATCAAGTCTGTCCGCGGTTCCGATCCCAATGCCGCCGTTTACTGGATGGCCCGCATGCTGGCCGGCGGTGAGGATCCCCTCTTCATCGCGCGCCGGCTCTGCATCCTTGCCGCCGAGGATATCGGTCTGGCCAATCCCAACGCCCTGCTGATGGCCGACGCCACGTTCCGCATAGTCCACTCCATCGGTATGCCGGAGGCCCGTATTCCTCTGAGCGAGTGCGCCGTATATCTTGCGTCTTCACCCAAGAGCAATTCGGCATATCTGGCCATAGACGGCGCGCTGGCCGCCGTGCAGGAAGACAAGACCGCACCCGTCCCACTGTATCTTCGCAATGCGCCCACATCCCTTATGAAGGAGCTTGGCTACTCCGACGGATACAAGTATGCCCACGACTTTGCCGGGCATTTCGTGGACCAGGAATTCATGCCTGAGAGCATGCAGGGAAAAGTTTTCTACGCTCCTCAGTCCAACCCTCAGGAAGACAGGCTCAAGTCCTACCTCCAGGCCTGCTGGCCCAAGTATTATACCAATAAATGATTCAACAGCAATGAACGTCATAAAGACCACGATTCCCGACCTGCTTATCCTCGAGCCCCGCGTATTCAAAGACGCAAGGGGTTACTTCTTCGAGTCCTTTTCCCAGAGGATTTTCGACGAGATGGTCCGGCCTGTCACTTTCGTCCAGGAAAATGAGAGCCGGTCGTCGAGAGGCGTAGTGCGCGGCCTGCATTTCCAGAAGCCGCCGTACACGCAGGCAAAGCTGGTCCGCTGCACACGTGGCCGCGTCCTGGACGTGGTGGTTGATATCCGCAAGGGATCGGCCACCTTCGGCAAGAGCTTCAGCGCCGTACTCAGCGAGGAAAACCATCTTCAGCTGTTTATTCCCAAGGGTTTTGCTCACGGCTTTTCCGTATTGAGCGACGTTGCCGTTTTCCAGTACCAGTGTGACGAGTATTACCACCCGGAGGCCGAATCCGGCATATCCGCCCTCGATCCGGCCCTTGCCATCGACTGGCTCATCCCTGAAGAGGAGATGATTATGTCGGAGAAAGACCGGGCCCGCTCCTGCCTCACTCCGGACGACGCCATCTGAAATTCAGATGGCGTCGTCAGCGGGGGCCGAAGATGGCGGTGCCGATGCGGACTATGGTCGCGCCGTATTCGAGGGCTATGCGCCAGTCGCCGGACATTCCTATAGAGAGTTCTTTCCAGTCGGACAACTCAGGGAACAGATCGGCCAGATAGTCCCAGAAAGCCTTTATACGGCCGAAATCTGCACGTATATCGTCTTCACAGTCGGTATTGGTGGCCATTCCCATAAGCCCGCAGAAACGGACGCCGGTGTACGAAGAAGCCCGGAAAAGGATATCCAGGATCTCCTCCTCACAGAATCCCTGCTTGGTCTCTTCCGCGGCGATGTGCAGTTCAAGGAGTATGGGAATCACACGGCCGTTTTTCTTTCCCCAGTCATTGATGGCGTCGAGCAGGCGAGCGGAATCGACAGAGTGCACCAGGCAGGCATAGGGCAGGACCATCTTGAGCTTGTTGGTCTGGAGATGGCCGATGAAATGCCACTCCACTCCCCTGCCTTCGAGTGCCTTGACCTTCTGCTCGAATTCCTGGGGGCGGTTCTCGCCGAATGCTGTCTGGCCGGCTGCAAGAGCCTCTTCTATGGCCTCGAGCGGGTGGAACTTGGAAACTGCCACCAGCTTGACTCCCGGTGGCAGTTCTTTATGAATGGAAAGGATGCTTTCTGCTATACTCACTATCTGCGACCGTTTTGCTGAGCGCGTCTCTGCTGCTCCTGGAGCTTCTGTGCTTCCTCGAGGCGCAACTGCCATTTGGACTTGGGCAGAGGCTTGCCCTCGGACGCCTTGACCTTGGCAAGGATCGCTTCCGGATGGACGAAGAACTTCTTGATGACCCAGGTCTGGATGATTGCAATCAACTGGGAAAGAAGGTAATAGTAGCTGAGTGCCGCAGAGAGGTTGTTACAGATGAAGAACATCATTATAGGCATCATCCATAGGGTCATGAACTTCATCGAAGATGTCGTAGGATCGTTGGATGCCGTCTGGTTGGCC
>CACZEU010000047.1 GCA_902780175.1 uncultured Bacteroidia bacterium
CAATGGCGTCGAAGCGGGCCCAGAGGTCGTGGTTCTTCTTACGCTTCCAGCCCTGGGTCACGGTGTTTACCACATACTGCGAATCGCTCCACACCTCCACCTGCGCCCCTGGCCAGCGGATCGCCGAAAGGCCCTCGATGACGGCCAGCAGTTCCATACGGTTGTTGGTCGTGCGCGCAAAACCGCCGCTCATCTCCCTTCGGAGAGAGCCGCAGCACAACACGGCCCCCCAGCCGCCTGGGCCGGGATTGCCGCTCGAAGCGCCGTCGGTGTAGAGGAATATGGGGGGCCTCACGCTCATACCTTTATATCGTCGTAGTTATAGCCTCTCGAAAGGGCGTATTTTATCAGTTTAAGGCGGGCCTGGGGGTCACCCTGGAGACTCTTTGCCTTGGCAGCCAGAAGCTTGTCCAGCTTTTCCGCTGCCGCAACGGCATCAATGCTTTCCAGGGCAGAGTCTATATCGGCAGATCCTATTCCCTTGGCTTTCAGCATATAGCGTATCTTCACCGGGCCCCAGCCATCAAGCACCGCCTTCTCTCGGGCAAATGCCCCGGCATAGCGGGCGTCATCCACGAAGCCATCTTCAACAAGGCTGTCAAGGACCTCCACTGCGGAAGCTTCATCCCCGTCCAGGGCCTTCAGCGCCTTCAGTCGCATCTCGGCCCGGCAGTACTCCCGCCTGGCACACCTGCCCTGCAGCGAAACCAACACTTTCCTGATGCGCTCGTCCATGCTAGAAGTCAAATCCGAGGGAAATATAAAGACCGGCGTCCTTCTCGAAATTGTGGAAACGTTCCGACCAGGTGCCGACCACCTTCACGGGTCCGACCGGGGTGCGGTAGCCGATCTCGAAGCCAGCGCCCCAGAGCGTGGGAAGTATGGTGCTGACCATATCCTTGATCGTCTTCGCCTCACGGAAATATCCTCCGGTGGCCGTCAGGAACAGGTTTTTGGCAGGCTGCACACGCAGTCCGAGATTGGCGACGACAACGTAGGGATCGGCCTGATAGACGTTGTTGAAACCTATGAACGAAATCTGGCGCTCTATATAGCGGTCCGCCATCATTCCGCCCACGTAGTTCTGGTGTGCAAAAGAATAATTGGGATCCGTAACCCGAAGAGGGTCAGGCTCATCTGCATTTCCCAGAACCACACGCATATGGATGTCCGGAATCAAAGCAACCCTGCCACCGAAAGGAATCACCGAAGCGAAATTCAGGAACGGCTGGTGCAGGGGCTTGAAGCCCGGACAGTCACGCTTCATAAAGTCCAGGTCGTAGCCGAAGGTCATCTTCATGCCCTTCGAGGGGTAGTAGTTGGTGTCGTAGGTGTAGATTGTGCCGTTGACAAAAGCGCCGAGATAGCCTCCGCTCGCAAGCTGGGGATATGCCACGTTGATCTTCTCTCCATAACTGGTGCTGTAGGGAAGGATGTAGCGCCTGTACTGGGCTCCGAGCTTCACGTCCACGTTGGTCCACTTGATGTTGGAGAAATACAGCTTCTCGCTGTGGCCCCACCAGCGGGCCTCCGATCCCACGCGGGCCAGATCCGTGATCAGCGTCGATGAGACGTTCATCACCGACGCCTCGAGATTGACCGTGGGCAGCCACGCAAGGTCCAGGGCTCCCCTGACGGCCAGGTACTGGTTGCGGCCTATCTTGGCGTTGACATCAAGTTTGGCGCCGCTCAGCTTATGCGCATTCAGCCCCACGTTGAAGAGGAAAGCCGGCCATTCTTCAGTGTCGAAGCGCACACCCATACCGAACTGGTGCCTGGGGCCTTTGACGCAATTGAAGATCAGCCGGTAAGGCTCTTCCCTGCCGAGGATATCGTAGGTCACGGACGAGAAGCAACCGGTGGCCTCGATTATGGACATCATCCTTTCCATTTCCTTCTTGTCCACGGTGGAGCCCACCTTGAATCCTATCTTGCGCTGCAGGAACCGGGATTCGGGATTGGTCAGGCCCGCGAACTCGACGCCATAGATCTTGACCGGAGTACTGCCTATGTCAACGGCCTTTGGTGCGCTCAGGTAAGGTTCTGCGCCCTTCATCTGCTCCTTGACCACGGCAATGGAGTCAGCCACCTCGCAGGCGGCCCTGTAGCCCCTGTTGATGATGGTGTCGATAGCCTCTGTGGAGAAGCTCAGCATATTGTAGCCGTCAAGATGAGGCTTGATGAACACGTCGGTCGAGTTCTTGTTGCGGTCGAATGAAGACTTGCCCAGCATAGTGATGAACTGCATCATTATGTCGCCGACGTTGTTGACCTGCGAGTAGCTGGGATCGGCGTCGGAAAGGTCCACGCCTATGACTATGTCGGCGCCCATGGCTCGCGCTATGTCCACCGGGAAGTTGTTCTGCACGCCTCCGTCCACCAGCACCATTCCCCTGGTGCGCACCGGCTTGAAGAGCCCCGGGATGCTCATGGTGGAGCGCATCGCATCCTTGAGCGAACCCGACGACCAGTTCTTGGCCTTCAGGGAAATAACGTCAGCCGCAACGCAGAAGAACGGAATGGGCAGCTGTGTGAAATCGATGTGGTCCTGGTAGCCCACGGAGAGGCTGGAGAAGGTGTTGTTGACATTGAAACCGTAGGCGAACCCCGACGGGAGCGAACTCATGAAGGTGTTCTGCCCCACCGGGCCGCGCCGGCCGTCCTCAATGTAACGCACCTGGTCGTCGATACGCGTCTGGAAATCCTTCTTTGAGTAGTGGAAGGGGATGGACATGAGGTAGGTCTCACGGTAGAGCTTGCGGTTGTAGGGGTAGTACGACGGATCGATGCGGTCCGTGAGCATCACGCTCCAGTCCTGGTGCCGCAGCAGGGAATCCAGGAAACGGGAATCGTAGCCGAGACTTATCAGGCCGCCCACGAGGCCGCCCATACTTGTGCCGCACACCATATCGATGGGGATATGCTGCTCTTCGAGATACCGGAGCACGCCCACGTGGGCCGCGCCCTTCGCCCCGCCTCCGCTGAGCACGAGGGCCACGGTCGGGCGCTGCTGGCTGCGGTGGATGCTGTCCATACGCTCCTGCATACGGGCAATCACAGCGGCATCCGCCTTCGGATTCACGCTCTCCGTCAGCAGGCCGTTCTCGTAGGTCTGCGCTTTTGCGGGCCACATCAGCAGGACGGCGATTAAGACTGCGAGCGCTGCCCGGCAAGCATCCCGCAGGCGGCAAGAATATCCTCGCCCCTGGAAGCTCTTATCGTGCATACTATTCCGTGGTTGTTGAGACGGTTTTTGAATTCTTCCATCCGGACCTCCGGCGCGCAATCGTACGGGAAATCCGGGATCTTGTGGAAACGGATGAGGTTCACGCGGCACTCCAGCCCGCCAAGGAGGCGGATCAGCGCATCAGCGTGGCGTTTGTCGTCGTTCCAGCCGGCAAACAGGGTGTATTCGAAACTGACGCGCCGCTGGCCGGTGAAGTCGTACTGGCGGATCAGGTCCAGGACGTCTTTGAGCGGCCCAGCACACCTATGGTACTGAGCGTCACGCGCTTGGGGCTCCAGCCAAAGCACCTCTCGTCGGTCAGGATTTCGATGGCCTTGAACACGGCGTCGCTGTTGTCCAGCGGCTCGCCCATGCCCATGAACACTGCGTTGGTCAGCCCCTCGGCACCGGGAATGCTGATGAACTGGTTCAGTATGTCGGCAGTGCTGAGGTTGCCGTGCCAGCCCTGGCGCCCTGTCATACAGAACTTGCAGCCCATGCGGCAGCCGGCCTGCGAACTCACGCACAGCGTCCTGCGGTCTTCGTCCGGGATGAGCACGGCCTCCACCGACTCCCCTCCTTCCACTTCGAAGAGGTACTTGACGGTGCCGTCGGCCGAGCAGGCGCTCGCAACGGGCAGGGATGTGCCGAGATCATATTTTTCCTGGAGCCGGGCCTTCGATTCCCGGGAAATGTTGGTCATCCGGTCCCACGAGCCGGCGCGTTTCACATACAGCCATTCGGCCAGCTGACGCCCCACGAAAGGCTTCAGCCCGCAGTCCACGGCAGCCGCTGCAAGCTCGTCCGGATTTTTTCCCAACAACTTTGTTTTCACATTACAAAAATAGGAATTTTTCTCTTATATTTGCCTTCGTAACTTTTAAAACCACACGTTATGGCTAAAGAAATTGAAACACAGGCCTCTGACGTCAATGCCGCCAAATTGAAGGCATTGCAGGCCACGATCGACAAGATCGAGAAAGATTTCGGAAAAGGTACGATTATGAAGCTGGGAGATCAGCCACAATGGGACGTCCAGGTGATACCGAGCGGCTCCGTTGCCCTCGACCACGCCCTGGGCATTGGTGGTTATCCCCGCGGCCGAATTATCGAAATCTACGGTCCGGAATCAAGCGGCAAGACCACTCTCGCAATCCACGCCATCGCCGAAGCCCAGAAGATGGGCGGCATCGCCGCGATGATCGATGCGGAGCACGCCTTCGACCGCAGCTACGCACAGGCTCTCGGAGTAAACCTCGAGACCCTCCTCATCTCTCAGCCCGACAACGGCGAACAGGCCCTTGAAATCGCAGACAACCTGATCCGCAGCGGTGCCATCGACATAGTCGTGATCGACTCCGTGGCCGCCCTGACCCCCAAGGCCGAAATCGAAGGCGAAATGGGCGACAACAAAGTCGGCCTTCAGGCCCGCCTGATGAGCCAGGCCCTCCGCAAGCTGACTGCAAATATCTCCAAGACGAACACCTGCTGCATCTTCATCAACCAGCTGCGCGAGAAGATCGGCATCATGTTCGGCAACCCCGAGACGACCACCGGCGGCAACGCCCTCAAGTTCTACGCCTCCGTGCGTATCGACGTGCGCCGCACCACCCAGCTCAAGGACGGTGACGAAGCCACCGGCAACCGCACCCGCGTGAAAGTGGTCAAGAACAAGATGGCCCCGCCTTTCAAGAAGGCCGAATTTGACATCGTCTACGGCGAAGGCATCAGCCACGTGGCCGAAATCGCCGACCTTGCCATCGAATTCGACATCATCCACAAGAGCGGCTCCTGGTTCAGCTACAACGGCGAGAAACTCGCCCAGGGCCTCTCCAGCGTGAAGCAGCTCCTGAAAGACAACCCCGAGCTCTGCGAAGAGATCGAAGCCAAGGTCCGCGAAGCCCTTGCAGCAGTCAAAGACTGACGCTTTGCCCTTTAGACGGATTTGTAATTAAAGGAGGCCCCGGCGTGATGCCGGGGCCTCTTTCTTGTCATTCTGAACGCAGCGAAGAATCTAAGAACCTTCGTATCACCTTCCCCGCCAGCCATCCGAACAGGACCCCGAAGGCAATTCCCACGGCAAAGCCGACGCACACGTCGCCAAGGAAATGCTTCCCCACGAACACCCGGCTGATACCCACGAGCAGGGCCCATATGCCTATGCCCCACCCATAGCCCTTGTACTTGAGACGCTTATCGCATCGGAATCCCATCCACGAACAAATCGCAAATCCCAGGGCATTGGCGGCGTGGGCGGAATAGAAGCCATACAGCTGGCCGGGATCCTCGAGCACCCGGAGCCCCCTCTGGAGCATTTCAGCATCATAGCAGGGCCTGAGCCGTTCCACGCTGAATTTCACGAGGTTGGCCAGCTGGTCGCAAGCCGTCACGCAAAGCACGCAGGAGACTATGACCACAAGCGCCCTCTTCCATCCGAGACGGACAAAGAAAAAGGCAATCACCGTCAGGTATAGGACGATCCAGATTTCCCTTGCGGAGAACAGCTGCCACACCGCATCCATGGCCGGGAAGCCGAGGGAATTGATGGCAAGCGTGACGTCCTTGTCGATATGGTGGAGATACTTGATTACTTCTGCAAAGCCTTCCATAACAGATCCTTAAGTTTATCCAGCCCCTCTCCGCTGGCAGATGAGATGAACACGTGGGGCACGCGCTTCGGGAGCTTCGGCTCTATTTCCTTTTCGATGTCCGGGTCTATGAGGTCGCACTTCGTGACGGCAAGCACGCGCTGCTTGGTGAGCAGCTCGGGATTGTAGAGCTTGAGTTCCTTCAGCAGAGTCTTGTAGCCGGCGGCTATGTCGTCTTCTTCGCAGCTCACCATAAAGAGCAGCACGGAATTGCGTTCGATGTGCCTCAGGAATCGTGTGCCAATCCCCTTGCCTTCGTGGGCGCCCTCGATGATTCCGGGGATGTCGGCCATGACGAACGAACGGTCGTCGAAGTAGCGGACTATGCCGAGATTGGGCTCGAGCGTGGTGAATGCGTAGGAAGCGATCTTGGGTTTAGCCGAAGTGACCGCACTCAGGAGCGTGGATTTCCCGGCATTCGGGAAGCCCACCAGGCCCACGTCGGCAAGCAGCTTGAGCTCAAGGATATACGCCCCCTCTTCCCCGTCTTCGCCAGGCTGTGCGTAGCGGGGCGTCTGGTTGGTTGCCGTCTTGAAATGGTCATTGCCCCAGCCTCCCTTGCCGCCCTGGCAGAGTATCTTTTCCTGTCCGTCCTCATTGAGGTCGAACAGCTGCTCGCCGCTTTCAGCGTCTTTCACCACGGTCCCGACGGGCACGTCGAGGATTATGTCGGTGCCGTTCTTTCCCTTGCGGAGCGCGGAGCCGCCTTTCTCGCCGTCGTCGGCCTTGATGTGCTTGCGGTATTTGAGGTGGATCAGGGTCCAGAACTGGGCGTTGGCCCGCAGGATCACGTGCCCGCCGCGGCCGCCGTCGCCTCCGTCCGGGCCGCCCTTGGGGATGTACTTCGCCCTGTGGAGGTGCATCGAACCCGCTCCTCCGTGCCCGGAAGCGCAATAAATCTTGACGTAGTCTATGAAGTTACTGTCTGCCATCTCAGCCCCTTTCCGCTTTAGGCCTTGGTGTAGCGGCGCTCTATCTCCGCCCAGTCGATGATGGCCTGGAGAGCCTTCAGGTGGTCGGGCCTGCGGTTCTGATAATCAAGATAATAGGCGTGCTCCCAGACGTCGAAGGTAAGGAGCGGCACTCTGCCCTTCGTGACGGGATTGCCGGCGCCGGGCTCCTGCGTGATCACGAGCTTGCCATCTGCATCCGAGGACAGCCACACCCAGCCGCTGCCGAAAAGGCCAGCGCCCTTGGCCACGAACTCGGCCATGAACGCCTCGAATGAGCCAAACTGAGCACCGATCTGCGCCGCCAGGGCTCCATGGGGCTTATTGCCATCCTGTGATCCCTTGAACTGCTTGAAATACAGGTTGTGGTTCAGAATCTGGCCGGCATTGTTGAACACGGCCGGATTGGGGTCGCTGCCGCCGGCGGGGTTGGCCCTGCGGACGATCTCCGCAAGGGCAGATTCTTCGCTGCGCTCAGAATGACAGAGCGCCTCGAAGGGGCTTCCGGGGAGGAGCGCATTGAGGTTGTTAACGTAGGTCTGCAGGTGCTTTCCGTGGTGGAAGCCAAGGGTCCTGGCGCTGATCACCGGCTCCAGGGCGTCCGGTGCGTATGGTAAAGAAATGAGTGTGAACATAATACTTTTTATTAACAGTTTGCTAAGATACGCATTTTTATCATAACTCAAACTAGCCGTAGTACTCCTTGTACCAGCGGGCGAACTCCCGGAGCCCTTCGCGGAGGGTAATTTTAGGGGTGAAGCCGAAATCGCGCTCGAGGGCCGATGCGTCGGCGTAGGTCGTGGGCACGTCGCCGGGCTGCATGGGCACGAGTTCCTTGTGGGCTTCGAAGTCGTAATCGTCCGGCAGCACGCCTGCGCGCACGAGCTCTTCCTGCAGTATGCTCACGAAGTCCAGAAGGTTCTCGGGCTGGCCGCCGCCGATGTTATACACGGCATACGGCGGGATGGGAAGGCCGTCCTCCCCTTTCCTGCGTGCCGGCGCTCCTGCCATGACGCGGACTATACCTTCCACAATATCATCCACATAGGTAAAGTCCCTGCGACAGTTGCCGTAGTTGTAGATCTGGATAGTCTTTCCGGCGAGGAGCTTGTTGGTGAAGCCGAAATACGCCATGTCAGGCCGTCCGGCGGGGCCATAGACGGTGAAGAAGCGGAGCCCGGTGGACGGGATGTCGTAGAGCTTGCTGTAGCAGTGCGCCATCAGTTCGTTGCTCTTCTTGGTGGCGGCATACAGGCTCACGGGATTGTCCACCCTGTCGTCGGTGCTGAACGGCACCTTCTTGTTGCCGCCGTAGACGCTGCTGGAACTGGCATACACCAGGTGCTCCACAGGATGGTGGCGGCAGGCCTCGAGGATGTTGTAGAAGCCGATGATGTTGCTTTCGATGTACACGTCGGGATTCTCGATGCTGTAGCGCACGCCTGCCTGGGCGGCAAGGTTCACCACGATGTCAAAGCGGTATTCTTCGAAAAGCTTGTCTATCAGCGCCTTGTCGGCTATGCTACCCTTCACGAAAACGTATTTTATCCCCTCCGGTTTCGCTTTTTCCAGTTCACGCAGGCGGTACTCCTTCAGCGAAGGGTCGTAGTAGTTGTTGAGATTGTCGATGCCCACGATGACGCCCTCTTCCATATCCTTGAAGAGGCGTTTCACCAGGTTGGAGCCTATGAATCCGGCGCTGCCGGTGACCAGTATCTTTTTCATTTCCTGCATTTTATTCTTCCGAAAACTCCCGGATCCGCTGCTCCTCGGTCCGCTTGCACACAAGGAGCCGTCCGTCCTTTTCGCTGACTATATAACCATCGAGTCCCTGAAGCACCACCTTGGCGGCGTCTTCGGCATGCACCACGCAGTCGCGGCATTCGTAGAAGCGCACCTTGCCCACGGCGGCATTCCCGTTTTCGTCCTTGAGCAGCTTGTCGTGCAGCGATGCCCAGTTGCCAAGGTCACTCCAGCCGAAATCGGCCGGGTGGGTGAACACCAGCCCTTCCCTGGAGGCCGGCTCCATCACCGCGAAGTCGATGGAAATCTTCTCGCACTCCGGGAAGATGCCCGCCACGTCGCCGCTCGCCATTATCCGGTCCATATCGGCCGCTATGCCGGGCTTGTAGCGCCGGATGCTGGCGGAGATGGTGGGTATGTTCCACACGAAAATGCCTGCATTCCAGAGGTAGTTGCCGGCCGCAAGATACTTTTGCGCCGTCTGAAAGTCGGGTTTTTCCTTGAATTCATGCACGCCGCAGATTTCGCCTTCGGCGGGTGGAAGCGCCTCCACATAGCCGTAGCCTGTCTCCGGGCGGGAGGGCTTGATGCCTATCGTCACTATGACGTCGTGCCCTTCAGTGTAGGCGAGCGCGTTCCCGATTACCCTTCGAAATTCCTCCGGGTTAAGCACCACCGCATCGGATGGAGTCACCACCACGTTGGCTTCCGGATCCTCCTGCCGTATGCTCCAGCATGCCCATGCGATACAGGGGGCAGTGTTGCGGGCGGCGGGCTCAGCCAGGATGTGTCCGGCCGGGATGTCCGGCAGTTGCTCCCGCACTGTCTCCACGTATTTGGCGTTGGTCACTACCCAGAAATTGCTCATTGGGCAGATGCCCTTGAAGCGGTCTACGGTCATCTGGATCAGCGTCCTGCCGCAGCCCAGGATATCGATGAACTGCTTGGGGCGTCCGGGCGTGCTCAGGGGCCAGAAACGGCTTCCGATTCCGCCCGCCATTATCACTATATGGTTGTTTCTCATTTATTTCGCCTATCCTTATTCGTTTCGGTTGTTATCATTGCATTTCCCGCAGGCGGACGTCGATGCCCGGGAGGAGGCCCGGAAGCGCGCTTAGGTCGGTCTGCGAGAAGTGATAAGGGATCAGCACCTTGGGACGTATGGTTTCGGCAGCGCGGACGCACTGCTCTACCGTCATTGTATAGGGCTGGTTCACAGGCAGGAAGGCCACGTCGATGTCCTTCAGCTCCGCCATCTCCGGGATGTCTTCGGTGTCGCCCGCAATGTAGATTCGCAGGCCGTCGATGGTGAGCACGAAACCGTTGTCGCGCCCTTTCGGGTGGAAATTGGTATGCCCCTCCGTGGAGTTGTAGGCCGGGACGGCATCGAGGCGGATTTCTCCTGGCAATGTGGCAGAGTCGCCGTTGGCCATGACGGTGATTTTACCTGGGGCGTTGCCGCCGGAAGCCGCGTCCTTCAGCAGTTCGGCGCATCGTGCGTTGGTCACCAGCATCGTCTTGCCGGAAGTGAGCGCCGCGATGGCATCCTTGTCGAGGTGGTCGCCGTGCTCGTGGGTTATCAGGATGACGTCGGCCTTGGGAAATTCGGTCGCGTAGTCCGTGGGCTTGCCGTATCCGCCCACCGGGTCGACGTGGATGGTGATGCCTTTGCAGCCAAGGGCCAGCGTGCCGTGCTTGATGAGGGTTATGGCCACGGGAAGGCCCCTGCGGGTGCAGAACGTCTCTACGGCATAGGTCGTCGTCGGCTTCCCCGCCCCGGTCCAGGCCAAATATCCGCCCTGGAGGTTGCAGACGCTGTAGCCGGCCCGGGCAAGCGCTTCGGCGGCCTCGGCACTGCGCCGTCCGCTACGGCAATAAATGGCAAGGGGTGTCTGCGCGGGGTATGCGGCTTCGATCCGCTGGAGGAAATCAGCGGACTTCCAGTCGACGTTGGACGCCCAGGGCAGGTGCCCGTCAGCGTATTCCTCCGGCGTGCGGACATCGATTATGGCCACTTCCGGTTTTGCACATTCGGCCTCGAATTCAGCCACGGCCTGATTGGTGTACCCCCGGCCAGAGCAGCCCAGGAACGACAGGAGGCTTGTGAGTATCGACATAAATTTCATCGCTTTATCGGCATTTTGCAGGCGTTCGCTTTAGTGGCATTATTTGTAGACTTTCGTTTCCTCATGCCGTAGCAAAAAGCATATAAAGTTAGTGCTTTTCCTGGAATATCCAAAACTGGTGGCATAGTATCGTCAAAAACGGCAGTTTGCGCTTATAGGAGTCCAGATCCCAGTACCTCTATGCCCACCATCGCCCAATCGTTCAACATGGTTTGAAAAAATGTAGAAATGTGTTATCTTTGCCCCACACAATCATGCTCAAAAACGACAGAACCATCATTCATGTGGAGGTCAAGGACACCCATGAACATTTCTACTTTGGGTCGGCGGCCGCAATGTTCGAAGACTCCAGAGTAAAGTCATTATTAAAAATCAAGTACCAGACCTTCCGCACCAAGCGCATCACCCCGGGCAAGCCCTATGAGAACGAGTTCGTCATCGTCCGCAAAGGCAACCTGAGCACCATCGACCACAAAGTGCTGGCAGAGCTGCTTTAGAGCCGGGGATTGTCTTATCTGCGCCCGCTCTTTTGCTCTCCTGTTCACTCTTTTGCTCTCACGATCTCCCGCTCTCCCGCTCCCGCTCTCCAGCTCTTTTGCTCTCCTGTTCACTCTCTTGCTCTCCCGATCTCCTGTTCACTCTTTTGCTCTCCCGCTCCCGGTGCTTATACCGGTCCACGGATGCTGCAGGGTACCGTCAAATACGGCCGTTATTGCTCATAGGGGTACAGTCACTTGGACCGGTATCAGCACTACGCTGTATCCAGCAGGCGGGCGGCATCGGAATATGAAATTCCGCACACCCGGGCGATCTGATGTACACCGGCACTGAAGCGGAAACGAATCTGACGGAGAGTCTCTGCCTGCTCATTGACAGATAGGTTCCTGAATGCCGTCTTCTTAAACAAACTTTGCAAAAGGTCTGGCAGCGCACCAAGTATCACCTGGTCCCTGAAAGCCGGCAAGTTCTCATCCTCCGATTCCAGGCGCTTCCTGGCCTTGGAAGAACTGTTCAAAAAATACTGCATCCTCCTGGGATTATTGAAGATGGACTCTACCCTCTTCACGTCGACATACGACTCAGGCAGGACATAACCCGCATCCGAAATCAGCCATCCATCCGGAAGTTTCACCGCCTCACCGCTATGCAACAGGCGGATTCTTTCACGGCCGGACAAGTCCCCAAGTCGACGGCAATTAACCATGCCGGTCTGAAAGAACGCATTCCCCGTCCCCCACCGATATTGACATGGATGCAGGCAGATATTCGCAGCCACGCAGTTCATCTGCACATAAGCCATTGCCCGTTCTATAGCCTCAAGCTCTTCTGTCGATATCTCCTTAATATCCAGACTGTTGCGACGGAGAAATTCTTTCGTGCCCCACTTGCGCCTCAGATACTGGGAATACCTGCCCTTAAAACTGTTCACAAACGCCTCCACCTCTGCCCGTGTTCCATAAAGCACAAAATGCACGTGATTGGACATAAGGATGAACACCAGCACAATAACCCTCGGCGTCAGCACCGCCTGGATTGCCACATAGTTCATCCCTGTAGCAAAATCTTCATCATCCCTGAACCACAGCCCCTCTTCCAGATGTGCCGTTGTCACCAAATAATACCTCCTCATGCCTTCTTTCTTTTTATTGTGCAGCAGCCTCGGATTATCCGGCTGGTCCGCCACCCCCGGCCGACCCCCTGTCTTTCTAATCGCAGCACCGCCGCAAGAACTTTCTACAAATATAAGTAAAATGTTGACAACCTCCAAATATTTTTTCAACCGATTTCAAAAAAATGTAGATACATATATTTACTTTGCCACTTTTGCCGACCATACCGGTCCACGGGCGCAGAAGGGTACCGTCAACATCCAGGTCAACTCTGTGGCCTTTGCCGACCATACCGGTCCACGGATGCGGCAGGGTACCGTCAACACCCAGGTCAACTCTGTGGCCTTTGCCGACCATACCGGTCCACAGATGCGGCAGGGTATGGTCAAATACGGCCGTTATTGCTCATAGGGGTACAGTCGCTTGGACCGGTATCAGCACTACGCTGTATCCAGCAGGCGGGCGGTCACCATAAACGGGCGTGGAAACAGGGCGGTAGCGGCAGAGAGCCTACTCGCGTGAAAGCCTCAAGCGCCGGAGCCCGCGCGATTTCAGAAATGGACCCGCGCGATTTCAGAAATAATCAGTAACTTAGCGCTATGAAAGTCTATGGCAGCAATCCCGGCAGCAATCCCGGCAACAATCCCGGCAGCAATCCAAACTGCAGCTCCATAAAAAAACGGAGCCGCCGAAGCGACACCCGTCAGGACCGTCCCGTAGAGCGCCATCCCTTCGAGCCATTCCTGCCCGCGGGAGCGCGGATGCTCTTTCTGGGCAGCTTCCCGCCACAGCCGCACCGCTGGTGCATGCCCTTCTACTACCCCAACTGGATCAACGACTTCTGGCGCATCATGGGGCTTATCCACTTCGGGGACAAAGGCCATTTCTGCCAGACCCGGGAAAAGCGCTTTGACGAAGCAGCCATACGGCGGTTCTGTGCCGACGCCGGCCTCGCCTTCTACGACACCGCCTGCGAAGTGCGCCGCCTCCGTGACAACGCCTCCGATGCCTTCCTGGAGGTAGTCACCCCCACCGACATCCGCTCCCTTCTGGAGCGCATTCCCCACTGCAGGATGCTCATCACCACAGGCGAAAAAGCTACCGGCGTTGTCGCCGAACGCTTCGGGTGCCCCGTTCCGGATGTGGGAGCGTATGTCGATATTGACCTTAGAAGCATGGGGCCCGACAGTCAGCACCACGACGGCCTTAACAGCATCGGACCCGACAGGCAGGATAGCGCCGGCTTTAGCAGCATGGGGCCCGGCAACCAAGATTGCGCCGGCATGAACACCGTCAGGCGGCTGCGCTTCTGGAGGATGCCTTCATCTTCCCGCGCCTATCCCCTTCCACTCGAGCGCAAAGCCGAATTCTACCGCCGGCTGTTCATCTGATTGCCTAAAGGATTTGCGCGGCGGCATTCCTGGTGTCTACCTTCTCTATAATGCGTTCCAGGGTGCCGGCTTCGTTGAAGATAAACGTGCGCCTGAGCGTGCCCATGACCGTTTTTCCGTACATCTTCTTCTCGCCCCAGGCGCCGAATGCCTGCAGCATCTGGGTAGATGTGTCCGAAAGCAGGCGGAACGGCAGCTCGTACTTGGCACGGAAGCCGGTGTGGGACTTGGCGCTGTCCTTGCTCACACCCACAACGTTGTAGCCGGCCTCGGTGAGCGCGGCGTAATTGTCACGGAAACTGCAGGCCTCCGCCGTGCAGCCGGACGTGTTGTCTTTGGGATAGAAGTAGATGATGGTCTTCTTCCCGATAAAGTCCTCTGAGCGAACGGTTTTCCCGTCCTGGTCCACCACCTCGAAGGATGGCATCTTGTCTCCGATCTTGAGCATAGTCGTTTTGCGTTTCCCAAATGTAGGCATTTTCCCGGGGAATGGCAAATGACGCTGAGGCCCATTCCGGAGAAATGCTTATATTTGGGGAAAACTGATACGATGCTTAAGTTGGAAGACCGTATGCTGGCGGCGGCAGATCCGTCGCAGGTGGATGGCCTGAGCCGATTCTTCAAGACCGGCCCGGGGCAGTATGGAGAAGGAGATAAGTTCCTGGGAATCAAGGTGCCCGCGACGCGCCGCATTGTCAAGGAGTGCTGGCGGGAGACGGACTGGGCCGAGATCGGGCGATGCATCGGCAGCGAGTACCATGAGGTACGGCTGGCCGCCCTGCTGGTCCTGGTGGAAATCTTTTCGCATGCCCGTAAAGACCCGGCGCTACGGCAGCGTTGCGTGGACTTCTACCTCAGGCATACAGACTGCATCAACAACTGGGACCTCGTGGACCTCTCATGCTATCCCCTGCTGGGCGAATGGCTGCTGCCGCAGCAGGACCGCAGCCACCTCTACGACCTTGCCCGCAACGGCCGGACCATCTGGGAGCAGCGCATCGGCATAGTTTCCACAATGGCCTTCGTGCGGAACGGGCAACTCGCCGACACCTTTGCCATTTCCGACATTCTCCTCCACCATCCCCACGACCTCATCCACAAGGCGGTGGGCTGGC
The DNA here is from genome assembly GCA_902780175.1 of uncultured Bacteroidia bacterium. Taxonomy (GTDB): domain Bacteria; phylum Bacteroidota; class Bacteroidia; order Bacteroidales; family UBA932; genus Cryptobacteroides. Next base: position 14,810 of record CACZEU010000047.1, read on the forward strand.
TGCTCCGCGAGGCCGGAAAACGCGACCAGGCCGCCCTGGAGGCATTTCTGCGCCCCCGCTACAGGCAGATGCCCCGCACCATGCTCCGTTACGCCATCGAGCGCTTCCCGGAAGCACTGCGGCAGGACTACCTCAATGGCAGAATCTGACCTGCGGCTTATCCCCCCGACGCCGATGGCAGCAGCGTTTAAGCAGCGTTGAAGCCCTCCAACGCTTATACCGGTCCACCCGCGAGGCAGAGTATCGTCATAATTGGCCTTTTTTGCGCTTACGGGTACAATCCGACGGACCTGTATAAGCACCTTCCCAGTGCACGAGCAGCGGCGAAAGCGGAATACGCCTGGGATATCCGTTGTTGCCCTGGATTTTATAGTTATGCACTTGGGAAACTGGCAATACACGCTCTAAAGTCGCATTGAGCACCGACAGATTCTCACTGAACGCGTTGTCTTCCAGATCGGTCAGTTTTCGTACCCGGCGCCGTCTGTCTTCGGCATCGACTTCGGGCGCTATTACTTTATAAATGTCTTCCAGATCCTTCTGAAACCGGGCTCTGTCTTTAAGCAGAATCCCCTCAGGATGCTTTAGAAAGAGGATGAAAACCGCACGCACCAGAGGCCGAAAAGGGATTTTAGTCCCTGCCGGCCCGCCCATGCGGATACAATAACTCTTATCGACATAAAGATCTACCGGAGCCTGCGCGTCCGCTTCATTCTGCACACCCATTTTCACAAGACGCCGCTGGGCCGCCCGAACAAGAGCCAAGAGCTCCGTCGCTTCCATTCCCTCCAGCATTCCGGCATAATCAATGGCAGACGATTCCCTCAGGAACCCATCTTCCATTGAGAACAGCAGCAACCAGGCAAGTTGCGCTTCTATGCCGGCATATTCGACCATCGTTTGTCTTTCCATTATACAGCGTCCGAAAGGCGGTTATTGTCTGCGCAGGAGACGCCGCACTCAGCCGCGCCTAACCCTCTCAACAAATATAAGTATAATGTTGATAACAAACAAATAATTACAACATATTTTTTGATATTGTACACAGCAAGCGCACCTTTTTCTGGCAGATTAGGACCTAATGCCTTATCGGCCATCAGCAATAGCAAAACATTCGACAAAAGCAAACAATTACAAGCTTGTAATCGCTTTTATTTGCATCTCCCGCAAAGTACTTTTGCAAAAAAAGAGCGTGCAATGTCAAAGGCAGGAAAGCATACTATCAGCATCGCCCCGGGTATCGGAAAGAACCGCGGGCACGTCCTATTGCCTGAAGCCGACCTGAAGATTTACCTCAACCCGGTGGAGCGCACACTCTTCTGCCTGTTCCTCGCGCATCCGGAAGGTATCCTTGCCGACGATCTTCTTCTCCATTGGCAGGAACTCCAATCCTTGTATGAGCGCGAGTCGCTTTACGATGATCCAGGCCTGAGAGACGATGCCCTGGAATCCCTCTGTGCAGAGTCCAAAAGGGTCTTCTACTCCAACATCTCACGCATTAAGAATAAGTTCGTAGCCGCCCTTGGCGCCAGGAAAGCCAGGGGCTACTATATCAAACGCTATCCGAATGGCCTGTATCGTACCCTCGCGACGCTGTCTCCACCTACACCTCGATCACTGCATCCGCCACAAAATCCCTGTTCTCTCCATAGCACACGTACCCCATCTGGTTACAAACCAGCTTTGTCCGGCCGATGACCGTCCCGCTGCCTCCGGCATAGTGTGTATGGCCATATACCCAATAGTCGGGCGTATTCTTTTGGATAAAGTCGTCCATATCCACCTGGAAGGCCGAATTCAGCACGCCACCGGGATAGTTATTGAAAGCGCCCCGAACTGTAGGACAATGGTGCGTCACAACTACCTTGGTTTTTGCCGATGATGCCTCCAAAGCATTTCTCAACCAGTCCACACAACGCTTGTGAAGATGATTTACATCATTGGCACATAACCGCCGCCCATCCAGAACGCCATAGCGGAAATCGTTCATTCCCCGCTGGACCTTCCAGTGGAAGACAGGATCAATCTGCGTCCATAGCGTAGTAAAAAACAGCTCCACATCCCCCAACAACACGCTCTTGTTATTGATATAACGCACGTTCGGCCGGTATGCGTACTCATAATCCTCCAGGGTCTGAGCGATGTCATACCCGCCATAGAACTCGTGGTTGCCCGGAACGATTAACGTCTCCCGGTAATGCTCTGCACACCAATCGAAGAAAGGCCTTTTCATCATCTCCAGATTCCCAAGATATGATATGTCTCCTGCCAAAACAAGGATATCACCCGCTGGCGTAAGCCCGCCGCCCAACTCCAGCAGATTGCGGTTATCGGCGAACTCCAAATGCAAATCCGATGCGTATTGAATCTTCATAACCAAGTCCTTTATTATATTGAAGCGGGGGTGGGATTCGACGCGCACCCCGCTGAGTTTGATGCAAAGTTACGCCCGATTCCGCCCTTTTGAAAATCGTTGCAAGGTTTGCAAAGATTCGGAAATCAGAAAGTTTCTTCTATTAACAATTCTCAAGAAACATACAAATCGTTGCAAGGTTTGCAACGATTTGGAATCAGCCCCTGAGCCTTCTAACTTTGCAAAAAATGATAATATGAGCAAGCCATTCAACATCCTACTGCAAATCGAGGATCGCAGCGGTGCCAGATTAAACCGCTTGTACAGCATTCAATGCTACCTCAGTTTTCCCTTAACAAACGCTTTCCATAAAATCCATTCAGAGAACTACAGTCGAAGAGCAGGCCAAGTGGATATCTTTGAGTTCTTCACCCAAAGAGTCATTAGGATGGAAGGGATTCAACCGATTGACATAGATTGTAGCAGATATGACTTCAAAAAGCTGGAAGATTGCAGGGATCTGCTTATTCATTGTGGAAACGAGAATGGAGCAATGGGTCTGATTATTATTGAAGATCAACATGATTACATCATCCCTATGTATAAAGTCGGTTATCTGTTAGGGCCTCATAAGTTGGAAGGGGAAATCCCCTTCTGCAGATGGGTTGGTCCTTCTGAATTCTTGTCTCATCTGCAACAAATCGAAAAACAGCAGTGCGCCAATAACGCCAATACCTATAATTACATCACAGGTACCAGAAATACTGTGTTTTTAGCAAGAACAATACAGTAACAGATAAACCTCATACCCGAGCGAAGCAACAGATATGGAAATCAAAGCAAACGACACTTTCCAGCAAGCGCAGGAACCTCTTTCTTATGAAAGATCCTCGTTATATCGATGATGGGCCAGTTTATGCAAGCACTATGGCCGGATCGATATGTAAACGGGAGGAGATAGTACGGGCCTGCTCGAAGGTAGGATTTGCCTTTCCGCTCAGGATGGCATTCAGACGCGGTGCGGTCATTGATTCTCGGAAAGCCGGGCCTTCATTGTCTCGGACAGAGATGGCGTCTCTATAGGATAGTGCTCCTGTTCATATTCTTCAACCAGAGCCGATAAAACATCGAGTTCCTGCAGACGGGGATCGCCTGAGGGTGTATTCTCATCCGTCTCGAAGAAAAGCTCATCAATACGCGCCATCACGGCCCTATACTGTTTTTCGTCCTTGATCTGTGCCATAATCCATTACCAAATATAATAACATTTTTTTATACGTTATTATCGGGGTGAGTAATATATCCCTCCTGATCATAGCCTTTCTGGTGGCGGTGGAGGAGCGAGACCAGCGGGAGCAGGCGGGCATCGGGTACCTCCATCTTCCCAAAGCGTTCAAACTGAATCTGATAGCGCTCTCGGCTGCCGGAGGTGGCAAGCCGCTGCTCGATGTCGCCCGGGACGAAGAAGGCGGAACGCTCTGCGCCCAGGTAACGGTAGAACTCGGTCAAATAGATGTGGATACCCGCCAGGTCGAAATCGCCGAAATGCACATACTGGTTGGGGATGCACTGCAGCCAGCTCACCAGATCGCGCGACTGAGGGTAGCGGGACACCAGCAGCAGGGGCGGCACGCCACCATCGCCAAACTGCTCAGCAATCTCTTCCCAAACTGCCGTCTGCCGCTCTGGGAGGCGGAAATTCTCCATGTTTTCAACGCCCACTACAATGGCGTCGGAGGGGATACGGAAGTCCCCAAAACTACTGATATACAGGAAACTACCGGGGCACGGACAAAGCAGAATCTTCCGCTCCCCCAGCCGCACGCTAAGCGGCCCCACCACATTCACCGGAAAGCCCGGACAGGAGCGAACGGCCACCGCCTTCGAGTCCCCTACCAATTGCACCTGCTGCGCGCGGGAATCGGCCCCCGAAAGGACCTCCACCGTTTCCTCCAGCTTCTCCGGCTGAAGGCCCTTGCTCAACAGGAACACGTCAAATGCCGCCCTGGAAACAACCTTCAGCGACTTCCGGCTCCCACGGACGATGCTGGTGACACCCCCCTCGGCCAGCATTTCGTCGGCCCAGTCTGAAGGAAAACGGCTGAAAGGCACCGTCTCTCCCTGCCGCAGGGCCGCAAACGCCTGAATCAGAGATGCTCTCATTCCGCGGCCGCCTCCTTCCGGCTCAGCAGCGAGCGAATCACCGTGCGCGTCCCGTCCTTCGAAAGCAGATAGGTGTGCTTGTAATCCGCCACATTGTAGGGCACGGGCGATCCGTTCACCAAATAGATGTTGCGCGCCCCGGCGAAGTCCAGGATGCCGCGGACATTTCGGGGATGCAGGCGGCCGATTTCATCCATCACACAGTGGATCCGGAAATCGGAGAACCGCCCGCTCACCCGCTCTTTGAACACATTGATGAGCATGATGTTGACCATCGCCTTCACCAGCACATCCGTGCCATCGGAGCCCACGGAAGAAATCTTCTCCACCCAGCCGGTGTCGTTGTCGTTCTCGGTGATGCGGAACTGGAGCTGGAAAGTATCGCTGAGCGTGAGCCGAGGCCGCATCGCGTGTTCGCCCGTGAGCAGTTTCATCAGCGACAGCAGATGCCCCACGGCCGCGCTGCGGGATTCGTCACGGGAAGCCCCGGAGAAGAGGTTCACCTGGTCCAGGTCGTAGCCGTGCTCATCTGCAAATTCCTTGATCCGTGAGAGCAGGGTGACCATTTTATCGGCCGACGGGATAGTGCGGAGCTCGATGCTTTTCACCGCGCCGATGAAGTTCTTTTCCTTGAAGTCGAAGTTGATGTCCTTGACGATGCCGGCAATCTCGGAGGAATTGCGGGACACCTCGTCCATCTCGTGGGAAATGCGCAGCAGCAGTTCCGTGTAGTGCCCGCTGGTGCGGCTGCGAAACTCCTCGATCTTATCGCTCTCCATGAATTCCACCAGCGACGAGGCAAAGGCACGGTACTCCTCGTCGGAATGGTTGTCCGTCTTGAAGTCGAAGATATTGCCGGGGCTAAAATGGGAGGTAAAGGTATTAACGCACTGATAGAAAGCCTGTTCCGTGTTCCGCTTTTCGCTCAGGACCCGGTGGATGATGTCGATAAGCTGCCGGCAGGTCTTGTCGGTCTGGCTCTCCCGCCCCTCCGGGAGGACGGGAAGGGCATTGCTCTGCTCGAAGTTCTCGGCCTCCGAAAGGCCCTCCTTGAGTTGCCGAAGCGTTTCCCGCAGCTCCTGCAGGCTTTCCGTAGCGCGGGCCAGGGCATCGTCCTCCTTCCTGCGCCGGAGCTTGTAACGCTCTGAAAGCGAGGCCTTTTTACCCTCCACCTTGGTCTTCTCCGAGAGGAAGATATCCTTTTTGTCAAGATACTCCTCCTTGTCTTTCCGATAATTATAAAGCGTTTCCTTGCTCGCCGCAATCTTCTTCAGGCGCTCCTGCAGGCCCCGGATGTCCTGTTCGCAACGCTCCAGCGCAGTGGCATCGGCCCCCTGCCCGGCCAGTTCGCGGGACTGCTCCCGGGATATAGCCGCCAGTGCAGATGCGAGTTCTTTTTCGCGGGCTGATATTTCCACCTCTACCTGGGCGATTGCTTCGTCGTGCTGCTTTTGCAGGGATTTTCGCTTGCGACTGTCCGCCTCCTTAAGCTTTTGGATTTCAGCTTCTTTCTCCTTCATAAGGGTACAGAGCGCATCCTCTGCCAGTACCTTTTCCGTAGTCAGCGCCTGGAGGGTTTCCTTGCATCGGCCCATAGCGTCCTCCCGCGCCTTGCGGGTATTCTCCTCCAGCTGCGAGAGGCGCTTTCCGGCGTCCTCCAGCTTGGCGGGCAGCATCAGGGCCGCCGCCTGAAGGCCGGAAAGCTCGTCCCGCAGCGGCTTAATCCGGGCATTGTACTTCTTTTGAAGGGCAGTAAGGGCAGACTCCTTCTCCGCCATTAGCCCTTCCTGCTGCGCCTTAAGCCCCGCCAGTTCCTTTTCCAGCAGCCGCTTTTCCTTCATCAACTGCTCCGGGGTGCGCGCGTTCATCTTGAGGGAGCTCAGGTCCAGAGCCACTCCGAAAAGCGAATCTCCCTTCACCTCTCTCGGATATAAGTTCTTGGCATAGAGCACCGTACGTTCATCGGCCACCTTGCCGATGGTCTCTTCCCAGTCGGGTTTGTGAGCGGACAGCCACTGGATGAGGGAGCCGTCCATGGAGGCGAGCAGCTGGTCGATTTCCGCGATCCGGGAGCCAAGACCGTTCATCTCATCACTGAGGTTGGAGAGTTTGTCGTCCCACTCACGCGTCTCCCGATGCTGCTGGAACTGCCCCTCCTGCATAAGCGCCTCTATACGAGCCTCCTGCGTTTTCACGGAAGCCTCCAGCCGGCCCTTTTCGCCAGCGAGGCGGGACTGCTCGGCACGAGCGGCCTGGATCTCCTGGGCAAACGGCGACAGATGGGCGGCCAGCGCCAACTGCTTATCCTCCACGGCCATCCGCTCCTTCAAGTCAGAAACCAGGCTCTCCTGAGCTGTCACCCGCTCCCGGAAAGCCTCTTCGACACCGGAAAGCCCCGCCTGGAGCGCCTCGGAGAGCTTCTGGATCTGCGCATTCAGCGCCGCGCCAATCTCCACCTTCCTCCCCTCTCGGGCCGCGCGCCAGGCGTCAAAGCCCAGCCGAAGCTCCCGCTCGCGGTCTTTGTATTTGGCCGTGATGTCGGCATATTCCAGCGTGAGCCGCTCCCGCAGCGCCAGGGCCGATTCCAGCGAAGCTTGCAGTGCCGGCTCCTGCCCGTCCTCTTCGATAAGAGCATGAATACCAAGTCCTTCGTACTTCTTCCGCAGCTTCGGAATCTTGTCCAGCTTGTCGTTTAGGGCGCCCAGTTCCTGCTCCAGGGCGGAAAGCACGTGGTTATACTTGTCCTGCAGTTCGGCCAGTTTCTCCCTGCACTTCTGCTGCAGCACCTCCGTATCTTCCACCTGCTTTTCCAGCAGCGGAATCCGCTCAAGGGCATCGCGGCGGGCGTAGCGAAGCTCCAGCAGGCTCGACACAAGTTCATCGTCCAGATACAGGAGCTTCCGGTACAGCTCCACCACCTTCTCTCCCTGGCGACGCACCGTCACCTCGCCCTGCTTGTTCTTCTGGAACCACTGGGAAATGTCGTTGTACTCCCGCTCGAAGCCGGCAAGCTGGCTGCGGAAATACACCAGGTCGATGCCGGGTTCTTCGTCCCCGAGCGACCTTATGATGATGTCCTTGATGAAATCGGCATCCACCTTCGCCCCCAGGAACACATTCTGGAGCGAGCGCGGAATATTCTGATACTTAGCCGTTTCCATGATACAGAAGCGGGCGAACTCCTTGCCGGTGGCGCGCTTGTTGCCGTAAATGATGTCCCGGTACTCCTGGTATTCGTCCACGATTCGGGTCATGGGAGCACCGTCCAGGCGACGGCGGATAACTGACGAGTCGGCCGTCACCTCTCCTGCCTCATCGACCAGCCATTCCCTGCGGAAGGGCGCCCCGATGAAGCGGAAGACGCTGTGGGCATGGGAGCGGAACGCCAGCACCGTGAAGGCCCCGAATTCCGTCTCCACCTCATAGGCAATGTAGGAATTGGCGCCCGGAAGGTAGAAATCGTCAAACGACTTTTTCTCCCGGCTGATGCCCAGGTGCGTCTTGTCCCCGGTGTAGAAAAACAGGATGGCGCGGAGCACAGTGCTCTTTCCAACGCCCTGTGTGCCAATCAGATGCACATTCCCGTCCAGGCACACTTCCCCGTAGCGGATGTTTGCGCTGTTCACAAATACGATTCTACTGAGCTGTCTCATCGGCGGCCTCCTCTTCGCTGATCGTCAACATTTCCACCAGCCCTTCCAGAAAATGGAAGGCCGATGTCACCTTGTACACCTGCTCGAACTCGTTCTCCAGTTCGATGAACCCCGCCTTGTCCATATCGTCCAGCAGCATCTGCACCGTGTCCTTGGCGCTGTGCTGCCCGGGATAGAGTTTGCGGGCCTTTTCCTTCAGCTCCACATCGGCCGATATGGCCTCCGTAATGGCCGATGGCGTAAAGCGCACTCCGGTGGAGAAGCCGCTGTGGAAGGTCTTCACAAAATCCAGCCGGTCGATCCACACGCCCAGGGCGGTGAGACGGCGGGTGAGCTCCGTGCGCGACTCTTCGCGGGAGAAATGGAAGTAGCCGTTGCCCTGCTCCAAAATGAAGCCAATGCCTTGATAATAAGCCTTGTACTCGTCGAAATTCTTCTCTATATAGTCATAGAGACGGCGGACATCGGCCCGGGTACTGTCCTGGCTGATGAATCCTCCCCGCGAGAGGAGTTCGAATATCTCTTTGGTCCTGATCATCTTGCAAAAATTAAGGGATAGGTGAAGCCGCCCGACTGCTCGTAGCGGTCCGTGATGCGGAAATCTTCGTCGAATTCTACCGCCAGGCGGCAGAAAAGGGTGAGAGTGTCTTCGGAGAGAGAGGGTGCTCTTTCTTCCGCAGAAGAGAGGGTCAATGCTCCAGAAAGAGCCTCCTCTCTCTCCCGCAAAAAGCTCATCATGTCTTTGGAACTGCCCAGGAAGGCGCTCCGCACCTCAAAAGTGTTCAGGGTGTCCTTCACCACCGCGCCCCGGGAGAGTTCCTCGGGCGTCAATGGCTCCGGATCCATCCTCCGCCTGGCGGTAGGGTTCTTCAGTGCCGCATGCGCCTCCTTCAGGGCGGCGATGCCATCGGGCGTATTGGTGAGCGCCTCCAGCGACGGCAGGCAGTTGTACCAGGGGCGCTTTTCAAGGAATGCGGGCCGATGCGTCTGCAGCGCCCATATCACATCCGTCGCGCTCTCCCACACCAGCTGGTCCTTGAGGTACTTGATGCGGCGGATCTTCTCCACCAGCCGCTGCTCCGCCTCAATCTTATTCAGGTACACTATGATCTGGCGGTCCAGCTCCAGTAGGCCGTGATAAGACTCTATGAGCGAGTCCTTTACGCCAGCCACCGTCTCCTTCAGGTGAGCGCCCATCCCCAGACCGAAGAACACCTGCTGGCGAACGTCGAAGAGCTTTTCCGCCTCCTTAATCAGGAGGGCGATATCGGCCCGCTTGCGGTCCAGGTTCTCCAGGCGCTTGCGCTTCACGGCATAGTCCCGCTCATTCTTGTAGGTGCTGTCGATGGCCCGCTTGAGGTCGATGACGTTGCGGTGCGTGGAGAGGGCGATGCTCCGCAGAATCCGCAGAATCTCACCCATATAGCGGTGCCTGCGGGCGTCCGAGCCCACCGTTAGCCAGAGCTCGATATTCTCGTTCAGGGCGTCGATATGCTGCTTGACGGAGAGGACGTTGATTTCCTCGTTCACCTCCAGCACCTCCTCGAAAAAGCGCAGGTACGCGTCTTCCAGCACCAGCAGGCCGTCCGCCTCGCGGATGACCCCGTGTTCCAGAAGATAATCCAGCCTGCGGGTGTCCTGGGATAAGAAGTTCTCCAACGCCTGCTCCCTTCGGAGCGACGGCGCTTTCCTGCTCACGAACAGGAACCTGAGTATGTCCTTTTCCCGGGAAATGACACGCAGAAGTGCGTCAATGTCGTTGAAAGCATTCATAGTTCAAGGCGGACGCCAGGTTTAACGCATCCGTCTACAAATATAAGGAATATTGTTGGATTTGCAAGAAAAAAATGCATCGGTGCTCCTACCGGTCCACTCGCGTGGCAGGGTAGCATCAAAAACGGGCCTTTTTGAGCCTACTGGTCCAGTCCAGTGGACCGGTGTGCGCGGTGAAGGGCAGTAAACACCCTACGCGTCGTTTCCTTTTTGCGACAGTGGCCGGCGATTCAGGAAAAATCAGTAACTTCGCGTCAATATTGTACATTTATGAAGAAACTGATACTCTGGGACCTGGACGGGACGCTCATCGACACGCTGGAAGACCTGTCGGAGGCCGTCAATCACGCGCTGAAGCTGCGCGCTCTGCCGCTCCATGGCATCGATGAATACAGAAAGATGGTGGGCCACGGGGTGCGTAACCTCGTGCAGCAGGCGCTGGAGGCTTCGGGCCAGGAAATCAACGACCAGGGGGTCGATGAGGCTCTTGCAGACTTCAAGGCGTACTACGAGGCACACATCGACGTGCACACAAAGCCGTATCCGGGCATACCGGAACTGCTCAGCGAGTTGCAGGCAAAAGGGGTGAAAATGGGAGTGGCGTCCAATAAGTTCCAGGAAGGAACGGAGCACCTGATCAAGGAGTTTTTCCCTGACATTCAGTTCGTTGCGATACTCGGGAACAGGCCCGGGCAACCGCTGAAGCCGGACCCGGCCATCGTGGAGGAGGTGCTTTCCAAAGGGAACATCGGCCCGGAAGAAGCCGTAATGGTCGGCGACTCCCCTACCGATATGCGCACGGCGGCGAACGGAGGTATCGGGGCCATTGCCGTGAGCTGGGGATATCGGACCAAAGACGAACTGGCGGGAAACCGCATGGTCGATACCGTGGAGCAGCTCCGGGAGCAACTGGACGGTTTTTACGTAAGCGAGCCCATATCCACCCCTCCGCCGCAGTTCGGGACAAAGCTGCAACAGCTTATCTATGAGACGTTTGCCGCCAAATCCATCCCCTTCAGCCGCGTGGACACAGACCCCGGCATCACCATGGAAGACTGCCAGCACATCGACGCCAAAATCGGCATCCATATCGTCAAGACTATCTTCCTCTGCAACCGGCAGCAGACGGAATTCTACCTATATGTCACCTCCGACGACAAGCCCTTCGTCACCAGGGACTTCTGCGCTGCGATGGGAGGCATCCCCCGCGTGTCGTTCGCATCGGCAGAGAGGCTGTGGGAGCTCACCGGCGTACGCGTAGGCGCCACCACGATCCTCAGCGCCATCCTGCCTGAGTCCGCCCCGGTCCACCTCGTGATGGACGCCGCCATCTCACAGGCGGAGTGGTTCGCCTGCACCGACGGCACCCCCACCTGCTTTGTCAAGCTCCGCACGCGGGACCTGCTCGATAAGTATCTGGAAGGGAGGGAGTTGAGGGTTATTTGACGCCTTGGAGCTCATATTATTACCTCACCTCTCCCCTATAGTTATTCTTCGCATACTCCGCAAATGAGTTACACTTATACTGCGTAATCTTCTCTGTTGCAGCATTATAGACATCCTCAAGCGTAAGGAAAC
>CACZEU010000048.1:0-14001 GCA_902780175.1 uncultured Bacteroidia bacterium
TGCGAACACATAGGTCTGAAGGGCTTCTCCGGTAGTACTGTAAAGAACGTTGTTGGTGAAGGTGAAGTCCTTGTAGCCCTTGAGCGTCGTGGCGCCGGAGTTGATGGGGAAAAGCTGCACGCCGGCACCGGTACCTATACGGTTGCCGTTCATCGTGACGCTGGTGATACCGTATTCCAGGGCGGAACTGTTGGGAGTGAAGAACGGTCTCTTGACGTTCCTGATGTCGCACTGGCTTACGGTAAGCGAGCCGAAGCTTCCGTTGTTGTCCTTCTTAGTCATGAACTGGCCGGAAGTCATTGCGGCCATATCGATGATGAGGTTGTCGAATACAAGGGTGCCGGACTCCAGGACGAATGATTTGCTGAGGGTGCCCGCATAGGTTGCGGGATGATCCAGGTCGTTGCTGGCAAGGACCACGTCGCCCGTGATTTTGGCCTCGGAAGTGTTGGTGACGGTGGCTGAAGCGTCCAGGAAGATGATGCCGGACATGCTGGAAGTCTTGAAGACATCTCCGTCGGCAAGCAGCGTGGCGTTTCCGTCCGTCTCCTTGTTGTAGGTCTTTCCAGCGATGGTAACGTCGAATCCTGCGGTATAGACGGCATATCGGTCGTAAGCGAAATTAACGTTTCCGGCCGTGAAGGTGCCGAGCGGATAGAGGGTCTTGCGGGCAATCTGGAGGTTGCTGCCGGCGACCCTGCTCGCTACCTTTGCATCGGCGGTGATGAGTTTCGCCGTGAATCCTTCCTGGGCGTTGCTGCCGGTGTGGCGTACGCTTACGTAGTAGGTCTCACCCTTCTTGAGGGGAGTGCCGTCGGCATTGCTGAGGGTCACGTTCTTGTAGTTCGGGGTGCCGGTCGCCACGCTGGTCGGGCCGGTGGCCTCTACTGCATTTGTGAAGGTAACGTCTCCCGACATGGGGCGGCTGCCGGAGAACTCCACGAACACTACGTCGTCGAAGTCAACGCTGAAGCTGAGCAGCGAGCCGATGAGGCGGAAGCGGATGGACGGGTTCTCGGCCGTTGCGGATCCAACGGTCACGAGGGCCTCGGGGTCGAAACTGCCCGCTACGGCGTGCTGGTTCTGGGGGAAGTCGATTTCGCAGGCGCCGGTGGCTACATCGACGCTCTTTGCCACGGAATACGGGTAGATGGCGATGAACTGGGTGGCGCCGGCGGTGACTTTGCCGGAGAAGGAGACCTTTTCTCCGTCGGAAGTGGCGATGAACTCATTGGGGCCGGAGGACTTGTCGTCATAGACGGCAATCCTGTCGCCGGTTTTCCAGGTGAGCTTGAGAAGAGTCTGCTCCTCCTGAGTGTAGGTGGAGCCGACTGCTACCTTGGTGTCGGTGGCCAGCCCGGCCTCGAGGTCGAAGGATGCGTTGAATGTCATCTCCACTTTCTGGAGATCTTCCCCTGCGGGGACTTCCGTTTCTATGGTCTGGCAGGAAATGAATGCCGAAAGAGCCATAGCGCTGAGCAAATAAATCTTTTTCATATTAGCATTCATTTTCGGTTACCATTGGAAATCTTCCGAGACGATGAGGTCTTCGGTGACGCTACCGGCGAATTCGCTTTCGCAAATGAGTTGGGAAGGCAGGGTTTCAATCTGCCGTTCGCAACAAGGTGTTGAATATTTCTTTTTCATGCTTGTAATGATTTAAAGCTGAGGGCCGTAGTTTTCATATCCCGTGGCCATTGTAAATACTCCTGTGGTGGTATTTGCCGAGGCAATGGGATCGTTTTCGGGAACTATAATAGCTTCCATACCCGTATCAACTGTTCCGTCCGCTATTGTCCAGTTTTTCTTTGTGGCAAGAGTGCCATAGCCTGCATTGTTGGTAACATCAACAGTAGGGATTGCCGTCTTGGATGTCATTCCGAACAACTTCGCATTAGCGCCAAGTCCGCTGGCGTCAGCTGCCCAGACCATATTGTATTTGGCGGTAACCTTATTAAGGGTATTATGTTTGATGGTTCCGGCCGCGGCTGTGTTGTAGAAGAGGTTGTTTTTCATTTCAACTTCCATCTGGTCGCCTGTAGAACCGGAATAGGCGAAAGCACTGGTCTTGTGATTATTGTTTCCGTCTACACTGTAAACGTAGTTATTGTTGAAGACAAACTTCGAATACACGCTTATACCTGCATATGAGCTGGAGACGTTAATGATATTTGCATCCACGCTCACGGCAAAAGAATTATTCACAAACTCAATTGACTGAATGCCATATGTCGTAAAAGATGAATTGGTAGAGACAAAGCTCGCCACATTCTGGTTTATATAGCAATTGTCTACCACCAGATCGGTCATTGAGCCGGAAGTATTCTTATTGACATTCAAAAAGTATGTCTTTCCCGAAATACTGAGACTGAGGCCCTTGAGATACAAAGCCCCCTCGGCAAGATTGATGACATTTGTCATTGCCACCTGCACGCGGGAGTCTCCGTCGGCAAGGAAACAGGAAGAGTTCTTAATTGTAGGATTGTTTGTCTGACTGAAGGTTCCTGTCCCGACTGCCCTGAGGAACTTTACTCCTCCATCTTCAAATTTTGCCTTTCCGATTGCCAGAACAGCATCATTTGCAGTCAAGAGTTCCGCATCGCCATTAGTGGATTTGTTGATGGTCTTGCTTCCGATGCTTATGTCATACCCGGCCTGATAATACTCATACCAGCTTATAGAAGGAGTGCCGGGGATGGACGACAGGCTGCCGAGATTTAGGATATCTTTCCGATCAAGCTTAGCGTAACCTATTCCTGATACGGAAACGCGGCTGTTTGAAAGCGCACCGGAGGTGAGATATTTGATTGTAAAATTCTCAAATGCCTGGGGTTCCTTAAGAAACCTTGTGACAATGTAATAATCGCCTTTTGCAAGCACCGAGTTATCGGACTTTTTGAGGATAATGGTCTTTGAAAGCGTTCCGCTACCATTGCTGAGATTTCCGCTTCTGGCCACTTTTACGCTGCCGGCCAGGTTGTTGGTGGTAGTTGACAAACTTACCTGCACGACATTGTCTACATCGACATTCACCTTGAACAAGGCAAAAGCCGGGGTAAATGTGAGCACATCGTCAGTACTGGTGGCAGTTGCAATAAAGATGGCAGAGGCCGGGTCGAAGCTGCCAAGCGTAGCTTCCTGGACCGAAGGGATAATTGCATTTACGGGACTTCCTGCGCCGGCATCATATGTAAGGCTTCCGCTGTAAGGATAGACTGCGGTATAATGCGTTATTCCATCCGGGACGGTACCGGAAAACGATGTTGTCGATCCACTGCTTTCAGCATCGAACTTGTAGGCGTCTCCTCCGTTGTCGTGGTCGAACACGGCAATGGATTCATCTCCTGCCCATAAGACTGATTTTCCAGAAAGGTATGCTTTTGTAATACCAGGCTCCAACTGGGCGGCGAAGGTCATTTTAACAAAACCAGCCTGGATCTCATCTTGAGGATTGGAAGATTCAACCGGTAATTCTTCTTTTGTGCACGCCATAAAAGCGGCCATAGCGGCAATCGCCGCAAATAATCTGATCTGTTTCATGACTACCAATCAAAATCTTCAGGATCATTAAACTCATCAATATTAGAATTCCGGTAAACTCCGGAAGTGCAGACAACGCCCTTGAAGCGAATGTCAAACACGGTTAATTCAGGTGTGTCGTATCGTTTCATAATTACGACTTTTTTAGCTGAACAGCACACCGCCGTTGATGTCGATGCCGGTTCCGGTGATGTAGGATGATTCGTCGCAGGCGAGGAAGCATACGAGGTCGGCGACTTCGGAGGCCTCTCCCTCACGGCGCAGGGGTGCGCTGGCATGAAGATTCTCGCGGGCTGCGGGTTTGGTGAATTTGTCATGGAACGAAGTGTTGATCATTCCGGGAGTGACCGCATTGACCCTGATTCCTGCAGGGCCGAGTTCCTTTGCCATGGCCCTGGTGTAGCAGAGCACTGCGGCTTTGGAAGTTGCGTACAGGGAGGCGCCGGGGCCGCCGCCGTCGCGTGCGGCCTGGGATGAGAAGTTGACTATCGCACCGCCTTCGGTCATTGCGGGAACGGCCTCGCGGGTGCAGAGCCAGACGCTCTTGAAATTGACGTCCATAAGCAGGTTGTACCAGTCTTCATCCTGCTCGGTGACGGTCTTGCGGCCCATGATGCCGCCGACAACGTTCACGAGCACGTGGACAACGGGTCCGAAGGCCTCGCGGGTCTTCTCGAACAGGTTCTTCACGTCTGCCGCCTTGGTCATGTCGCCCTTCACGATGATGGCCTCACCGCCTTCGGCTTTGATAAGACGCAGGGTTTCCTGTGCGTCCTCTTCGCTGCCGCGGTAGTTGACACAGACCTTTGCGCCTTCGCGGGCGAGTTTGATTGATACTGCGCGACCGAGGTCGCGGGATCCGCCTGTCACGACGGCTACTTTTCCTTCAAGTTTTTTGCTCATAATGTTATTTATTTTGTGTTGTTTTCGACGAGTGCCTCGTGCTCGATCTTGCCGCCGAACAGGAAGACGCAGATAAGGCTGAGCGGCACCAGGGATGCGCCCATGATGAAGAACGGAGTCCAGTTGTCGCCCGCGGTAAGCATGGGGATGAACAGCATGCTGAGGATGGTGCCGAGGGTTGCGGCTGCTCCGCCGAGTCCGGCGAGGGAACCGATGCTCTTTCCGGTGTACATGTCACCGGGAAGCGTCTGGATGTTGTTGATGGTGAACTGGTATCCAAAGAGGATGACGGCCATCACGGTCACGGCCACCATAGGATCCTGCACGAACGCCACGAAGATAAGCGAAGGCAGCAGGATGGCGGCTCCGATGACGATGGACGCCTTGCGGGCGAATCCCACGCTGCGGCCCTTGCGGATGAAGAAACTGGAAACCCAGCCGCCGGCGAGCGAACCGAGCGCTGCTCCCACGTAGGGAATCCACATATGCGCGGCGAGTTGCTTGATGTCCATGCCGTACTTCTGGCCGAGGTAGATGGGCAGCCAGGTGACGAACATCCACCAGATGGGGTCGAGGAAGAAACGTCCGAGGATGACGGCGTAACTCTTGCGCCTGGAGAGCAGCTGACCCCAGCTGAGGCCCTTGTCGTTCACCACTTTGCACTCGGGCTGTCCGCTGAGGATATAGTCCTTCTCCTTGTCGGTTATCCAGGGATGGTCCTTGGGCCCCTTCTTGTTGATGATGAGCCAGGGGATTATCCACAGGGGCGCCAGGATACCTATCGCCACGAATGTCAGCTTCCAGCCGAATGCGGAATAGATGAGAGCGATGAGGATGGGCGCCAGGATGGCTCCGATGGACGCACCGGCGTTGAAGAAGCCCTGCGCCATCGCCCTTTCCTTCTGGGGGAACCATTCGGCGTTGCTCTTGACGGCGCCGGGCCAGGGGCCTGCAACACCGAGTCCGAGACCGGCACGGAAGGCGCCGATGGACTTGAAACCTCCGGCGATGGAGGTGAGCATATCGGAAATACCCCACAGCAGTGCGGAGAAAGTGAATCCGCGGCGCGTGCCGAACTTGTCGTACAGTTTGCCGGAGAACATCTGCGACAGGCCGTAGGCAATCATGAACACCATGTTGATGTCGCGGAACATCTTCTTGCTGAGGTCGTTGAATTCGGCCTCCGACATCCCTTCGGTGTTGATGAGGCCCAGGTCTTCGACGATCTTGGCCCACATTATTCCGAGGGTGTTCCTGTCCAGATAGTTGATGATGGTCACCAGGACGATGAGTCCCAGCACCCACCAGCGCATGCCTTTGACTTTCATAGCTTATTTCTTGAGGAAGTCGGCACGGTGGGGTGAGAATACGTCGATGAGCACGCCCTCTTCGAGGCAGACGCATCCGTGAAGCTCGTCAGGGGCCACGTAGTAGCCGTCTCCGCCGACGAGGACCTTCTTCTTGCGGCCGATGGTGAGTTCGAATTTACCGCTCACCACGTAGGTGGCCTGGCTGTGATAATGCTCGTGGAGGTTGCCTACGGCGCCCTTCTCGAAGTGCACCTTGACAATCATCAACTGGCCGTCGTAGCCCATGATCTGGCGTTTTACGCCTTCTCCGGCAGGCTCCCAGGGGAGCTTCCTGCCGATCTGGAAAGTTTCGCTTCTTGTTTTCATATCAATTATAGTTTACTGTTGCTGTCTGTGTGGGGCTCACCGTGAGCGTAACGCTGTGGGAGTCGAGGAAATCGTACCGGACGGTAATGCCGTCGGCGTCGTCGGAAAGGACCGTGACTCCCTTGCAGGAGTGTACCAGGTTGGCGGACTGCTCCACCTGCAGGTCGTATTTTCCGTGGGTCTCAAGGCATGAGGCGAAGACGTGGTTGCCGGCATTCTTCTCGCGGAGGATGTACATGGGTTCGCTCCTGAGGTTGAAGTCCGGGTCGGACGCACCGCTGCGGCAGATATAGACTTCCGTCGCCGGTGTGGTGGCGGTGGAGACCGTGTACATCCTGTAACCCGTGAGCCAGGTGTACGAGGTGGTGCCGTCCGCGCCGTGCGCTTTGGCCTCGGTCCAGATGTGCTGGTAGCCGTTGGCGCTGCCGAGGGTGGTCATTGACGTAAGCGCCCTTTCGTACGGCACGGAAAGGGATATCATGTGTCCGTTGTAATGGACGGGATAGTCGTACTGGTGCCTGCCGTCGCTTTCCGCCTTCAGGACGTCCATGATGAGCGGGTACTCCAGGAAAGGCACGTCGGCATAGACGAGGTAACGGGTGAAGGATACGCCCTCGTAGGCGTTGTCTTCCCGGGCGGCGACGCACTGCAGGCCGTCCACGAAACTGTGCCAGAGCACGGTAGGATGGTATTTCTGGGACTCTCTCCACTTGCCGCCGAACATGTTCCTGCCGTCCACGACAAGCGTGTTGTGGGCGATGGAACTCTTGGCCCAGCTCTCGTTCTCGTGGGTGTAGTGGCCGTTGTATTTCGCCTCGATGTTGAGGAAGCGGGCGGCGCCGTAATCGGTCACGATCTCGTTGCCGGCGTCGTAGTAGGCGAACGTCAGCTTGTCGAAGTGCCCGTGGCTCAGGCCGTGGGAGGTGGCCTTGAAGGTGACGGCGCTGTTGAGCTTTTCGGATGTGGGACGCATGATGCAGAAGGCACCCTCGGTGCCGTCGCCGCCGTCGCGCAGCCACATGCTGTGGAGCCTGAGGGGTTCGGCTTCTCCGAACGTCAGTCCTTTGGCGACGGCAAATCCGGCGTCGGATACGAGCACCTTGTGCTGATAGTCACGCACGACGGAAAGCAGGCTCTTGTCGGCGGGATTGGCGTTGTATGCGATGTCCACCGCCGAAATGAGCTCCTGCGCGCTGTACCCCTTCTCCAGGGCGTCGTTGAAGTGCATGAATTCGCCCTCGTAGGCCATCTGGAGCAGGGCGTCGACGGCTTTGAGAAGGATGCCGTCGCGGTACTCGAAGATCTTCAGCTCAGGATTGTAGACGTCCAGGCACTGGGCAAAGGTGACGAACGGCCAGATTGCGTACCTCAGATAGTAGGCGCCCTCGGTGAAGTATCCGTCGGGTGAGAAGAGGACGTCCATCTGGCGGAGGAATCCGCCCTCGCCCTTGAGGTCGCTGCCGTAAAGTGCCTTCTGCACCAGCGAATCGTCTCCCATCGCGATGCCAATCATGCCCACGCCCGCACATGCCCAGGTAGCCCAGTTGTTGAGGTTGTTGAACATCTTGGTGTTGGCCCTGTTGTGCGGCAGGCCCGTCATGATGAAGTCGGTGTACGGATAGAAGAATTCCTTCTCAATGAGCGAACGCTCTTCCGCAGTCAGATAATCGTACACGCAGTCGTACGCCACCGCGGTATGCACCAGGAAGACGCTCTCGTTGAGGGTCTGCCAGAAGATGCGCCCCGGGTTGCCCGACAAGCCCAGCGGATGGAAATCGAGCTTGGGGTAGAAATCAACGTAAGCAAGGAGTATGTCCTTGACCTTCTGCGCGTACTTTTCTTCTCCGCTGAGCTGCCAGGCAATGCCCAGATTGTACATATCGTAGTAATTGAGCTTATGCATCTCGTGGCTGTATCCGCCGCCTCCTTCCTTGGGCGTGGGGAGACAGATTTCGCGGGCGACGGCCGTCTCTGCATCCTGTATCAGCATGTCCAGCGATGCGTCGAAGATGGGGAGTTTCCCCTTGTGTTCGCGGATCTGCCTGGCGCCGTCGGCGGTGAGCAGGAGGCTGGGGTGCGCCGTCTGGACTGCCTGCGTGCAGGCGCAGAGGGCGAGCGTCAGAAATATTGTCAATCTTCTCATAATCCTCGGTTTGATAGAATTTTACCACTGTCGCGGAAGGTGTTTCCGCTTACGGAGAGTTTTTCCCAGGGAGCGTCGTCGAGGCGGATGGAGTAGCCGCCGCGGCCGCTTCCGTTGAAGGTGTTGCCGGTGATTTCCAGGACCTGCGCCCCGATGATTCTCAGCACGGAGCCGCGTACCTTGTTGCAGCAGTCGTCGAACGTGCATCCGCGTACGGTCACGTAAGGGCCGGCGGTGGACTCGTCGCTGCCGTTCCTGGCAATCTGAACGGGAATGCCCAGGATGCGCTTGAAGGAGCAGTTTTCGATGATGATGTCGTCGGCGTCGTAGCGTCCCTTGTCCTCGGTCTCAGCGGCGTAGTTGATGGCGTCGCCGGAGAGTGCCTCGAAGGAGCACCCGCGTACGGTGACGCTCTCGGCGAACGTGCCCTTGAGCCCCCTGATGGGGACGAATCCGCTTTCTCCGCAGTCGGAGAAGCTGCAGTCCTCGACGGTCAGGGTGTAGGGTTCCACCATATTGTCGTCGGTGGAGATGATGCCCTTGGCGAGGCTGCGTCCCGGGGTGAGGCGGCCGCTGAAACGGATGCCGCGCACGGTGAGGGAGCCGCCGTCGCAGATGGTGATCATGTTCTGGCTCTTCCTGCCGGCGAAAACTACCTCGGGAGATGCGCCTTCCTCGGCCCGTATCAGGGTGGGACGGGTGATCCTCATCCCCTCCTCGAATACGTACAGGCTGTCTTTCAGCACTATCTCCTCCACTTCGCCGCTGCGGGCAGGCGCCGGCGTGAACCAGGAGGCTCCGCGCCCGGCCGCCAGTTCTTCATAAGATGGCTCGGCGGTGGTCTGGATGACTGTGACCTTGTTGTCTTTCCACACCGTTCCCATCGGGGCAAGCGTGCGTTCGAAGTCCTTTCCGGTGCTGAAATCTATGCTGCGGCAGGCCTCGAAAACGTTGTTCTCCACGATGGTGTTCTTTACCTGCATGTAGCGGTTGGGCAGGGAGTTGGGAACGCCGTACATCAGCGCGAGCGCGGAGAAGAAACGCTCTCCGGCAAGGCCCAGGAAGGTATTTCCCTTCACCACCTGGTCTTCGCCGACGATGCGGACGCCGCCGGTGTTGCGCACGCCGTGCCCGATGAACAGGTTGTCCAGGGCTTCGTTGCGGTCGCCGTGACGGAGGGCGAGCACCCCTTGGCACTCGTAGAACACATTGTGCTGGATAACGTTCTCCGACGACTTTATGGAGACTACCTCCACCTCGCCGTTGCAGCGGTCGAAGAGGTTGTCGCAGATGTGCGTGCGGGAATTCTGCATGCACTGCTGGGACGTTCCCACGCGTATGGTCTCGGCTCCGTTGGAACCGTACACGGGCCTGGGGCCGAAGTAATTGTGGTCGATGCTGTGGAGGTTGTCGTCGCAGCCGTCGTAATTGAGCATGACGATGAGCGTGACGCCCAGGTTCAGCTTGCCGGTGAAGGAGCAATGGTCAACCCTGTTGCCCCTGCCGTAGAGGTGTACGTAGCTGTATGATATATCGCGCCTGGCGGGATTGCAGGAATCCATCACGCAGTCGGTCAGGCGGCATCCTCCGGCAAGCGAATCGCCGTCCCGGAACTCCACGACGGCGCCCTTGTCGGCAGTGCAGCGCCGCAGCATCAGGCCGCTGACCGTCAGGCCGCTGCCGCTGATGTGCAGGGAGGATCTGCCTTCGATTATAACCTGTCCGGGGTTCTCCGCCATCACCACAACGGGGCTTTCGGCATCGGCCCTGCCGCACCAGCGGAGGTCGATGTCGTTCCATACGCCGTCTCGGACGAGCAGCGTGTCACCGGGGGCTGCCGATTCCAGCGCCCTGGCGACGTCCCTCAGATCCAGTGCGCGCGGGGCGCAGGAGCAGACGGCCAGTGCTATCAGCAGGATGGATATGTTAAGCTTTCTCATTTCCAGGTGGTTCCGGCGTTTGAACGTATTGCGGAGATGGCCTCCGTGTTGTCGTCATAATCGGGCCTGCTTCCCACAGTTCCCAGGGAAACGCCCTTCTGGGAGCCTCCGAAGATGATGTTGTCTTCCCAGGTGACGGCTCCTGCGGGGGTGCCTTCCATCACGTTCACGGGAATCATATAGTTCTTGCCGGAAATGATGGTGTTGCCCTTCACAAGCAGGTTCTCGGGCGCGCTGTCCTGGGTGTCGCGCTGGCCGTAATTCACTACGATGCCGTTGCGGCAGTCCACGAACAGGTTGTTCCGGACAATGCAGTCCTTCGCCGTCCAGTATCCGTTGAGGGCGGCTCCGGATTCACCCTTCACCACGCACAGGGCGCTCTTGTATTTGTCCCCGGTGAGCTTGAAGAAGTAGTTTTCTTCTACGATGTGGCGTTCGCCGATGATGCGTACGCCGCCGACTTCAGCCTTGCCGCCGGAAAGGAAATAGTTCCTCCGGACGGTGCAGGCGTTGCCGTGGCGCAGGGTGAGCGAACCTTCGCCCTCCTCGAAGAGATTGCCTTCGTAGACGTTGCCGCAGCTCTTGTTGGAGATGATTTCGGCACGCTCGCCGTCGCAGCGGTAGAAGTGGTTGCCGCGGACGGTGCAGCAGGCATCGGACATCGAATAGTCGCTGGTGCCTATGCGGATGGACTCCTGGCCGTTGCGGGCCTTGCCCTTGTCGTCGTAAATGGTATAGGGACGGGTGAAATAGTTGTCGGCGATGACGTGCGCAGGCACGATACCGGCTTCCATCCATACCACCAGCAGGCAGCCCATGTTCTTCTTTTCCAGGAAGGTGCAGTGGGAAATCTCATTGTGCGTGCCGTACATCGACACCCATTTGGTATCGACCTCCGAGGGCTTGCTGCTGCGTCCGTCTATACGGCAGTCGGATATGCGGCAGTTGCTGCTGCCCTTGGCGAATGTGAGCACGGAGCCCTTGACGGACGTGTCCAGCCCGGTGAACGAGAAGCCTTCGGCCACCAGCCAGCTGCCCTGCAACTGTATGGACGACACTCCTTTGAACACCACCTTGCCGGGAGTCTGTGCCCGCAGGGTGATGGGGGAGCCTTCGGTCCCGCTGGCGGACATCTTTATGGCTACGTTCTCGTATTCTCCGTCTGCCCAGACGATGGTGTCTCCGGGCTTTGAATGCCGGAGAGCGGCACGGAATGACTCCGTGTCGCTCACCACCACTCCCGTGTCCTGTGCGGACGGAAGCGGATCCGGTATTACAAAGTGCCGCGAGCATCCCGCAGGAGCGGCGAGCGCGACGAGCACTGCAAGTTCAGCAAACAGCATCTTACTCATTAATTACGTTGGACCAATACAGATCTACTTCGATGTAGCCCTCCCTGGACTCGAGTGCGAGGCCGGTTGCAGGGTCGCCGCAGGTTACCTCACGGATGTACATGAATCCGGTCTTGTGGACGTCGGAGATATCCGCTGCCTTGCCGCCGGTGGTGGAGGCGTGGTCGTATGTGAGGTACTGGAGGCAAAGGACGCTGCCCTTGACCCAGGTGCTGCCCTCTTCCTTGCCGAATGCGGGGGCGCTGGTGCCGGCGGGATCCTGCTCGCACAGGATGTCCGTAAGCGTGCCTGCCGCCACGTTCGTCTTGGTCTCGCCGTCAGCCATTATCCTCATGAAGATGATGGGCGTACCGAATGTGCTGGGCAGCGAAGTGCTCAGGTCGGAAAGACGGTGTGTCTTGAGCTGGGAAGCGGAGTTCGCAGGGTTGTTGAACGCCAGCTTGTGGGCGCTGGAGGCACTTGCGAACATGTAAGGTTTGGCTGAATAGTAGTCGTCCTTGCTTCCGCCGGTAACCTTGCTCGACTGGGAGACGACGGCGTTCGTACCTGCCTTGGCGGGGGCGTCCACGGGGATGTCGTTCCACTCGTCGGCGGAGATAACGCGTCCTTCGTCAAGCAGTATGAAGGCGTTCTGGTTGTTGTATGCGGGGTAGGTGCTCTTGGAGTTGGAACCGGTGCCTATCCTGAGGCCCTTGGTGTAGTAGAACGGATACACGGTGACGGTGCCGAAGTCAGCGCGGTTGCCGCCGTTCCAGATTGCCACGAGGCTGACTTCCTTGGCGGCGGTGCCGGAAATGGTGGAAGGTACCACGAACTGCGCCTGGATGTCGGTGGGCTCGGATGCGAGGGCCGCCTCGATGCCGTCGATTTCGAACTTCTCGATCGACGCCATGTTCTCACCCCTGACGGTTACGGTCCTGCCCAGATAGAGTCCGCTGTAGCCTTCATCGGCCGGTACGGCAGCCGAGAAAACGGGCGCTGAAGGGCCTATGGGCGACGTGTCGACCTTGAAGTCGGAGTGGATGACGACCGGCTGCTCCGCCGGGATGCCGTAGTATGCCGTGAGGGCCTTGCCCTGTACGGCGGGATTCTGTTCGGCAATTCCGGAAGGGATCTTGAGGGTGATGGACTCGCCGCTCACCTCAGAAATCAGCAGTTCCTCGTTTCCCCATTTGACCGAGGAAACCAGGGTTAGGTTCTGTCCGCTGAGGATGACCTCGTCGCCGAGCTTTGCCGGCTCCGCCTGCGTGAAACTCGTGAACACGGGCACGCTCAGGGTGAACTTGTCCGCCATGGGGATGCTACCGCCTGCCCATACGGCCGCAACGTCAAGGGCGGTGTCGGCCGCGGTGACATTCACTGCGGGAACGGTAACGACGGCGGTCGCGGACTCCAGCGAGACGATGTTGGCTGCAACGCCCCCGAAGGTGACGGAGGTGAGCTGCTCGAGGTTGCGTCCGCTGACGGTGACGGTGGTTCCGACGGTGCCGTTCTTCGGCTCGAAGCCGCTTACGAGGGCGTCGGTCACGGGCACCGTGACGAAGTAATCGTACTTGAAGACCACGGTCTGGGCGTCGGCGTCAAACACCTCGAGGAGAACCATATAGGGCTCGTCCTGCTGGGCCTTGTCCATTGCCGGGATCTCGAAGACGAGGGTCTTCATCGTCTTCTCTATGATGGTTGCGTCCTTGCCGTCGATTTTCACGGCGCCCACCTTGTCGAGGTTGAGCCCCTTTGCGGTGACCTGAGTGCCTGCGAAGGCCCTCACGGTGCCGCTCTCGTCGGTGTTGGGGTCGAGTTTCTCAGTAGTCACGTTGACTGCCGGGGTGTTGACCAGGGTCTGCTTCTCCTTCTCGCAGGAGGCGAAGAGGACGGCGGCCAGAGCCAGTATTCCAAATATCTTTTTCATATGCTGTGTCCGTTAAAGTTTGGAATAGTCGTAATCGTATTTCTGCCAGTAGCAGTTGTAGGTGACCCGGGTGCTGCCGAAGTTGCTGTTGTTGTACACGCCCCAGTCGATGCCGGTGACGTGCAGGATGCCCAGTCGGCGGATGTTGGCCGTAGGCTGCTCTTTGCTGAAGCCGTTGTTGCTGTAATAGGCAACGAGGAATATGGCGTCGGTCTTGTAGCCGGGATCGTCCTTGAGTTCCGCGGTCTGGTGGTCGCACCACTTGTCGGACTTGATGGCGCCTGCGAGCGACGATACCGAAATGCCTGCGACGGTGCCGGCTGCGGCGTCGATGGGGAACAGTGCCTCGTTGATGTTGTCGAGCTTGCCGCTCAGGACCTTTTCAATCAGCGCGGTCTCGGCCTCCACGGTCGATGCGGGGTTGAGGTAACGGAAGGCCAGGATGGGCGTGCCGGGCAGGTTGTTGTTGCTGCCGGGTACGCGGTAATCGTTGGCCGGAGTTCCGGTGAAGCTGATGTAGAAGTTCTTCTGCTGGCTG